>NZ_CP022367.1:685000-765000 GCF_003119115.1 Azospirillum sp. TSH58
GGTCGAGGGCCAGATCGGCAAGGAGCGGCTGCGCGGCGTCGATGCGGCTCTGGGCGGGCCCGGGAACGCCACGGGCGGCGCCCAGCAGGCGGAGAAGGCCCGCGCCTTCTGGTCCATGGCCGCCGCCGCCGTGGCCGACATCCGGGAGCAGACGGAAACGGGACGCTTCGCCGACGATCTGGGGTTGCGGCTGAACCCCGACCGCGTCCGCACCATCGAGGACATCGCCCGCATCCTGACCATCGCCCAGCCGGTGGCCGAGTTGAAGGCCATCCTGTCGCCCAAGCCGATCCAGAAGCTGCACAAGGACCATCTGGACGGCATCCAGGCCATCGGGCGGCAGGTCGCCCGCTCGCGGCCGGAGGCGCTGAAGCTGTTCATCCTGCTGGCCGCGGCCCGCCTGTCCGACCCGTCGATCCTGCTGGGCAGCCTGTGGGACATGGATCTGGGCCAGAAGTCCAGCGACCGCGCCGCCCTGTTCCTGGATCTCGGCGGCACGGTGGTGGCGCAGATCGAGGAGCGGTCGCGCGGCGCCGGCTCGGCCTCCGGCGGCACAGTGGACCGCATGGCCGCCGCCACCCTCGCGGTCGATCTGGTGGCCAGCCTGGAGGCCACGCGCAACGCCATGGAGCACAGCCGCAACAAGGACTTCGACCAGCGGCTGAAGACCATCCGCAACTCGGTGCACGAGCTGGTGCGCACCCAGGTGCTCGACGGGGCGGACACCGAGATCCTCTCCGCGGTGGAGACGCTGGTTCCCGGCACCGACACGGCCCGGATGGCGCAGGCCGAGAATCAGGCCCGCGCCCTGCGCAAATGCTCGACCATCGCCGACACGCTGGGCCTGCGCGGCGAGCTGAAGAGCGTGACCCAGCAGGCCACCGCCTCGCTGACCGGCACGGCGCGGCAGTCGCTGGCCAACGGCGTCGGCGACGCGCGGACCGGCTACACCGCCATCCGCATGATCGAGCTGATTGCCGGACCGGCGGAGGCCAACCAGGTCATGGACGACATCCTGAGGGGTGGACGCCGCTGAGAGGCGCCCAGGAGTCGGCGGGGAGATCGCATGACGCGTCGCGGAGGGTACGTCGGCTGGGCGCTGCCGGAGGCGGAGCGCGCCCGCCTGCTGGCGCTGTTCCCGGCGCGCTACGCCCGCACCGTCGCCCACCACGTCACACTGGCCCACGGCGTCGGGCCGGGCCACCCGCTGCCGACGGAGCGTGAGGGAACCATCACGGGGCTGGCCGACGATGGATTGGGCGTGCAGGCGCTGGTCGTCGCCATCGCCGGGACGACCGACCGGCCGGGCGGCGGGACCTACCACGTCACATGGTCGCTGGGGCCGGGCCGCCGGGCCGTGGAGTCGAACGCGGTGATCGCGCGCCTCGGCTGGAGTCCGGTGGAACCGGCTGCCGTCCGGCTGGAGCCGCGCTTCTTCCCGTTTTAGGCGCCCTTCCTAGGCGCCGGGACCGCCGCTGGCGTTGGCCTCCGCGGCCGCGCCGCGGTTCAGCGCCTGCTCGCGGTGGAAGACGAACAGGCCGCTGCCGATGATGAGCAGCGCGCCCACGATGATACGCAGGGTCGGCGCCGTGCCCCAGACCAACAGGTCCAGAACCACCGCCCAGATGATCGACACATACTGGAACGGCACCACAACCGCCGCCGGGCTGAGCTGGAGGGAGCGGTTCATCGCCGCGTGCCCGGCCAGCGCCGTGACGCCCAGGGCGCCGAGCAGCAGGAAGTCCAGCCCCGGCGGCGGCACCCAGACCAGCGGCAGCGCCGCCCCGCCGAGCAGGCCGGTGCCGAAGGTCTGGAAGCTGACCAGCGACAGGTTGCTCGAATCGCGCAGCAGCCGGGTGGAGATCAGGCCGGTGGAGAAGACCAGCGTGCCGAACAGGGCGACCAGCGACGGCACCGCGTCGAACTGGCCCGTCGGGTTCAGCACGATCACCACCCCCGCGAAACCGACCACCACCGCGGCCCAGCGGCGCCAGCCGACCTTCTCGCCCAGCAGCGGCACCGACAGGGCGGTGACGATCAGCGGGGCGGCCATGTAGATGGTCATGACGTTGGCGAGCGGCAGCGACCGCACCGCCCAGTAGAAGCAGGCGACCTCGCCCGCCACGCAGCCGACGCGCAGAAGATGCAACGGCAGCCGCTTCACCGCGAAGACCGACCGCACCCCCTCGCGCAGGATCAGCGGGGCCAGCAGCATCGCGCCGAACAGGCTGCGGATGGCCAGCAGCATCGCCACCGGATAGTCGGCGACCAGCCATTTGCCGAGCGCGTCGTTGACGGTGAACAGCGACATGCCCAGCAGCATCAGCAGGATGCCCAGGCGGGTGTCGGTGGCGGCGGAGGACGGGGTGGTGACGGGGGTCATCTCGGTTCACGCAAAAAATCCCTCCCCCCACAAGCGGCGGGGGAAGGGATGGGACAGGGGCGGCAAAATGACGGGTGCGGGCGGTTCAGACCACGCCCTTCTCCCGCAGGGCCGCGATGTCCGCGGCGCATAGGCCCAGCGCCTCCCCCAGCACGGCGTCGGTGTGCTGGCCGAGCGTCGGCGGGGCCACCGTGTGCTCGATGGGGGTCGCGGAGTAGCGGATCGGGCTCGCCACCGTCGGCACCGTCCCGGCGGTCGGATGCGGCAGGTCCTGGTGGATGTGGCGGGCCTGGACGTGGGGGTCGGCGAAGACCTGCGACACGTCGTTGATCGGCCCGCAGGGCACGCCCACCGCCTCCAGCGCCGACAGCCAGTCGCGGCTGGTCCGCTGCTCCAGCAGCAGCTCCAGGATCGGCACCAGCTCCTTGCGGTTGGCGACGCGGGCCGGGTTGGTGGCGTAGCGCGGGTCCTGCGCCAGCTCCGGACGGCCGGCGACCTGACAGAATTTGGCGAACTGCCCGTCGTTGCCGACCGCCAGGATGATGTGGCCGTCCAGCGTGGCGAAGGCCTGATAGGGCACGATGTTCGGGTGCGCGTTGCCCAGCCGCTGCGGCGCCTTGCCGCCGACCAGATAATTCATCGCCTGGTTCGCCAGCACCGCCACCTGCACGTCGAGCAGGGCGAGGTTCACCCACTGCCCCTCCCCCGTCCGGTCGCGGTGGGCCAGCGCGCCCAGCACGCCGACGGTGGCGTAGAGGCCGGTGAAGACGTCGGTCACCGCGACGCCGACCTTGATCGGTCCGCCGCCCGCCTCGGCGTCCGGCTGGCCGGTGATGCTCATCAGCCCGCCCATGCCCTGGATCATGAAGTCATAGCCGGCGCGCTTGGCGTAGGGACCGTCCTGCCCGAATCCGGTGATCGAACAGTAGACGAGGCCGGGGTTGACCGCCTGCAGGCTGTCATAGTCCAGCCCGTACTTGACCAGCCCGCCGACCTTGAAGTTCTCGATGACGACGTCGGCCTGGGCGGCCAGCTTGCGCACCAGCTCCTGGCCTTCCGGGCGCTCGAAGTCGATGGTGATCGACCGCTTGCCGCGGTTGGTCGAGAGGAAATAGGCCGACTCCTCCCCGGCCCAGGGGGGACCCCAGGCGCGGGTGTCGTCCCCGGCGCCGGGCCGTTCGACCTTGATGACGTCGGCGCCGAGATCGGCCAGCGTCTGCGCCGCCCACGGCCCGGCGAGCACGCGGGAGAGTTCCAGGACACGGACATGGGAAAGCGGGCCGGGCATGGTGGGGGTCCTTCACGAAATCTGAAATCCCCTCTCCCCTCTGGGGAGAGGGTCAGGGTGAGGGGGCGCCCGCCAGGGCGTCCACGCAGCCTCATTGCAGCGCGTGTCCGGCCTTCGGCCGCCCCCTCATCCAACCTTCTCCCCGCTCTCGGCGGCCAAAGGCCGCCTGTCGCCGACAGCGCCCGCGAGCGGGCGCGAAAGGGAGGGGAGAAGGCTCTTTACTCACCTCACGCGAAGGCCTGGATGCCAGTGATGGCGCGGCCCAGGATCAGGGCGTGGATGTCGTGCGTGCCCTCATAGGTGTTCACCGCCTCCAGGTTCATCACGTGGCGGATGACGTGGAACTCGTCGGCGATGCCGTTGCCGCCGTGCATGTCACGGGCGACGCGGGCGATCTCCAGGGCCTTGCCGCAGTTGTTGCGCTTGATGAGCGAGATCATCTCCGGCGCCGCCTTGCCGGCGTCGAGCAGGCGGCCGACCTGCAGCGCGGCCTGCAGGCCGAGCGCGATCTCCGTCTGCATGTTGGCGAGCTTGAGCTGCGGGATCTGGTTCGCGGCCAGCGGACGGCCGAACTGCTTGCGGTCGATCTGGTACTGGCGGGCGGCGTGGAAGCAGAACTCCGCGGCACCCATGGCGCCCCAGGCGATGCCGTAGCGGGCGCGGTTCAGGCAGCCGAACGGGCCGACGATGCCCTCGATGTTCGGCAGGCGGTTCTCCTCCGGAACGAAGACCTCGTCCATGACGATCTCGCCGGTGGCCGAGGCGCGCAGCGAGAACTTGCCCTCGATCTTCGGCGCCGACAGGCCCTTCATGCCCTTTTCCAGCACGAAGCCGTTGATCTTGCCCTCGTCGTTCTTCGCCCAGACGACGAAGACGTCGGCGACCGGCGAGTTGGTGATCCACATCTTCGCGCCGCTGACGATGTAGCCGTCCGCCACCTTCTGCGCGCGGGTCTTCATGCCGGCGGGGTCGGAACCGGCGTCCGGCTCGGTCAGGCCGAAGCAGCCGATCCACTCGCCGGTGGCGAGCTTGGGCAGGTACTTCTCGCGCTGGGCCTCGCTGCCGTAGGCGTAGATCGGGTGCATGACCAGCGAGGACTGCACCGACATGGCGGAGCGGTAGCCGCTGTCCACCCGCTCGACCTCGCGGGCGACCAGACCGTAGGAGACGTAGTTGACCCCGGCGCAGCCGTAGCCGTCGATGGTGGAGCCGAGGAAGCCCAGCTCGCCCATCTCGTTCATGATCTCGCGGTGGAAGATCTCGTGCCGGTTGGCCTCGGTCACGCGCGGCAGCAGCTTGTCCTGGCAATAGCTGCGCGCGGCGTCGCGGATCATCCGCTCGTCCTCGGTCAGCTGCTCGTCGAGAAGCAGCGGGTCTTCCCAGGCGAAGGAAGCGAGCTTGGCGGAGGCGGCTCCGGTCTTGGCGGCCATAATCGTTGTCTCCCTAGGTCCGATGCGCCCCAACATGGCGCGGTCGCTTTCATGGTTCAAATACATTTGTCAGGCGACTTTAATATGATCCTCATATAAGACACTGCCATGGATCTGCGCCATCTCCGCCATTTCGTCGCCGTCGCCGAGGAGCTGCATTTCAGCCGCGCCGCCGCCCGGCTGGGCATCGGGCAGCCGCCGCTCAGCCAGTCGATCCAGGCGCTGGAGGCCGAACTCGGCGCCCGCCTGTTCGAGCGCACCAAGCGCCGGGTCGAACTGACCGAGCCGGGCCAGCTCCTTCTCGGCGAGGCGCGGGAGATCCTGGCGCGGGCGGAGCGCGCCGCCGTGCTGACCCGCCGCGCCGCCAAGGGCGAGGTCGGCGAGCTGCGCGTCGGCTTCACCGCGGCGGCCCCCTTCCTGCCGATGGTGCCGCGGATCATCGACGCCTACCGCCGCGCCCACCCGGACGTGCATCTGACCCTGGTCGAGCTGCCGTCCAAGCAGCAGTTGACGGCGCTGGCCGACCGCCGGCTCGACGTCGGCTTCATCCGGGAGCCGCGCTTCGTCCCCGAGCCCGAGTCCTTCCGCTTCCACGACGTGGTGCGCGAGCCGCTGCTGGCGGTGATGCGCGCCGACCACCCGCTGGCCGGGCGGGAGGTCGTGCCGCTGGCCGCCCTGCGCGACGAGCCCTTCGTCTTCTACCCCGCCGATTTCGGCACCAGCACGCACGAGCAGGTCTTCGCCCTGTGCGCCGCCGCCGGATTCCGACCCAACGTGACCCAGGACGCGCGCGAGGCCTTCACCATCATCGGGCTGATCGCCGCCGGGCTGGGCGTGTCGATTCTGCCCGGCCAGCTGCGGCAGGTGGCGCTGGAGGGGGTGGTGTACCGGCCGCTCGACACGCCGGACGCCGTCACCACCCTGCAACTGGCCCAACGGAGCAACGAAAGTTCGCCCCTGGTGAAAAAATTCACCGGTCTCGTGGAGCGGATCGTTCCGTTTGTTCCACCCATCCCCGGCGCGTGAGCGGCGACTCGGGAAAAATCGCCGGTCCGGACCCCAAACCTCCCAAAGTCTGGGTTTTCAAGCGGTCAAGGAAGGAGCAAACTCACGTTCAAACCGCGTGCACGGCCTTCGCAGATGCACAAATTTTCGTCAGACCGTTGAATTGATCGCGATGCGAGCAACGGGCTTGTCGAATTTATTAAACGGGTATACCGTCTGGCCCATTGCATAGGTCCTGTGTCGGGAACGCAACCCTGGCCCCGGACCGTGCTCGGGACACCTCGGACGGGGGGAGGATGATGGACGGCGGCATGGTCACGACCGCACAGGCACTGGTGCGCTTCGTCGGGGTCCAGAAGACCTATGACGGCGAGCACCTCGTGGTGAAGAACCTCGACCTCGACATCAAGAAGGGCGAGTTCGTCACCCTGCTCGGCCCATCGGGCTCGGGCAAGACGACCACGCTGATGATGCTGGCCGGCTTCGAGGTCCCCACCCACGGCGAGATCTATCTCGCCGACCGGCCGATCAAGAACATGCCGCCGCACAAGCGCGACATCGGCATGGTCTTCCAGAACTACGCGCTGTTCCCGCACCTGACGATCGAGGAGAACGTCGCCTTCCCGCTGACCGTGCGCAAGATGTCGCGGTCCGAGGTGAAGGAGCGGGTGCGGTCGGCGCTGCGCATGATCAAGCTGGAGAATCTGGCGCACCGCCATCCCGGCCAGCTGTCGGGCGGCCAGCAGCAGCGCGTGGCGCTCGCCCGCGCGCTGGTCTTCAACCCGCAGCTCGTCCTGATGGACGAACCGCTGGGCGCGCTGGACAAGCGGCTGCGCGAGCACATGCAGCTGGAGATCAAGCAGCTGCACGAAACGATGGGCATCACCGTCGTCTACGTCACCCACGACCAGAGCGAGGCGCTGACCATGTCGGACCGCATCGCTGTGTTCAACGACGGCATCGTGCAGCAGATCGACAAGCCGGACGCGCTGTACGAACGCCCGGTCAACAGCTTCGTCGCCAACTTCATCGGCGAGAACAACGTGCTGAGCGGAACCGTCGAGAATATCGAACAGGGCTTCTGCCGGGTGGCGCTGGCGTCGGGCGGTTCGGTCGTGGCCCAGGCGGTCAACGTCGCCGGCGCCGGGGCGGCCACCGCGCTGTCGGTGCGGCCGGAGCGCATCAGCATCCTGACCGACGGGCAGGCCCCGGACGGCATGAACGCCCTGCCCGCCCAGGTGCAGGACACCATCTATCTCGGCGACCACGCGCTGGCCGTGCTGAAGGTCGCCGGCAACGGGGAATTCATGGTCAAGCTGCCGCCGGGCGCCCATGCGGGACTCAGCCACGGCCAGAGCGTGTCCATCGGCTTCCGCCCCGAGGACTGCCGGGCGCTCGATCCCGTGTGATCGGCAGCAACCCGTCCGTCCGGTCTCTCCGGGAGGGGGGACCAGGGGCGCGCACCACCTCCTGACGCAACCACACATAATGAAGGAACGGGGACGATGTCGAAGCTTAAGGTGGCAGTTGGGTTCCTTGCGACGTTCACCGCCGGTGTGGCGCTGGCCACCGCCGCGCAGGCCCGCGACCTGACGGTCGTGTCCTGGGGCGGCGCCTATCAGGAAGCCCAGAAGAAGGTCTATTTCGAGCCGTTCAAGAAGGCCGGCACCCCGATGAACGACGAGTCCTGGGACGGCGGCATCGGCGTGCTGCGCGCCAAGGTCCAGGGCGGCGCGGCGACCTGGGACGTCGTCCAGGTGGAGAGCGAGGAGCTGGCCGTCGGCTGTGAAGAGGGCCTGTTCGAGACGATGGAGTTCAGCAGGATCGGCGGCGAGCAGGCCTACCTGCCGCAGACCGTCGATGCCTGCGGCGTCGGCGCGATCGTGTACGACTTCGTGCTCGGCTACGACAAGGACAAGCTGAAGGACGCGCCGAAGAGCTGGGCGGACTTCTTCGACACCACCAAGTTCCCGGGCAAGCGCGGCCTGCGCCAGGGCGCCAAGACCACCCTTGAGATCGCCCTGATGGCCGACGGCGTCGCCCCGAAGGACGTCTACAAGGTCCTGGGCACCGAAGAGGGCCTGGAGCGCGCCTTCAAGAAGCTGGACACCATCAAGAACGACATCGTCTGGTGGAAGGCCGGCGCCCAGCCGCCGCAGCTGCTGGCCTCGGGCGAGGTGGCGATGACCTCGGTCTACAACGGCCGCATCGACGCCGCCAACAAGGCCGAGAAGAAGAACTTCGGCATGGTGTGGAACGGCGCGCTCTACACCATCGACAGCTGGGTGATCCTGAAGGGCAGCCCGAACAAGGAAGCCGCCTACAAGTTCCTCGACTTCGTCGGCAAGGCGGAGAACCAGGCCAAGCTGTCCGAGAACATCGCCTACGGCACCTCCAACAAGGACGCCCCGTCCAAGCTGGCCCCGGCCGTGCTGAAGGACCTGCCGACCGCTCCGGACAACATGAAGAACGCGGTCGAGATCAGCGTTCCCTTCTGGCTGGAGAACATCGACCGCCTGACCGAGCGCTTCAACAAGTGGGCGGCGAAGTAAGCCGCTCCCGTCTTTGAGTGGTTGCGACGGGCCCCCACCCCGGCCCTCCCCCGCTTCGCAGGGGAGGGAGATCGATCCCCTCCCCTGCGTCAGCGGGGGAGGGTTAGGGTGGGGGCCCACCTCGACCACCCCGCACACATCTCTACCGCATTCTTCGAAATAGGCCGCCCATGACAGCCGCGTTCGTCGCCGGCGCCGATGCGTCGTCCGAGGTGCCTCTCAAGCGCCGCCTGAAACGGGCGGAGCGGGCGCGCCGGCTCAAGGCCCTGGCGCTGATCCTGCCGCTCCTCCTCTTCCTGCTCTTCACCTTCCTCGGTCCCATCGCCGGCATGCTCTGGCGGTCGGTCGACGACTGGGAGGTGCGTCAGGTCCTGCCCCACACCGTCGCGGCCCTGGCCGACTGGGACGGCAAGGACGTTCCGGGCGAGCCGGCCTTCGCCGCGCTGGCGGGCGACATCCGCACGGCGCGCGACGCCGGCACCGTCGCCATCGCGTCCAAGCGGCTGAACTACGCGCTGAACGGCTTCCGCACCATCATGGCGGGCACCGCGCGCAACCTGAAGACCCTGCCGGAACCCGGCACCGCCAAGGACACGCTGATCGGCATCAACCCGGCCTGGGGCGAACGCGCCACCTGGGCGGCGATCAAGGGCGCCAGCGGGCCGCTGACCAGCTTCTACCTGCTGGGCGCGCTGGACCTGACGCGCAACGTGGATGGCGCCATCGTCGCCGCCCCCGAGGAGCAGGCGATCTACCGCGACGTCTTCGGGCGCACCTTCACCATCAGCTTCGGCGTCACGGCGCTGTGCCTGATCCTGGGCTTCCCGGTCGCCTACATGCTGGCGACTCTGCCCACGGGCCAGTCGAACCTGCTGATGATCTTCGTGCTGCTGCCCTTCTGGACCTCGCTGCTGGTGCGCACCTGCGCCTGGATCGTCGTGCTGCAGAGCGAGGGCATCGTCAACGACAGCCTGCGCTGGATCGGCCTGATCGACGAGCCGCTGCGGCTGATCTACAACCGGTTCGGCGTCTATGTGGCGATGACGCACGTGCTGCTGCCCTTCATGATCCTGCCGCTGTACAGCAGCATGCGGTCGATCTCCCCGGCCTACATGCGGGCCGCGGCGTCGCTGGGCGCCTCGCCGGTCACCGCCTTCCTGCGCATCTACCTGCCGCAGACCGTGCCCGGCATCGGGGCGGGCAGCCTGCTCGTCTTCATCCTGGCCATCGGCTACTACATCACGCCGGCCCTGGTGGGCGGCGCCGCCGACCAGATGATCAGCTACTTCATCGCCTTCTACACGACGGAAACCGTCAACTGGGGTCTGGCCTCGGCGCTGGGCGCGGTGCTTCTGCTCGCGACGCTGCTGCTGGCCGTCGTCTATGGAAAGCTGGTCCACGGCCAGCAGGTCACGGGGGGGATGAAGAATTGAGCGACAATCACGCCCCCCGCACCGCCAGCCAGCGCGTCGCCTGGATCACCACGGTGGTCGTCGCCTCGCTGGTGCTGGTCTTCCTGATGGCGCCGATCCTGGCGATCATGCCGCTGTCCTTCAGCTCCGGCTCCTACCTGACCTACCCGCTGCCGGGCCTGTCGCTGCGCTGGTACGAGGACTTCCTGAACTCCCCGCGCTGGGTATCGTCGCTGAAGAACAGCGTCATCATCGGGGTGGCCTCGACCATCCTGTCGATGGTTCTGGGCACGCTCGCCTCGCTCGGCCTCGCCCAGTGGAAGAGCAAGTTCAAGCCGCTGGTGCTGGCCATCGTGCTGTCGCCGGTCGTCGTGCCGGGCGTCATCACCGCGGTCGGCCTGTACTTCTTCTTCGCGCCGCTCGGCCTGACCGGCAGCTACGCGGGGCTGATCCTGGCGCACACGGCGCTGTCCACGCCCTTCGTGGTCATCACGGTCAGCGCGACGCTGCAGAGCTTCGACATGAATCTGGCGCGGGCCGCGGCCTCGCTCGGCGCCTCGCCGATCTACGCCTTCCGACGGGTGATCCTGCCGCTGATCCTGCCGGGTCTGGCGTCGGGCGCCCTGTTCGCCTTCGCCACCAGCTTCGACGAGGTGGTGGTGGTGCTGTTCATGGCGGGACCGGAGCAGCGCACCCTGCCCCGCGAGATGTTCAGCGGCATCCGCGAGAACATCAGCCCGACCATCACGGCGGCGGCGGTGATCCTGACGACCATCTCGGTCATCCTGCTCGCCACGCTGGAGGCGCTGCGCCGCCGCAACGAGCGGCTGAAGGGCAACCTGCGCTGACATGAAAAAGCCGGGCGGCCCCGATGGGCGGCCCGGCTTTTCCTCAAATCCGGTGGAGTGATGTCACAGGTACGGCGGGGTGCAGGCGCTGATGATTTCGCATTCCTCGTCGCCGAGGTTGCGGAAGCGGTGCGGGATGCGGCTGTCGAACAGATAGGCGTCGCCGGGGCCAAGGATTTCCTTGCGGTCGCCGACCGTCAGCTCGATCCGGCCCTTGATGACGATGCCGCCCTCCTCCGATTCATGCTGGAGCATGGTGCGGCCGCCGGTGTCGGCGCCTGGGGCGTACTTCTCGTGCAGGACCTGGAGGTTGCGGCCGCGCAGGTCGCCGACCTGCCGGAAGGAGATGGAACCGACCCGGCTCTTCACCAGCCCGGTCAGCTCGACCAGATCGCCGCCCTTGAAGAAGATCTGCTCGCGCGGCGGCAGGTCGTCGGAGGAGAAGAACTCCGCCAGGGTCATCGGAATGCCCTGGAGCACCTTGCGCAGCGAGGAGACGGAGGGGCTGCACCGGTTCTGCTCGATCAGCGAAATGGTGCCGTTGGTCACGCCCGCCCGTTGCGCCAACTGGCGCTGGGACAGGGCGTGCGCTTCCCGAACCTGCTTCAGGCGCGCGCCCACGTTGAAATCGACAGCGTCCACATCCATGGATCGGTTCCTCGCTCCTGACCGGAAGGCATACCGGATTCGCGTGTGTGCGTCATCAAAAACTCAACACCCGATTAGGGTTGTTTAATTTATTAAACATGGGTACGCTCCCTTCACTTCGCAAATCGAGGCTGATCCCCATGCTGTCGCTGAACGACCAGAGCCTTCTTCGGACACAAGCCTATGTGAACGGCGCGTGGCGCGACGCCTTCTCCGGCAAGACCTTCGCGGTGACCAACCCGGCGACGGGCGAGGAGCTGGCCCGGGTCGCCGACGTCGGCGCGGAAGAGACGCGGCAGGCCATCAACGCCGCCGACGCCGCTCTGCCGGCGTGGCGCGCCAAGACCGCGAAGGAGCGCGCGGCCATCCTGCGCCGCTGGTTCGAGCTGATCATGGCGGCGCAGGAGGATCTGGCCGTCCTGATGACGCTGGAGCAGGGCAAGCCGCTGGCCGAGGCCCGCGGCGAGGTCGCCTACGGCGCCAGCTTCATCGAGTGGTTCGCCGAGGAGGGCAAGCGGGTCTACGGCGACGTGATCCCCAGCTTCGCCGGCAACAAGCGCATCGTCGTCCTGAAGGAGCCGATCGGCGTCGTCGCGGCGATCACCCCGTGGAACTTCCCCAACGCGATGATCACCCGCAAGGTCGGCCCGGCGCTGGCCGCCGGCTGCACCATCGTCGTCAAGCCGGCGGAGGACACCCCGCTGTCCGCCCTGGCGCTGGCCGAGCTGGCCGAGCGCGCGGGCGTCCCGGCGGGGGTGTTTAACATCGTCACCGGGTCCGACCCCGTCGCCATCGGCGGCGAGCTGACCTCCAGCCCGATCGTGCGCAAGCTGTCCTTCACCGGCTCGACCGAGGTCGGCAAGATCCTGATGCGCCAGTCGGCCGACACGGTGAAGAAGGTGTCGCTGGAGCTGGGCGGCAACGCGCCCTTCATCGTGTTCGACGACGCCGACCTGGACGAGGCGGTCAAGGGCGCGCTCGCGTCCAAGTACCGCAACTCCGGCCAGACCTGCGTCTGCGCGAACCGCCTGCTGGTCCAGGCCGGCGTCTACGACGCCTTCGCCGCCAAGCTGGCCGAGGCGGTGAAGCAGATCCGCGTCGGCAACGGCATGGAGGCCGGGGTCACCCAGGGCCCGATGATCAACGGCCAGGCCGTCGAGAAGGTCGAGGAGCTGATGGGCGACGCGCTGGCCAAGGGCGCCAAGGTCGCGCTCGGCGGCAAGCGCCACGGCCTGGGCGGCACCTTCTTCGAGCCGACGATCCTGACCGGCGTCACCACCGAGATGCGCGTGGCCCGCGAGGAGATCTTCGGCCCGGTGGCCCCGCTGTTCAAGTTCGAGACGGAGGCCGACGCCATCCGCATGGCGAACGACACCGAGTTCGGTCTGGCGGCCTATTTCTACAGCCGCGACATCGGCCGGGTGTGGCGCGTGGCCGAACAGCTGGAATACGGCATGGTCGGCATCAACGAAGGCATCCTGTCGACCGAGGTCGCGCCGTTCGGCGGCATCAAGCAGTCGGGCATCGGGCGGGAAGGCTCCAAGTACGGTGTGGAGGACTTCCTGGAGATCAAGTACCTGTGCGTCGGCCTGGGCGCCTGACGCCATCCTTTCCAATCGGGGGTTTGAGATGAGCAACCAGTCCTTCCAGGATCGTCGCAACGCCGCCGTTCCGCGCGGCCTCGCCAACGCCATGCCGGTCTATGTCGACCGCGCCGAGAACGCCGAGCTGTGGGACGTCGAGGGCAACCGCTTCATCGACTTCGCCGGCGGCATCGCGGTGCTGAACACCGGCCACCGCCATCCGAAGATCATCGAGGCGGTGAAGGCCCAGCTCGACCGCTTCACCCACACCTGCGCGATGGTCACGCCCTACGAGTCCTTCGTGACCCTGGCGGAGCGGCTGAACGCGCTGGTTCCGGGCTCCACGCCGAAGAAGACCGCCTTCTTCACCACCGGTGCCGAAGCCGTCGAGAACGCCGTGAAGATCGCCCGCGCCCACACGGGCCGTCCGGGCGTGATCGCCTTCTCCGGCGCCTTCCACGGCCGCACGCTGCTGGCGATGGCGCTGACCGGCAAGGTCGTGCCCTACAAGGTCGGCTTCGGCCCCTTCCCGGCCGAGGTCTACCACGCGCCCTTCCCCAACGCCTACCGCGGGGTCAGCGTCCAGGACAGCCTGAAGGCGCTGGAGCAGCTGTTCAAGTCGGACGTGGACGCCACCCGCGTCGCCGCGATCATCGTGGAGCCGGTGCAGGGTGAGGGCGGCTTCAACATCGCCCCGCCGGAGTTCCTGCAGGCCCTGCGCAAGGTCTGCGACGACAACGGCATCCTTTTGATCATCGACGAGATCCAGACCGGCTTCGCCCGCACCGGCAAGATGTTCGCCATCGAGCATTCCGGCGTCGAGCCCGACCTGATGACCATGGCGAAGAGCCTGGCCGGCGGCTTCCCGCTGTCGGCGGTCACCGGCAAGGCGGAGATCATGGACGCCCCGATCCCCGGCGGCATCGGCGGCACCTACGCCGGCAGCCCGCTGGCGACCACCGCGGCGCTGGCCGTGCTGGACGTCATCGAGGAGGAGAAGCTGATCCAGCGCTCCAACGACCTGGGCGAGCGCATCGCCGGCCGCTTCCGCACCATGGCCCAGCGCAACACGCTGTCGGTGATCGGCGACGTGCGCAACCTGGGCGGCATGATCGCCATGGAGCTGGTGAAGGACCGCGGCACCAAGGAGCCGGCGCCGGAGCTGACCAAGGCGCTGGTCGCCAAGGCGGCGGAGAAGGGCCTCGTCCTGCTGTCCTGCGGCACCTACGGCAACGTGATCCGCATCCTGGTTCCGCTGACCGCGTCGGACGCGCTGGTGGACGAGGGCCTGGACATCATCGAGCGCTCCCTGGAGGAGCTGGTTTCGGCCTGATCCGTCAGTCCCGGTTTTTCAGCGAAGTCCCCTGACTGCACACCCTCCTTCCCTTGCGGGAAGGAGGGTTTCTTTTTGTGCGCCCGCCCGCCCGCGCTTTAGGATGAGGGCGCGGGGCAGAGGGGCGTGCGCATGGCCGGCGGGATCGACATCGTCATCATCAAGAAGAGCGGGCTGGGCGACGCCGGGGCCAGCGTCTTTTCAGAGGTCGCGGAAACCCTGTGTTTCGCGCTGCGCCGCCTGGGCGTCGAGGCGGAGATCGTCTGGAACCGCGTCGGCCGCCGACGGCGCGCCATCGTGCTCGGCGGGCACGACCTGTCGCCGCAGGAGGGCGACCGGCTGCCCAGCGGCACCATCCTCTACAATCTGGAGCAGATCGCCACGCTCCACCCGCGCAACGCCCATTACCTGGACCTGCTGCGCCGCTGCCGGGTGTGGGACTACAGCCCGCGCAACATCGCCGATCTGGCCGGCCAGGGCATCCGGGCGCGCCACGTCCCCATCGGGCATGTCGACGCGATGACCCGCATCCCGAACAGCCCAGCCCCCGGCATCGACGTGCTGTTCTACGGCGCCGTGAACCCCCGCCGCCGCGCCATCCTCGACGCGCTGGGCGAGCGCGGCCTGACCGTGGTCAGCCTCCAGCATTATTACGGTGCGCTCCGCGACGGCTTCATCGCCGACGCCAAGCTGGTGCTGAACCTGCATTACTACGAGGCGGGCATTTTCGAGATCGTCCGCGTCTCGCACCTGCTGTCCAACCGCAAGGCGGTGCTGGCCGAGCGCCACCCCGACAGCGCGATCGACCCCGACCTGCTGGACGCCATGGCCTTCGCCCCCTACGACGGGCTGGTCGAGGCCGCCTGCGCGCTGGTCGCCGACGGTGCGCGGCGGGAGGCGCTGGCCGAGGCCGGTTACCGGCGCATGAGGAACCGGGACGCGGTGGCGCTGATGCGCGGCGCCGCCGCGGACCTCGGTCTTTCACTCAGCGAGGCCGGCGCGCTCACCGGCTCCTGAAGCAACCGCTCACAGCTCGACGACCGGCGTGAAGCCGCCGAAGATCATCCGCTTGCCGTCGAAGGGCATCGGGTTGTTCTCCGGGCTGAACCGCTCGTCGGTCTTCATCAGCTCCTCGATCCGCCCCATCCCGGCGTCCCGCGTCGCCTTGTCCGGCCATTCGATCCAGGAGAAGGCGACCGTCTCGTCGTCCGTCGCCTGCACAGCCCGGCGGAAATCGGTGAGCTTGCCGTTAGGCACGTCGTCGCCCCAGCATTCGAGGATGCGCGTCGCGCCAAGCTCCTTGAACAGAACGTCGACCTTGTTCGCGTGGTCGATGAAAGCCTGCTTGTTGGCCGTCGGAACCGCGATGACGAATCCGTCGATGTAAGCCATGTCCTTCCTCCCCTTGTTTGTTTGAAGCTTCGACCCCGCCCGTCAGGACGCGGTCGGGTCCGGGCACTTCGCACCGGTGTGGTTCAGCATCCAGGGCGTGCCGAAGCGGTCGGTGACCATGGCGAAGCGATCGGCCCAGAAGGTCTCGCCCGGCGGCATCTCAACGGCGCGGGCGTCCTTTGCGAGCACGGCGAAGATGCGGTCGAACTCGGCGAGCGACGGCGGGGCGATCTGAACCCGGAAACCCTGCGGCGTGCTGTACATGCTGTCCGGCGAGTCGGACGCCATCACCGTGGTCGCCCCCAGCTTCACCATCATGTTCATCACGAGGTCATCGCCACCGGGCATGCGGCTGTCCGCATCCGGGGCGTCGCCGTTGCGGAACACATAGACGACCTCGCCGCCGAGGGTTTCGGCGTAGTGGGTCATCGCCTCCAGACAGGTCCCGTTGAAGAACAGGTAGATCGTCGGTTCCATGGATTCGTTTCCTCCCGGTCAGACTGTTTTTGGATCAGTGCGTTCTGGATCAGAGCGTCTTGGCAAGGGCTTCGAGCTGGTCGGTCGCTTTGCCCCAGCCTTCGTGGAAGCCCATCTTCTCGTGCTCGTCGCGCGCCTCGGCGCTCCAGTGCATGGCGCGCGCGGTGTAGAGGGTCCGGCCGGCGCCCGCGTCCTCGAACCGCACGTCGGCGGTCATGAAGGCCCGGCCCGACGGCCGCCAGCCGGGGCGGAAGGCGTCGGTGAAGACCAGACGCCGCCCCTCCTCCACGTCGAGGAAGACGCCGGGCTCGCCGAACTGTTCGCCGTCCGGGCCGTTCATCAGCGTGAAGAACTCGCCGCCCGGACGCACGTCCATCCGTGCCTCGGACACGAACCAGGGCTTGGGGCAGAACCACTGTTTCAGCAGCTCGGGCTCGGTCCAGCAGCGCCACAGCGCGCCGCGCGGCGCGTCGAGGCTGCGGGTCAGAACGAGGTCGCGCTCACCTTCCGTCATGGGGGTTCCCTTTCGAGCGGGGCTGTGAAAAGAGCAGCGTGAGGTAGCGTTTCAGGTGATCGACGCTGTCCAGCGCGTCCTCGCGCCCGCCCGTCGCCTTGGCGAGGATGAAGGCGCCCTGGAGCACGGCCTGGGTGTGCCGCGCGAGGCTCGCCGGGGTCCAGTCGGCCGCGATGCCGCGCGCCGCCATGGCCGCCGCGATGTCCGGTTCGAGCGTCGCCGCGTGGCCGAAGATGCTGGCGGCGCAGGCGTCGCGGATCGCCGGGTGCGACCCGTAGACCTCCTGCGTCATGGTCCCGACGAGGCAGGTGAACTCGGCGGGATCGCCGTCGATGATCGCCTTGCGGAAGTCGACATAGCCGAACAGCCGGTCGAGCGGGTCGTCGAGCCGGTGGTACGGCGCGTTCGCGAAGAAGGCCGAGGTGGTTTCCGCCCAATAGGCGGCGGCGGCGACGCCGAGCGCTTCCTTGGTCTCGAAATGGTGGAAGAACGCGCCCTTGGTGACCCCCGCCGCCTTGCAGAGATCATCGACGGAGGTCGCCGCGAAGCCCTTGGCCCGGATGACGTCCCGCGCCGCTTCGAGAAGCCGTGTGCGGGCGTCGCCGCGTTCGGGGTGATGTTTGGCGGGTCTCGGCATGGGTAAGAACATACCGAACGGTTGGTATGGCCGTCAAGCGCGGAGAGTGGCCGCCACGGCATCCGGTGTGGCACCATCAACGCGCCAAGCGAGCGCGGCCTGACCGTGGTCGGCCTCCAGTATTGGTAAGAAGCGTTCCGCGACCGCTTTGCCGCCAACACGACGCTGGCGCCGACTCTGCATGACGACGAGGTGAGCATCTTCGAGGTCATCCGCGTCTGCCACTTCCTGTCGAACCGCAGCACGGACCGAGCGCCACACTGACACCGAACTGCCCCCTCGACCTATTGGAGATCCTGCCCTTACCATTACGATGGGCGGGTCAAGGCCGCCTCCGCGCTAGGTCCTGTTCTCAAACCCTGAGCCATAGTCGGATAGCCCCGATGTGGACCATGGCGAGGTAGTTGGCGGCGAGTTTCTCGTATCGGGTGGCGATGCGACGGAACTGTTTGAGGCGGTTGATCAGGCGCTCGATGGCGTTGCGGGAGCGATAGGCGGCCCAATCCACCAGAGCACAGGGCTTCTGGCTGGAGGGCTGTGGGATCACCGCCCCGATCCCGCGCCGACGCAGGTAGCGGCGGATGGCTTGGCTGGAGTAGGCGCGGTCAGCGACCACGCGCTCGGGTCTTTCCCGCGGTCGTCCACCTGCCACTCGGCGCACTGCGACCGCCTCCATCAGCACCGTCAACGCGCTCTGGTCGGCGGCTTGACCGGGGCTCAGCACGAAAGCGAGCGGTTGGCCGTGGCGGTCGGCGCGCAGGTGGATCTTGGTTGAGAAGCCGCCGCGCGAGCGGCCAAGCGCTTGGTTCAACTGCCCCCTTTTGCGCCGGCGGCGTGCTGGTGGGCGCGGACCACTGTGCTGTCGACTTGGTGCAGGCTCCAGTCCAACTTGCCGGCCTCATCCGCCTCGGCCTGAACCAGTTCCAACACGCGCTCCCATACCCCGGCCTTGCGCCAGCGGTAGAAGCGGTTGGCCGCCGTCTGCCAGGGACCGTACTCGGCCGGAAGATCGCGCCAGGGCGAGCCGGTGCGGTTCACCCACAGGATCGCCCGCACGGTGCGCTCCAGGTCCCGCGCCGGCCGGCCCGTCCACGGGCGTTCCGGCGGAAGCAACTCCAGCAAATGCTGAAGCTGCTCATCGCTCAGTTCAGATCGTGCCATCCCCCTTCAACAGGGCACAGCCAAACCCTCACAGCCTTTGAGAACAGAACCTAATCGCGGATGAGGTGCGACGGGACGCGCTGGCCAAGGCGGGATGGCGGCGCATAAGAGACAGGGTCCCGGTAGAGGTGATGGGGAGACTCGGGCGTTCAAATATTGCGTTAGGGAAACGAGACAGGAGGTAGCAAAACAACACTTAATGATGTTACATCATCTATTGAGAAACGGTGAAAAACATGCTGCTTAGGCCCGCTCAATCGGCAGGAAAATTCAGGCGCGATACAAACAATTTTGGTAACAAGGCCAAAAATAATGAAAGATACACAGAAATGAACCATCAATAATACGTCTGATCAAAAAGGCGGGTTCTCAATAAAACTCACAAGCCTATCCAGTGAAAACCTCTTAAAATAAAATACAGCGGCGCGAGGAAGAAGGCATGGCTGAAACACAGATTGAATGGACAGACGCAACTTGGAATCCAGTTGCTGGTTGTTCAATTGAAAGTGCGGGCTGCACAAATTGCTATGCCATGGATATGGCTCGACGCCTTGAATTAATGGGAATGGAAAAATACGCTGGATTAACACGCCAGACCGGGAAGCGAACCGTATGGAACGGCGTCATCCGCGAAGACAAATCTTCTCTTCAAATACCTTATAGGTGGAAGAAGCCTCGAAAAATTTTTGTTAATTCAATGAGCGACCTCTTTCATGAGAAAGTAAGCGAAGAGTTTATTATGTCTGTTTGGCAAGTAATGCGAGGGACTCCGCGTCATAACTATCAAATTCTAACGAAACGCCCTAAGAGAATGGCTGATATTGTTTCGAGAATGGACGGAAATGTTTTGCCGAACGTTTGGCTCGGAGCAAGCGTAGAAGATAGTAATGTGGTGGAGCGCATTGATCATCTACGCGCAGCGCCAGCAGCAATAAGATTTATTTCCTTTGAGCCCCTAGTTGGACCCGTCGGAGCCGTAAACCTCAACGGTATTCATTGGGCAATCGTTGGAGGTGAAAGCGGAAGGAAAGCTCGCCCTGTCCGCGAAGAATGGATTGACGAAATATACTATCAATGTGTACAGGCCAGCACAGCATTCTTCTTTAAGCAGTGGGGCACATGGGGTAAAGATAATAAGCGCCGCTCTAAAAAAGAAAATGGTCGGGAATATCGAGGGCAAACCTGGGATGAGATGCCCGTAGGTGTCCGCACAACAACCGCATTATGAATTAAAATTGCTTAGGAGACAGATAAGTGGTTGGGAAAGCATACCAATGGGCCGATGGGGCGACCCTTGAAGACCACTCCCGGCGAAAACATAAAATTTTACGAGAATATTTTTCTGACTATCTTTCAGTCCGGTGCGGGCATCGCCGTCGAGATCGCTTCAGACTTGCCATTATGGATGGCTTCGCTGGTGGAGGACGCTACAGATGCGGAACTCCAGGCTCACCGTTAATTTTCGTCCAGGAACTTCAGTATGCTGTGCAGCGCATAAATATTGTACGCGCTACTGAAGGGTCTTCTCCCTTAAGAATTGAATGCCTATTGATTCTCAACGATGCCGACCGTGATGCCTTCCAATCACTTAAAAATAATGTCAACCCAGTACTACAGCAGGTTTTGGAAGAGAATCAAAGACTAAGCATTAACGTTGAATATTCGTGCGATGATTTTGAAACATCATATCTTAAATCAAAACCTAAACTTCAAAAATACAGGAATGTTTTATTCAACCTAGATCAATGCGGAGACATGCATGTTAAAATTGAAACAATACATGATATTATGAGATCCTGGTCAAAGGCTGAGATATTTTTTACGTTTATGATTAGCTCTCTTGTTGCTTTTCTGCAAAAAAAGGAACCTGAAAAATTACTGAAACGCCTAGCTCATCTCGAAATTGACCGCCCCATTCTGCAAGACCTTGAAACCATATCCAGCAGAAAAGAATGGTTAGGGGCAGCGGAACGGATGGTCTTTGATACACTTCAAAAATGCTCGCCGTTCGTTAGTCCATTTTCCATAAACAATCCGAATGGGTGGCAATACTGGTTTATACATTTTTCCAATTCATATCGCGCGCGACAAGTATATAATAATATACTTCACAAAAATAGCAGCTTCCAAGCACATTTTGGTCGCTCGGGTATAGACATGCTTGTCTACGACCAACTACATGAAAAGGGGCAGCTATATTTATTTGACCAAGATGGTCGCAAAATTGCAAGAGATCAGCTCTTCGGAGATATCCCTCGATTTGTGAGCGATGCGGGAGAATCAATAAGCGTTAATGATTTTTTTCAGAAGATATATAACAACACTCCGGCCCACCAAGATGATATAAATACAGCCTTGATTGATAATCCTGATCTGGAAGTTGTGACAGAATCAGGAGGCATTCGGAGAAAAGACATCAACATTAAAGATGTAATTCGCCGAAAACCGCAACGCAGCTTTCATACAATGTTACGGTTAAAAGCAAAAGATAAAAGCTAATACCTCATTATCGGACGAGACAGATCACTCACGCACTCAACAACGGCCCAGTCCGCCGCAGCGTTGTCCCCGCCACTTTGGCGATCCTCTTGCCCGCCAAGGTGAAGCGGGTCGCGCTGTGGGCGTAGAGCACGCCGGCTGATTCGCAGCGCACCGGAGTCACGTCGCCGGTCAGCGGGTCGAGGATGTCGGCGACCACGGCGCCGGCCTCCACGCGGTCGCCCGCCTTGTGATGGAAGACCACCACGCCGCCCACCGGGGCGGTCAGCGGTTCGGAGGATTCCAGCGGGGTCGGGGCGCACAGCGGCTCCGGCAGGGCCGGCGGCTCGCCGGACAGGACTCCGGCATGGGTGAGGAAGCCGGCGATGGCCTGGGCGTCCGCCTCGCCCTGGGCGTGCTCCACGTCGGCCTGCCCGCGCAGCTCCACGGTCACGGAGTGGCAGCCGAAGGGGATCGGGCGGTCGGGCCAGCGCTTGGCAAGCTCGTTCCAGGGGCGGCTGACCGCCTCGTCGAAGGGGTCGCCGCCGGATTCCTCGGCCAGGAAGACCGCCTGCGCGCCCAGCAGCCGCTGCAACGGGGCGAAGGCCTCCGCCGAGGGCGTCAGGGTGTAGAGGTGCATCACCGCTTCCAGGTCGCAATGCAGGTCCAGCACCCAATCGGCCTGGAGCGCCAGTTCCAGAAGACGGTGCTTCATGTGCTCCGTCTCGGTGCGCGGGGTGCGTTCGGCCAGCGCGTCGGCCAGGGCGGCGCGGATGGCGGCCTTGTTGGCCTCGCCGTCGTCGGTCAGGCGGTCGGCGACGCGCTCGGCCACCGCCTCGGTCAGGTGGGGGTAGTCGCGGTTGAAGTTCTTGCCGTCGTCCTGGTCGAAGCGGCCGAGGTGATGGTCCATCAGCGACTGGCCCAGCCCCACCGGGTTGGCGACCGGGACGAGGATGACCTCGCCGGCGATCCGCCCCTCGGCCTCCAGCGCGGTCAGGATGCGGCGCAGCTTGTCGGCCACCAGCATGGCCGGGATCTCGTCGGCGTGCAGCGACGCCTGGATGTAGGCGCAGGGCCGCGCGCCCGCCGTTCCGAAGCGCTGGACGGTCAGGGTCCGCCGGGTGCCGGGGGTGGCGGACGGGAGGTCGATGATGGCGCTGTGCATGGCGGATCGCTGCTGGATGGATGGAAAGCCCGCCCCCACCGTGGCGAAGGCCGGAGCGGGCCGCAAGCGCCTTTTGCGCTGGGCTGTTCGTTAAAATCCCCTCTCCCCCCTGCTCACGCGCAAACGCAGTTTGCGCTGGCGCGACAGGCGGACCTTTGGTCCGCCGAAAGCGGGGAGAGGGTTAGGGTGAGGGGGTTGCGCGTGGCGGTACGTCCGGCAAAAGCGCAACCCCCTCACCGGCCCTCCGGGCCACCCTCTCCCCAGGGGGGAGAGGGTTAAAAGGGGCGAATGCGATGACCCAGGCCATTTACGGAAGGGCGTTTCCCGTCAGCACGGCGTCGAACTGCTCCAGCGCCCAATCGACCTGCTCGCGGGTGATGACCAGCGGCGGGGCGATGCGGATGGTGTGGTCGTGGGTGTCCTTCGCCAGGACGCCGCGCGCCCGCAACGCCTCGCAATAGCGGCGCGCCCCGCCCGCCTCCGGGTGAAGCTCCACCGCCAGCATCAGGCCGCGCCCGCGCGCCTCGCGGATCACGTTGCTGCGGATGGCGCCGAGCCGCTCCAGGAAATAGGCGCCCTGGGCGGCGGCGTTGTCGATCATGCCCTCCTCCACCAGCACCCGCATGGCGGCGCGGGCGACGGCGCAGGCCAGCGGGTTGCCGCCGAAGGTGCTGCCGTGCTGGCCGGGCTTCAGCACGCCCAGCACCTCGGAGTTCGACAGCACCGCCGACACCGGGTAGAAGCCGCCGGACAGCGCCTTGCCGATCAGGGTGACGTCGGCCTCCACCCCCTCATGCTCCTCGGCCAGCAGCTTGCCGGTGCGGCCCAGCCCGGTCTGGATCTCGTCCAGGATCATCACGACGTTGCGCTCCGTGCACAGGTCGCGCACCCGGCGCAGATAGCCGGCGGGCGGGATGACCACCCCGGCCTCGCCCTGGATCGGCTCCAGCAGGACGGCCACCGTGTTGGGGGTGATCGCCGCCTCCAGCGCCGCCGCATCGCCGAAGGGCACGGTGCGAAAGCCCGGCGTGAAGGGGCCGAAGCCGCCGCGGGCGTCCGGGTCGGTGCTGAAGCTGACGATGGAGATGGTGCGCCCGTGGAAATTGTCGGAGCAGACGATGATCTCCGCCTGATTCTCCGGCACGCCGCGCACCTCGTAGCCCCACTTGCGCACCGTCTTGATCGCCGATTCCACCGCCTCCGCCCCGCTGTTCATCGGCAGGATCTTGTGGGAGCCGGTCAGCGCCGCCAGTTCCTCGTAGAACGGCGCCAGCTGGTCGTTGCGGAAGGCGCGCGAGGTCAGGGTCAGCTTCGACGCCTGCTGCACCATCGCCTCCAGGATCTTCGGGTGGCAATGGCCCTGGTTGACCGCGGAATAGGCCGACAGGCAGTCGAGATAGCGGTTGCCCTCGGTGTCCCAGACATAGACACCCTCGCCGCGCGCCAGAACGACGTCCAGCGGCTTGTAATTGTGGGCGCCCAGGCGGTGTTCGGTCCCGATCAGGTCGGCGGCGTGCGGAAGCATGGCGTTCTCTCCGGGGGTTGTTTCTTCTTCAAACGGCCTTCGTCAAACGGCTTGCCCGCCGATCTGCGACTGGGTGACGGCGGGGTCGATGATGCGGCGGCCGAACAGGCTCGCCACCAGATCGACCAGCAGAAGCGCGCTCTTGCCCCGCTCGTCCAGAAAGGGGTTCAACTCCACCACGTCCAGCGAGCCGACGACGCCCGCGTCGTGCAGCATCTCCATGATCAGGTGCGCCTCGCGGTAGGTCGCCCCGCCCAGCACCGCCGTGCCCACCGCGGGGGCGATGGCGGGGTCGAGGAAATCCACGTCCAGGCTGACATGCAGATGGCCGTCGGCCTGCCGCACCCGCTCGATGATGCGGCGCATATGGACGCCGACCCCGTGCTCGTCGATCAGCCGCATGTCCACCACATCCACCCCGCGGGCGCGCAGCAGGCGCCGCTCGCCGGGGTCGAGGGAGCGGATGCCGAACAGATGGACATGGGCGGGGTTCACCGTGGCGCGCTGCTCCGGCGGGAAGACGTCGTCGAAGCCGTCCTCCCCGCACAGCAGGGCCACCGGCATGCCGTGCATGTTGCCGGACGGCGAGGTGTGGGGCGTGTTGAAGTCGCCGTGCGCGTCCAGCCACAGCACGAACAGGGGCTTGCCGGCCTCCCGGCAATGGCGGGCCACCCCGGTGACCGAACCCATGGACAGGCTGTGGTCGCCGCCCAGGAACACCGGCACCCCGCCCGCCCGCATCATGGCGTAGGAGTGGTCGGCCAGCGCCCGCGACCAGGCGGTGATCTCCGCCAGACGGGCGGTGGCGGCGTCGCCCTCGCTCCAGGGGCCAGGCGTCAGGTCACCAAGGTCGCGGACCTCGTGCCCCAGCTCGCGCAGGGCGCGGACCAGCCCCGCCGTGCGCAGCGCCGCCGGCCCCATCAGGGCGCCGGGATGGCCGGCCCCCGCCTCGATGGGAACGCCGATGATCTCCACGAAGCGCTGATCGTCCCGATCCCCCGACGCCATGCCGCCCCTCTCCCCGTGTGAATCTGCCTTCCATGACTATCGGGGGCGGCACCGGCGGCAGAAAGACGGAAAAGTGCCAACGAACGGCAGCGTTTTTGACAGTGTGGCAAGCCCGGCTTATCATTTTGGCATGGACGACCTGGACCACCGCCTGTTGGGCCTGCTGCGCGCCGACGCGCGCCAGCCCGTCGCCGGGCTTGCCGCCGCGCTGAAGGTGTCGCGCGCGACCGTGCGCGCCCGCATCGACCGTCTGGTCGAGAGCGGGGTGATCGCCGGCTTCACGGTGTTGCTGCGCAAGGATCTGCGGCCCGCCATGGTCCGGGCCATCACGATGATCGAGGTGGAGGGCCGCGCCGCCGAGACGGTCATCGCCCGCCTGCACGGCTTTCCGGAGGTGCGGACGGTCTACACCACCAACGGGCGCTGGGACGTCGTCGCTGAAATCGAAACGGAGTCGCTGGAGGCCTTCGACGACACGCTGCGCCGCGTCCGGCAGATCGCCGGGATCGCCTCCACCGAGACCAGCATCCTGCTCTCCGCCCGCAAGGCGGTGCTGTAGGCGTCGGAGCCGCGTCGCTCCGTCGGGAGACAAGAATCGACACGGATTTCACGGAATCAGCCTGCCCCGCGCGCTTTGATGGTGGGGTGAAACTCGGATTGAAAAAATCCGTGAAATCCGTGCCGAGTCTTGCCCGCGTCTCCCGCACGCCGCGTTCGGACGACGCCCCCGCTCAGCCCCCGAGACCGGCCAGCACGCCGCCCAGAAGCGGCTGGCCGAACAGCGCGCCCAGCGCGAAGCCAACGATCAGCCCGACCGCCGCCGCGACCAGCGCCCGGCCGCCGCCGCCCTTCGGCGCCTCAGCCCCCGCGCCACGCCCGTTGTTGCCGCCCGTGGAGTCGTCGCCCTCGTCCGGCGCCGCGGCGCGGCGGGCGCTGTAGGAGGAGTCGGTGTCGGCGTGCCACGCGCGGATGCGGTCCTGCGCCGGCTTCAGCTGCTCGTCGGTCGGGGAGGAACCTCGGCCATGGACGATCTCCCAGCCCAGCGCCAGGAAGCGCGTGGTCGTCCGCCCCTCCGGGCTGAAGATCGCGGCGGGCATCCGGCGGTAGGTCGCCTTCACCACGTCCACGTCATAGGGGATCGCCGTGCGGAACATCAGGTCCGGGAATTCGGAGCGCAGCAGGGTCAGCGATTCGCGCCCGACCTCGTCGTTGGTGATCGACAGCATCAGGATGCCGGCCACAGACAGGTTGGGGTTCATGCCCTTCTGGATGTGCTCGACCACCGACAGGGTGCGCTTCAGCCCGTCCAGCGCGTAGCGCCCCGGAAAGACCGGAAGCACCAGCCGGTCCGACGCCGCCAGCGCGCCCGCCGCCAGATGGCCGAGCGCCGGCGGGCAGTCGATCACCACATAGTCCGGCGGGTTGCGCGAGAAGTGCAGCGCCTTGCGCAGGCCCCGCTGCGACCCGCCGCGGGCGTCCAGCGCGTGTTCCAGCGAATAGAGCTTCCGCGCGCCGACGATCATCGACAGCCCGTCGAAGCTGGTCGGGGTGATGGCGTCCTCGACGAAGGTGTCCTGGCTCAGCAGGTCGTTGATGCCGACCCGCGCCTTCTCCCGCAGCAGGAAGTTGCTGGTGGCGCTGCTCTGCGGGTCGAAGTCGATCAGGACGACGCTCTTGCCCAGCGCGGCCAGCGCCAGGGCGAGATTCACGGAGGTGGTCGTCTTGCCGACGCCGCCCTTCTGGTTGTACACCGCCAGGATGGTCGGCTGCCGCGTCTCCGGCGCGTCGAAGACGTCTTCGTGGCTGGTCATGTCCGTTCCGCTTCGTCGTTCTGCAGGGTCGTTCTGCGGGCCGAACGCCCCCGCGAGCGCCGCACTATAGCCAAGCGGGCGGGGCGGTGTCTTCCCGCAGATGCGCCGGTGTCCCGAAAGGTAACAGCTTCAGCGCGCCTTGAAGGCCGCCAGCTGGCCGGGCAGCGGCGCCATGGTCAGGCGAACGCGCACGATCTCCCACCGCCCCTCGGCGCCGGGATGGACGCCGTCGCAGGGGCGGCGGTCGAGGATGTCGAAGGTCAGGCTGGACAGGCCGTCCTCCTCCGGGATCGCCCCGCCGGCCCAATTGGACTGGAACACCCGCTTGTTGACCCGCGAGATGGGCGAGGCCGAGGCGTCGGGGTTGAAGCCCTCGTTGTCGTGGTCCAGCGGCTCGAACCGGCCGGGCCGCCGCGCCGTCGGGATGCGGCGCGAGCGGATGCGCAGCGACAGGTCGAAATCCTCATAGCCCCAGCCCCAATAGGCGTTGGAATAGCCGTCGATCCGCCGGAACACGTCGTTGGGCATCAGCAGGACGCCGCCCATCGTGCTCTCCAGGTCGGTGGTCACCGTCTGGTCCGAGCGGCCGGGCGCCACCGGCCGCCGCTCCGCCCCGAAGGACAGGATCGGGGTCGGCCGGTCAACCCAGGAGTAATCGGCGTCGATGGGCAGATAGTCGATGTCGTGCAGGCAGGTGTAGTCGCTCGCCGCCTCGCCCAGCAGGAAGCCGACATTCTTGACGGCGCCCCGGTTGAAGGGCAGCCCGGCCTCCTGCTCCACGATGGTGACGCGGTAGTCGATGGGTTCGGGGAGCGTTGCGAAGTAAGCGCAGACCCGCGGCACGAAGTCCCGCAGATGGGCTTCGCGGTCGCGGTAGGGCACGACGATGTGAAGCCGCCGGTCCATGGTCGTCATCGCGTGTCTCCTGCCGCTGCGAATCGTTGCCGGATGGCCCGGTAGGCGGCTTCGAGATCGCGGGCGAAGCGGTCGCCGTCGAACAGCGGGCTGGCCGTCCGCGCCGCCGCCAGCCGCGCCTTCAGCCCGGCCAGCCGCCGCGGATCGCGGGCGAGGTCGAGGGCCAGCGCCTCGTAGGCCGCCAGCGTGTCCGTCACCAGTTCCGGCAATCCCACCGTGTCGAGCAGGCTGGCCGCCACCCGCCCGGCGAAGGTCGCGCCGCGGCAGGTCAGGACCGGAAGCCCGGCCCACAGCGCGTCGCTGGCGGTGGTGTGGGCGTTGTAGGGCAGCGTGTCGAGGAACAGGTCGGCCAGCCGGTGCCGCGCCAGATGCTCCGCCAGCGGGCGCGGCGGCGCGAAGACGAGGCGCTCCGGCGCCACGCCGCGGGCCGCCGCCTCGCGCCGCAGGTTGCCGGCCACCAGCGGGTTGCCGGCGTAGAGCCACAGCACGCTCCCCGGAACGGCGCGCAGCAGCCGCGCCCAGACGTCGAACACAGCGGGCGTCAGCTTGTAGGGGCTGTTGAAGCAGCAGAAGACGAAGCCGTCCTCCGGCAACCCGCAGTCGGCGCGCGACGGGGTGCGCTCCGCGATGGCACGGTGGCGGTCGTTGGGCTGGTAACAGTGGGGAAGCCGGACCACCGCCTCGCTGTAGAAGCCCTCCTCGCCCGGCGGAATGGTGACCGCGTCGGCCAGGATCACGTCGATGAAGTTCGCCCCCATGGTGCCGGGATAGCCCAGCCAGTTCACCTGCACCGGGGCCGGCCGCGCCGCCAGGATCGCCGTGCGGGCGAAGGCCGTGTAGCCCTTTAGGTCCACCAGGATGTCGATGCCGTCGGCGGCGATGGCCCGCGCGGCGTCCAGGTCGGAACGGTCGCGCAGATCGACAAAGCGCTCCACCGCCGCGGTCAGGCGCCGCCGCATCGGGCTGCCGTCGTCGATGCCGGTGGAATAGGCGGTCACGGCGAAGCCCGTCCGGTCGTGCCGCTCCAGAAGCTCCGCCATCAGGTAGGCGGTGGCGTGCTCGTGGAAGTCGGCGGAGAGATAGCCGATGCGCAGGCGCCCATCGCCCGGAACCGTGGGCCGCGCCACCGCCAGCGGGTCGAAGGGCGGCACGCCGTGCGCCTTCTGCCGCGCCCAGCGCTCCGCCGCCGCCCGCTGGTCCGCCAGGGTCGTGTCCACCGCCAGCAGGCCGAACGGCGGCACGCCCAGCGCCCCGGCGCGCAGCCGCCCGATCAGGTCGCTTTCGAGCGCCGGCAGGTCGCGCCAGTCGCAGGCGTGGCGCTGCTGCTGCACCAGTGGCGCCAGCGCCGGGTTGTAGGCGGGGGAGAGCCGGCGGACGCGGCGGAGGGCTTCGATGGACGGCGCGATCCGGTCGGCCAGGGTCGCGGCGGCGGCCAGATCCTCCCAGCCCGCCGGTTCGCCGGGATCGAGAGCCACCGCCCGGCGCAGGGCGTGGAGCGCGGCGTCCGGCCGCAAGGCGCCGGACAGCGTCTGGCCGAGGACCCGCCACGCCGCACCATGGTCCGGATGCCGCCCGATCGCGCCGCGCAGCACCGCCAAAGCGCCGGACAGGTCGTGCAGGCCGAGCAGTTCCGCCGCCAGATTGACCGCCGCCGCCGGGAGGTCGGGCCGGAGCCCGAGAACCGTTTGGTACTCGGCCACCGCCTCCTCCCGCCGTCCGGCGGCGGACAGCGCGTTGGCGAGGTTGTGGCGCAGGGCGGCATCGTCGGGCGCCAGCCGCACCGCCACCGCGTTCGCCCGCACCGCCTCGTCCCGGCCGCCCGCCGCGTGGGCGGCGTTGCCCAGCAGCATCCAGCCGTGCCGGTCCGCCGGGTTCAGCGCCGCCATGCGGCGGCCGACCCGCCCCGCCTCATCCCAGCGCCCGGCGGCCAGGACGAGGACGCCGAGATTGTTCAGGGACACCGCATGCTCCGGGTTGCGCGACAGCGCCTCGCGGTAGGCGGTTTCGGCCTCGCCGGTCCGGCCCAGAGCGTCCAGCGCGACCGCCAGATTCTTCCAGGTGCCGGCGTCCTCCGGACGGTCGCGCAGGGCCTCGCGGTAGGCGGTTTCGGCCTCGGCCGGGCGGCCCTGGTCCTGAAGCGCCACGCCGAGATTGTTCCACACCTCGCCCAGACCGGGGCAGGCCGTCAGGACGGCGCGGTAATGCGGCTCGGCCTCCGCCGGACGTCCCTGGGCGTGAAGGGACAGCGCCACCCCGTACCGGGCGTCGAGGGAGTCGGGCGCCAGCTTCAGCGCCGCGGCGTAGACCGCCCCCGCCGGACCCCATTGCGACAGCCCCGCCAGCAGGCCGCCGAAATCCAGATAGATCTCCGCGTCCTTGCGCAGCGCCAGCGCCTGCTGGAACAGCGCCACGGCGTCCCGGACGCGGCCCTCGCGCTGGGCGGCGACGGCCTGCCGGTGCAGCGCGGCGGCCCGTTCGGCGGATTCGGGAAGATCCATGCGCGCCCTCTCAATCCCGCTGGCGGGTGTGCAGCAGGATGCGCGGGATCTCCGGCGGGCGCCGGTCGTCGCCCCATTGCGAGATGTCGGGGATCGTGCTCACCCCGCGGCGGCGGGCCAGCAGGCTGAGGATGCTCTGATCGTGCCGGTGGTCGCGGAACTCCGGGTAGTCGGGCTTGCCGCACTCGTTCGGCGCATCGGTGAGGATGCGCTCGTCCTGGGCGAAGCGCAGCCATTCGGAGACGAAGGCGATGGTCTCCGGCGTCCGCTCGCAGACGATGAAACTCGCCAGGATCTGGGTGGCGTCGGTGTATTCGGGCCGGTCCAGCCGCATGAAATGGAAGCAGTCCCGCTTCGTCCAGCCGCGGTTCTTGAACTCGTCCTGCAGCGTGAACAGCAGGATGGGCAGGTCGCGCCGTTCCCGGCACAGTTCGATCACCGGGTCGGCGCGGTGCACGAAATGGGCGCCGCTGTCGCAGTAGAACAGCACGTCGCCATCCTTCAGATGGTTGCGCAGCAAGGTCCAGACCGCCCAGGGCTTCCACAGCCAGTAGCCCGCGCCGCGCGGCTGGTCGAGGATGAAGCGGTTGCGCTCGACGAAGGCCGGGTCGATGTGGCTTCGGCCCAGCATGGCCACGGAATCGAAGCCGCCAACCTCCAGCCCGCTGCGGGCGTTGCGCTTCTGCGCCGCCAGAAAGGCCCCGTCCGCGTAATTCAGCAGCACCCGCGCCATCGCTTCCCCTCCCCTGCGGCCCTTACAGCCGGCTCTCGATCCAGTCGGCGAGGCGGTAGGCGTCGAAATGGAACTCCTCCGTCCCCAGGAAGGGCGCAACGGCGCGGTGGGCGCGATAGGCCTCGTAGTCGTCGTCGACCGCCAGGATGTGCTCCACCGCCTCCTCGTCCGAGGCGAAGCGCGACACGTCGATGAAACTGCCCGCCGCCACCTCCCGCTCCAGGTCGGGATCGCCCCAATAGAGCGGCACAGCCCCGGCCTGGAAGACGTCGAGGATCTTTTCCGTCAGATAGCCGGGATGGCTGGCGTTCTCGAAGGCGAAGGCGAAGCGGTAGCGTTGGAAGACACGGATCTTCGCCAGCCAGCCCATCCTGACGACGCTGCCGGTGTTGTTCAGGTGCCAGCCCACCGAATCGACGCGCCGCCGCCCGTCCAGCGCCGGGAAGAAGCGGTTGCGGCGCTCGCCGTTGGGGTTCTTGTAGAGGAAGGCGCAGAAGTTGCGCTCCGCGAAGGCCTCCCGCGTCGGCGGCACCGGCGGCAGGACGGGCGAGCAGAAATGGGGCACCGCCCCCTCCCGCATGTGCTCGTAGGCGTGCATCACGTAGAGCGGCAGGCGGTAATGGCGCGGGTCGTCGACGCGGTCGAAGGACACCGCCATGTCGAAGCCGTCCAGCGGCGGGCGGACGTTCTCCCCGGTGAAGAACAGGGTGCGGCGGCTGCGCGCCGTGCGGTGCCTTCCGCCGAAGACCGACACGATGGCGAGGTCGCTGTCGTCCTCGACCACCGACAGATCGAAGCGGCTGGACAGGATCTCGATGAAAAAGTTCGTGCCCGCGTCGAACTCCGGCCAGAAGTCGTGGAAGGCCAGCTTCAGCCGCGGCTTGCCCCCGCGCCGCCCGCGGTAGGGGCCGTGCAGCAGGAAGCGGTCGAGCCGCTCGGGATCGCCGCCGGGCGTCGCCAGGAAGTCCTCAAGAAACGCGCTGGTCCGTTGATCGAGCATCCCGCCATCCGTGCCGGATCGTTGCGCGACGCACGATACGGTCGCCGCGGCGGGAACGCCACCCCTTCCGCGCGCTCGCCGGGCCGGGTGGCGCGGCGCGGACAACAAAAAACGCCCCGCGGATGACGGAGCGTTCGGAACACCACGATCCCGCAGGGGGATGAAGTGGTGCCCAGGGACGGAGTCGAACCGCCGACACGGGGATTTTCAGTCCCCTGCTCTACCAACTGAGCTACCTGGGCACCGAGGCCGCGGTGGAGACCGCGGCGCGTCGAGGCGCGCTTTGTAGGCAAATTCGCCGGGCCTGTCCAGCCCTAAAATGCAGAAATCCGCCGCCTCGTCACTCCCGCTCGTCCGTCTCCTCGACGTCCGGACGATCGGGGCTTTCGATGCGGTAGACGCCCCCCAGCCAGCGCGACAAATCCACGTCGGCGCAGCGCTTGGAGCAGAAGGGCTTGGTCTCCTCCACCGCCGGACGGCCGCAGATCGGGCAGGCTTTTTCGATAGGCTTGCGGCCACTGGGTTTCTGGTTGTCGTTCATCGCTCAATCCTCCGCCGCGCCGGTACGGTTGGAATCCGTGCGGACGGTTCCCAGCAATTCGGCCAGGGCCGTGCCGCGCCGGGCGCGGGTCATCTCCACCAGGCCCAGCTTGGACAAGCCATAGACCTGGGTCTGCGCCGGGTCGTTCTCCACCGCGCGGGACAGCGCGTTCAGCAGCCGTTCGGCGTCGCCCCGGTTGCGCATGTTGACGAAATCGACGACGACGATCCCCCCGGCGTTGCGCAGGCGCAGTTGCCGGGCGATCTCCGCCGCCGCCTCCAGATTGACGTCCAGCGGGTTGCCGCGTTCCCCCGCGTTGACGTCGACGACGGTCATCGCCTCCGTCCGCTCGATGACCAGCGACCCGCCGCCGGACAGCGGCACCCGCGTGCCGAGCAGCGTTTCGATTTCAGCGTCGAGGTCGCGCAGGTCGAAGAGGCGCTGCCGGCTGTCGGACGGGACGGCCAAGAGCCGGGCGTCGAACGGTTCCACCCTCCCCTCCAGGTCCGGCGCGCGGTCTGCGCACCAGCCGGCGAGGTCGCGGGCCAGCGCCGCGTCGTCCACGATGATCCGCGACGGGACGGCCGCCCCATGCTCGATCAGGGCGCGGCGCGGCGCGTCGGGGCCGGGCAGCAGCAGCGCGGGACCACCCCCCCGCTCCGCCGCGTCGCGGATCGAACGCCACGCCAGATGCAGCGCGTCCGACTCCGCGGCCAGCAGCCCGTCCGGCGCGGTGGCCGCGCCCGCCCGGACGATCCAGCCGGCGCCGGGGGCGATGTCCTGGATGCGGCGGGCCAGTTCGGTGCGTTCCGGCCCGCTGCCCAGACGCTTCGACACCGCCACGTCGCGCCCCAGCGGCGCGTGCACCAGGAAGCGGCCCGGCAGGGTGATGTCCATGGTCAGGGACGGCCCCTTGGCCCCGGTGGCGTCGGCCTTCACCTGCACCAGCACGGTCTGGCCGGTGCGCAGCAGGTTGCCGATCCGCTCGCCCTTGGCCTTCGGGCGCCCCGTCGGCCCGCGGGCGTCGAGTGCGGAGAGCAGGCCGGACTTGCCGGTGCCGAGATCGACGAAGGCGCCGTCCAGCCCCGTCGCGATGCGCTCCACCCGGCCCAGGAAGACATGGCCCAGAAGGGATGGACGCTCGGCGTGGTCGATGTAGAGGTCGGTCAGCCGCCCGCCGGCCAGCACGGCGGCCCGCGTCAGCGGACCGTCACGGTCGATGAGAATGTCCGATCCGGTCCCGCCCGCCGGGCCGCTCACGGCAGCGGGAACCCCACGCCGCGCAGCAGCGCCGCCACCTCGAACAGCGGCAGCCCGACCACGTTGCTGTAGGAGCCGCCGATCCAGCGGACATGGGCCGCCGCCCGGCCCTGGATCGCGTAGCCGCCGGCCTTGCCCTGCCATTCGCCGGAAGCGATGTAGGACTCGGTCTCCTCGTGGGACAGCGACTTGAAGGTCACGTCGGTGCGCACCAGCCGATCCGACCGGCGCAACGCCTCCCCTTCCCGCGCGTCGCCCTCCCCTGCGGGAGACAGCAGCACGACTCCGCCGAACACCCGGTGCCGCCGCCCGGACAGCAGGCCGAGGCAGGCGCGCGCCTGCTTCTCCTCCTCCGCCTTGGGCAGGATGCGGCGGCCGCAGGCGACCACCGTGTCGGCGGCCAGCACGAAGGCGCCGGGATGGCGCGCGGCCACGGCGGCGGCCTTCTCGCCGGCCAGACGCAGCGCGTGCTGGGGCGGAAGCTCCCGCGGCAGGGGCGATTCGTCGATGTCTGCGGGGTCGACCGCGTCGGGCACCACGCCGATCTGGCGCAACAGGTCGAGCCGGCGGGGCGAGGCGGACGCCAGCACGAGCCGGTGGGTGGTTTCGGTGCTCATAACGCGGGGAGGATGGCCGACGGTGGAAACCGGTTCAACGCGGGAAACCGGTTCAATCACTTGAACCGGAACGTGATCCGGCCCTTGGTCAGGTCGTAGGGCGTCATCTCGACGTTGACGCGGTCACCGGCCAGCACGCGGATGCGGTTCTTGCGCATCTTGCCGGAGGTGTGCGCCAGCACTTCATGCTCGTTGTCGAGCTTCACACGGAACATCGCGTTCGGCAGCAGCTCGACGACGGTTCCGGAGAACTCGATCAGATCTTCCTTAGCCATAGCCCCTTAAGTCCGTAACAGTTTCGAGGCAATAACTGACCTCCCGAAGCCGCCCGGTCAAGGGGGATTCCACCGGGGGCGGTGAGCCTCCGGCGTGGGGGTTGGCCAAAGCCTTCCAGATGGGACGGAAACAGCCGGCGGTTCAGCCGAGCGGGGTTCCGTCGCCGTTTTCATACTCCGACGCGCCGTCCGCGTCCATGCCCGCGGTGCCGCCGAGCGCCGCCGACTGGAAAGAACTGAGCGGCGAGGGGCCGCCGTCGAGCCGGACGCGGGGTTCCGCGGCCTGCGCGATGCGCTCGAACATCTCCTTCTGGTCGGTGTCCATGCGCCGCGTCAGCCGCGCGACGGTCTCCGACGCGGTGAGCGCCCGGCCCGACGCGCGGTCGTAGAACAGGCCCCGGTTGCTCCGCGCCGCGGTGGGCAGAAGCTCCGCGGCGGCGGCCCTGGGCGACGACTCGGCGGCGCGGATCAGCTTGGCGGCCCCGCCGACGCCCAGCACATAGGCGATGCGGCTCTCGGTCTCCGAAACCGGGCGCTTCAACCGCTCCTCGAGCCGGTCGCGCCCCTCGGACAGGTAGCGCGCGGCCATGCCGGCGGAGAGGTCGACGTCGTGGCGCAGCGCCAGGATCTGGCGGCGCACCGCCGGGTCCTTGACCGAGGGGATGCCGTTGCGGCTCTGGATCGCGCCCGCCAGTTCCCCCTGACCGTAGGCGGAGCCATGGCGGCGGAACAGGTCGAGCCAGGTCCGCTCCAGGAACTGGAACGGGCCGGCAGCGGAGCTGGAGCGGTTGCGGGCCGCCGGGTCCAGCCCGCTTTCCTGGGTCGCCTGGGCGAGGATGGCGGTGAAGCTGTGGCCCGACAGGCCGGCGACCTGCTGGGCCGCCAGAACCACCCGCCCGGCGGCGGGGCTGTTCGCCAGGGCGGCGCCGATCACCGTCGATTGGGTCCCCGACGCGGCGGCGGCCGTCGCGGTGCCACCAGGGGCGGCGCCGGGAACGGCATCGGGCTTGCGGACGGGAAAGGGCACGCGGGTCCCATCGGCGAGCTGGATCGGCGCCTCCGGCTTCGCCGTCGGCAGGGGCGGCGCCTTCTGCCCGTTGGCCAGCCGCCCGCGGGGAAGCGGCTGGACTTCCGCCAGCGCGCTTTGGAACGACACGCCCGACGCGGCGCCGGTGGAGGACGGCGACGCGGGAACATCCGGCTTGCGCTCGGGAAGCGGGGCGAGTGGAGGCAGCGCGACCTTCATGGAACACCGGAACCGTCAAACCGGAACCGCCATCGCGGAACCCTTCGGCGCAGCTTTAGCACAAAGGCCTTAATTTTTCTTAATCATTGCCCGGGATCGCCGCGGGGGGTTCAATCGGCCGGCGTGTCGGCCAGACGGGCGGGGCCGGCGTTGATGTCGGTCCGCCGCCCCTCGCCGTTCCAATGATCGACGGCGGCCAGAAGACGGTTTTTCTCCAAGGGCTTGGCCAGATGATCGTCCATCCCCGCCTGACGGCAGCGCTCCACCTCCACGGCCAGCACGCCCGCCGAAAGCGCCAGGATCGGGATGCGGCCCATCGCGCCGGGCAGCGCCCGGATGCGCCGCGTCGCCTCCAGCCCGTCCATCACCGGCATCTGCACGTCCATCAGGACGAGATCGTAGGCGCGCTCCTGCACCGCGGTCACGGCGGCGGCGCCGTCGGGCACGGCATCCACATGGTGCCCGGCCCGGGTCAGCATGGCGATGACCAGATCGCGGTTCATCGCCAGATCCTCGGCCAGCAGGATTCGCGCGCCGCGGCTGGACGGCTGGTGGTGATGCGGGGCGCCGCCGTCATGGTCGTCCCGTTCCGGGGCGCTGGCGGGCTGCAGCGGCAGGCTGAACCAGAAGGTGCTGCCGACGCCGGGACGGCTCTCCACGCCGATCTCGCCGCCCATCAGCTCGACCAGACGGTGGCAGATGGCCAGCCCCAGCCCGGTGCCGCCGCGTCCGCGATCCAGCTGGCTGAAGCGCTGGAACAGTTCGGGCTGGCGGTCTTCGGGCACGCCGATGCCGGTGTCGCTGACGGTGAAGGTGTAGCGGCGGGGGCCGGACTCGTCGCCCATGGCCTTCACGGTCAGGCGGACGCTGCCGGTGTCGGTGAACTTCACCGCGTTGCCCAGCAGGTTCAGCAGGATCTGGCGCACCCGGTCGGGATCGCCCAGCACATAGCCGCGCGCCGCCGCGGAGACGGAGGTGTGGATCTCCAGCCCCTTCTGCTCGGCGGCCAGCCGCACGATGGCCTGGCAGCGGTCGGCCAGATCGTCCAGCCGGAACGGCACGCAGACCAGATCGAGCTTGCCCGCCTCCAGCTTCGACAGGTCCAGCACGTCGTTGATGACGGTCAGCAGGGAGCGCCCGGCCTCCCGCACCTGGGAGGCGTAGCGCCGCTGCTCCGCCGTCAGCGGCGTCTCCAGGAGCATGTCGGCGAACCCGATCACGCCGTTCATCGGCGTGCGGATCTCGTGGCTCATGGTCGCCAGGAAGTCCTCCTTGGCGCGGCTGCCGGCGCGGGCCTCCTCCATGGCGGCGCGCAGCTCCTGCTCGCGCCGCTTCAGCCGGCCCGACATGTCGTTGAAGGCGTTGGCGACCAGCCGGATCTCGTCGGGCGCGCCTCGGGCCTCCACCACGGTCCCGACGTCGCCGGCGCCGATCCGGGTCGCCGCCTGACTGAGAACGCGCATCCAGCGCAGGACCGAGGCATGGAGCAGCGACCACAGCGCCGCCACGCTGAGCAGCCCGGCGATGCCGAGCAGGACCAGCCCGCGCAGCAGGTCGCGCTGGGCGTCCGCGACGATCGGCCCGGTCGGCATGCCCACGGCGAAGACGGTGTCGGTTTCCGGGGAATGGCGGAAGGCCCAGATGCGGTTCAGCCCGTCGGCGCTCTCGCCCTCGAACGCGCCGCTGCTTTCGGCCAGCATGCGCCGGATGTGCGGGAATTCCGCCAGGCTGCGCCCGACCCAGCCCTCCGGATCGGGCTGGCGCGCGATCAGCACGCCACGGCGGTCCAGCACCAGGATGCGCGCGTCGTCCTGCTTCGTCACCTTCACGAGGTCGGTCAGCCAGGCGAGATCGATGGCGACGCCCAGCACCCGCTCGACCTCGCCGTTCACCAGCACCGGCTGCACCGCCAGGATCAGCGGCTTCCCCGAGCGCTTGCCGATCACCACCTCGCTCAGCACGAAGGATTTTGTGTCCAGCGCCCGCTGGAAATACTCGCGCTCGCGCAGGCTGATCCCGGAACCGGGACCGGTCGTGTCGCAGATGAGGAGGCCGTTCGGGTCGGCCACCCACACGCCGGTCGTCCAGCGGTGCTGCCGCGGCATCGGCGCCAGCGTGGCGACGCAGGCGTCGGTGTTGCCGTGGGCGGCATCGCGGACCGCCGGCACCAGCGCCAGGACGCTCAGCAGGTTGCGCGCTTCGCCGATCAGGTCGCGCTGGCGCTCCACCCCGTCCTCGGTCAGGTGCCGCGCCAGCTCCCGGGCGCTGCTCAGCCGTTGATCGAGCTGCTGGTCGAAGAAGTACAGCGCCCCGGCCAGCGGCAGGGCGAGGGACGCCAGAACGACGCCCATCAGACGCAGCCGGAGACTCCGCAGGCCGGTGACACGAGACAGGCGGGACGGCAAACCGGCGAGCATCAGGCGGAGAACCTCTCAGGGGCCGCTAGAGTCTAGGAGGAGAAGCGCACGTCATTCGATGACTCATCTCAATAGCACCTCAACCCAACCTTGAAAAAGAACTTCCCCGAAGGCAAGCCCCGATCCCGCGGATGATCACACCGTCGGACCGCGGGACAGCGGAAAGCGCTCCTTGATCTTGCCCAGCAGCCCGTCGCGCACTTTGCGGTAGGCGTCCAGCATGGCCTCGCGGTTGCCGTCCACCAGCGTCGGGTCGAAGGTGTTCCAGAACTCCACTTCGCAGGCCATCGTGCGGGTCATCTCGATGGCGCGGTGCTGCGCCTCCGGCGACAGCGACACGATCAGGTCGAAGTTCGTGTCCTCCAGATCCTCGAAACTGCGGCAGCGATGGCGCGACAGGTCGATGCCCATCTCCTCCATCACGGCCACGGCGAAGGGATCGACCTCGTCCCCCTCGCGCACGCCGACCGAATCGACATAGACGCGCGTGCCGTGGAAATGCCGCATGATCGCCGCCGCCATCGGGGAGCGGATCATGTTGTAGGTGCAGGCGAACAACACGCTCGTCACGGGGAGCGGTTGCAGCACCGGGGCCATGCGCCGCCCGACCCCGTCAGCCGCGGATGTGGAGGACGCAGATCAGCGTGAACAGCCGACGCGCCGTCTGGAGATCCATTTCGACCTTTCCGGCCAGCCGTTCGCGCAGCATCTCCGATCCTTCGTTGTGCAGGCCGCGGCGGCCCATGTCGATCGCCTCGATCTGCGAGGGCGTGGAGCGCTTGATCGCCTGATAGTAGCTTTCGCAGATCAGGAAATAGTCCCGGACGATGGACCGGAAGCCGGTCACCGGCAGGGTGATCTTGTCCAGCGCGCTGTCGTCGTCGCGCCGGACGTCGAAGACCAGCCGGTTGTCCTCGATCGACAGATGCAGATGGTAGGGGCCGCAGTCGGCGTGGTCGCAAGGGCAGAACTCGTTGTCTTCGAGCAGGTCGAAGATGGCAACCGCGCGCTCGTGCTCCACCTCCGGCTTGCGCCGGATCACGGTCTTCTCGTCGAGCGTCACATGGACGATGCGGCGGTTGCCCTTCGTGCTCACCCCTGACCTCCCCCCGGCAGGCGCAGCGCCACCGACAGCGCGTGCGCGTCCAGACCCTCCGACCGGGCCAGCGTCACCGCCGCCGGGCCGATCGCCTTCACGCTGTCCGCGTCGCAGGCGACGAAGGTCGTCCGCTTCATGAAATCCAGCACGTTCAGGCCGGACGAGAAGCGTGCGGAGCGCGCCGTCGGCAGGACGTGGTTCGGACCGGCGACATAGTCGCCGATGGCTTCCGGCGTGTAGCGGCCGAGGAAGATCGCCCCGGCGTTGCGCACCGTCGCGGCCAGCGCGTCGGGGTCCTCCACCGCCAGTTCCAGATGTTCCGGCGCCAACCGGTCGATCAGGGCCGGCGACTCGGCCAGCAGGTCGCGCACCACGATGATGGCGCCGTGCTCCCGCCAGCTTTCCCCGGCGATGGCGGCGCGCGGCAGCGTCTCCAGATGCTTGTCCACCGCCGCCGCCACCGCGTCGGCAAAGGCCGGGTCGTCGGTGATCAGGATCGACTGGGCGGACGTGTCGTGTTCCGCCTGGGACAGCAGGTCCATGGCGATCCAGGCCGGGTCGTTCCGGTTGTCGGCGACCACCAGGATCTCCGACGGGCCGGCGATGCTGTCGATGCCCACCGTGCCGTAGACCAGCCGCTTGGCGGCGGCGACGAAGGCGTTGCCCGGTCCGACGATCTTGTCCACCGGGGCGATGGTCTCCGTGCCGTAGGCCAGCGCAGCCACGGCCTGGGCGCCGCCGATGCGGTAGATCTCGGTGATGCCGCAGCGCTTGGCGGCGGCCAGCACCAGCGGGTTGATCGCCCCGTCCGGAGTCGGCACCACCATGACGATGCGCTCCACCCCGGCGACCCTGGCCGGCAGCGCGTTCATCAGGACGGAGCTGGGGTAGGACGCCGTGCCGCCCGGCACATAGAGGCCGGCGGCCCCGACCGCCGTCCAGCGGGCGCCCAGCCGCACGCCCTGGGCGTCGCGGTAGTCGGTCGTCTCCGGCACCTGGAGCCGGTGGAAGCTCTCGATGCGCTCCGCCGCGGTGTCGAGCGCGCGCAGCAGGTCGTCGCCGCACTTGCCCACCGCCGCGTCCACCTCCTCCTGGGAGATGCGCAGGGTGGCGGGGGTCAGCGTCTGGCGGTCCCAGCGGGCGGTGTAGTCGATCAGCGCCGCGTCGCCGCGCCTGCGCACCTCCTCGATGACGCCGGCGACCAGGGCCTGCACGTCCTCGCTGGTCTCGCGCTTGGCGTGGAGAAGCCCCTCGAAGCCCTCGGCGAAGCGGGGGTCCTGGGCATCAAGCCTGACGGGCATTCACAGCCTCCCGGAAGCGGTCGATCCAGCCGGAGATTTCCTCGGGCCGCGTCTTGAAAGCGGCCCGGTTGACGATGAGCCGGGAGGTGACGTCGGCGATGTGCTCGATCTCCACCAGCCCGTTCGCCTTCAGCGTGGAGCCGGTGGACACCAGATCGACGATGCGGCGGCACAGGCCGAGGGTCGGGGCAAGTTCCATCGCGCCGTTCAGTTTCACGCACTCCGCCTGCACCCCGCGCGCCGCGAAATGCTTCCTGGTGACCTCCGGGTATTTGGTCGCGACGCGCACGTGACTCCAACGCGACGGATCGTCGCTCTCCCCCAGTTCGACGGGTTCGGCGACCGACAGGCGGCACTTGCCGATGCCGAGGTCGAGCGGCGCGTAGATTTCCGGATAGTCGAATTCCATCAGCACGTCGTTGCCGGCCACGCCCAGATGGGCGGCGCCGAAGGCGACGAAGGTCGCCACGTCGAAGGAGCGGACGCGGATGATGCTGAGATTCGGGATGTTGGTCGCAAAGCGCAGGAGCCGGCTGTCCGCGTCGTCGAACGCCGCTTCAGGCTCGATGCCGGCGTGGGCGAGCAACGGGCGCAGCTCCTTCAGGATGCGCCCCTTGGGCAAAGCCAGAACCAGCGGCTGACCGGCCGGCGCGTCGAAGGGCGCCGTTGCGGACGGCGCATCGGTCGGCGTGCTGGGCGCCGGCGCGCCAAAAGCACGGGTATCGGCGGGCAAAGAACTCTCCTCGGGCTGAACCGCTGCCCGGATATACCACATTCCGCGCCGCCGTCACGGTCTTAGGAGGCATAGTGCGGCGCAGAACGGCTTTGCCCGGCGACGGGCGGGGCAACCGGTCAGTTGGTGACCCGCCAGCTTCCGTCCGGCTGGCGGCAGGCGGTGCCGTAGCCGGGCTGCGCCAGGCCGCCGATCATCACCGTCGTCTGGTATTCCCGGCAGAGCTGGCCGTTGCGGGCCATGTAGGCCGGGCCGGTCGGGGTGGCGGCGATGGGAGCCGGCGCGGGCTCGGTGAAGACCACCGCGGGCGGCGGGGCCGGGACGGGCGCCGGCTGCACGTACACCACCGGCGGCGGGGCCGGCACCACATAGACCGGCGGCCCGTAGACCGGGGGCGGATAGCCGTGGAAATGCCGGTGGGGCGGCGGATGGTCGGGATAGACCGGCCCCCCGAAGGACAGGAACACCGACGACCGCGCCTGCGCCGGACCGGACGGAACCGTCAGCCCAGCCGCCAGCACCAGACCGAACACCACGCCACCGCAAACCGCACCGACGCGCCCGGACATGGGACAGCACTCCAGCAGGAAATCCGCAGCAGATATAGCCCTAAAGCTTCAGCCCCGCCACACCGTCGAGAATGGCGCCATCGGACAGAGAGCGCCGGTCCAGCTTCGCCCCGAACATGCGGGCGTTGGTCAGGTCCGTCTTCGTCAGGTCGCAGCCGGACAGGTTGGCGAAGGACAGGTCGGCGCCCGCGAAATTCACCTCGCGCAGGCAGGCGCCGCGCAGGTCGGCGTAGCGCAGCCGCGCGCCCGACAGGTCGGACTGCATCGACCGCCTCTCGTCGAAGTAGAGCGGACGCAGGTTGGCCTTGCGCAGGTCGGCGTTGTTCAGCTTGGCGAGCCGCAGGTTCACGCCGCGCAGGTCGCCGCCCACCAGCTTGGCGAGCCGCAAATCGCCCTTCTCCAGGACCGCGGCCTGGAGCTGCACGTTGGTCAGGTCCAGCCCATACAGCGTCGCCCCGACCGCCCGCAGCATGGTCAGGCAGGTGTGGGCCAGCGACGGGGCGTGGCGCAGGTCGAAGCCCGACAGGTCGAGCGCCGTTCCCTCCGCCCCGCTCGACCCGACCCAGCGGATGTGGTCGTGCAGAAGCTCGTCCAGCGGGCGCCCGAGTTCGGCGACGACACGGCCCACCGGATCGTCGGTCAGCGCGTCCTCCATGTCGGCGTCGGCCAGTTCCGTCATGACCATGGTGGCGCCGGTCAGCACCGCGCCGCGCAGGCAGGCGCCGCGCAGGTCCGCCCCCGACAGGTCCGCTCCCTCCAGGTTCGATCCGGTGAAGTTGGCCCCGCGCATGGTGGCGCGCACCAGCTTGCACCCGCGCATCAGCGCGTCGGTGAAGTCGGTGTGGATGGCCATGGCCCCGGACAGCCGGGCGTTGGTCAGGTTGGCGCCGGACAGGTCGGCCCCCGACGCCTCCGTCGGCTGGGACTCCACCTTGATGATGCGCAGGCTGCCGTCGCGGTCCTTTTCCGCCAGCGAGCCGTCGCGCAGGTCGGCCTCGAACAGGTTGGCGCCGATCAGGATGGAGCCGCGCAGGCAGGCGCCGCGCAGGTCCGCCTTGATCAGGCTGGCGTTCTCCAGGTTGGCCAGCCGCAGGTCGGTGGCGAACATCGACGCGCAGTCGAGCCGCGCCCCGGCCAGATTGGCGCCGCGCAGGCTGGCCCCGACGAAGTCGGCGTGGGCGAGGTCACGCCCCGCGAGGTCGAGCCCGTTCAGGTCGAAAAAGGACAGCGTCGCCCGTGCCCCGCCGATGCGGGCGTTGCGGAACATCTCGTGCCGGCGCACCACCGCATCGAGCTGGACCTGATCCAGGCGGGTGAGAGGACGCTGCTGCATGGCCGTGTTCGCCTCCGATCACGGTTTCAGACTACCCTTTGCGGCCTTCACGAATGATTAATGCAGCCCGCGATAGGAAATTCTTCCCGTCAACGGACGGCGCGGATCGCCTTTCAGGCCGCGGACGGCTGGCTGTGGCGGATCGGTTGGCGCTCCGTACCCAGGGCGTTCAGCGCGTCGCGCAGCACATCGGGGGTGACGGGCTTGTGCAGCAGGCGGCAGCCGGCGGCCACCGCCTCGCGGATGCGTTCGGGGGCGGTGTCGCCGGTCAGGATGATGCCGGGGATGGGGCGCCCTTCCTGTTCCGCCGCTCGGGTGACCGTCTCGGCCCCCGTCAGCGGACCCGGCAGGCGGAAATCCGACAGGATCACGTCCGGACAGCGCGGTGCCGCGCGCAGCGCCGCCAGCGCCGCCGGCCCGTCCGCCGCCACCAGCACGTCGTGCCCCCAGCTTTCGAGAAGGAGCTGCATCCCGGCGCTCTGCACCGGGTCGTCCTCGACGATCAGGATCAGGCGGGTGTCGGGGTCCTCCGCACGGCCGGCGGGGGCGGGAGCCACCGCGTCCGTCCGCGATTCGCTGGCCGCCAGCGGGACCATGATGGAGAAGACGGACCCCTGGCCGGGGCGCGAGCGGACCTCCACCGCGTGGCCCAGCAGCGCGGCCTTGCGGCGCACCTTGGGAAGCCCCAGCCCCAGGCCGCGGCGGCGGTCGCGCTCCGGGTTGCCCAACTGCACGAAGTCTTCGAAGATGGCGTCCAGATGCTCCGCCGCGATGCCGGGGCCGGTGTCCCACACCTCGATGCGCAGCCATTGGCCGCGCCGCCGGCAGCCGACCACCACACCGCCCGCCGGGGTGTAGGCGATGGCGTTGCGCAGCAGGTCGCCCAGCATCCGCGTCAGCAGGGTGGCGTCGGTGCGCACCATGGCGGCGCAGCCGCGCACGCGCAAATCCAGTTTCTTGTCCGCCGCCAGTCCCCGGAATTCCGCCGCCACGCCGTTCAGGACGGCGGCGACCGGCACGTCGGCGATGTTCGGACGGACCACCCCGGCGTCCAGCGTGGCGACCTCAAGCAGCGCGTGCAGCAGCTTCTCCCCGCTGTCCAGCGCCTCGCCCATCTTCTCGGCGATGGAGCGCTCGCGCGATTCCTTCAGCCGCTCCATCAGCAGATGGTGGAACAGGCGCAGCGCCTGGAAGGGCTGGCGCAGGTCGTGGTTGGCCGCCGACAGGAAGCGGGCCTTGGCCTGGTTGGCGCGCTCCTTCTCGGCCAGGGCGCGGACGAGCTTCTGGTTGAGGGAGCGCAGGTCGGCGGTGCGCTCCTCCACCCGCTGCTCCAGCCGGGCGTTGGCGTCGCGCAGCGCGTCGCGGGCCGCCGCCTCGCGCCGCAGGCTGGCCCAGCCGAGCGCGGCCAGCCCGAACAGCGCGACGACGCTGACGCCGACCATCATGAAACCGTGCTGCAGGCGGCCGCTCCACGGCTCCAGAACGATGCTGCGCGGCAGGGCGACCGCCGCCACCGCCGGGAAGTCGCGCATCCGCTTCAGGCCGATGACCACGCCCTCCCCCGCGACGCTCCAGTCGCCGTCGCCGCTCTCCGCCCCCGGCTCCAGCGCGGGAAGCGGGCCGATCCCGGCGTCGCCCCCGGTGCCTCCAATGCCGGCCAGCCGCGTGCCGTCCAAACGGAACAGCCCGGCGACGCTGTGCCGCCCGTCGCCGAAGACGTCGAGCACGGTGTGCAGGCTGGAGGAGGGAAGCGCCAGCAGGACCGCCCCCTCCAGGAGGCCCCCGCGTCCCAGGATGCGGCGGACCATCAAAATGGAATCGAGCCCGTCCACCTGCCCGTGCAGAAGCTCCAGGCCGCCATCCGCCCCCTGGAACAGGCTGGCGATGCCGCCGTCGGGGTGGATCGAGGGGCCGAACACCGTCCGGCCGCCGGCGTCCAGGATCGACAGAGCGCCGAACCGCGACGCCGCCAGCGCCTCCCCCAGGGCGTGATCGGGGAGCGACGCCAACCCGCCCGTCTCCAACCGGTCGGCCACCCGCGCCAGGGCGGCGGCCCCGCCGTCCAGCACCGCGTCGGCGTGGCCTTCGAGGAACGCCGCGGCCTGCCGGGTGCCGCGTTCGGCCCGGTCGAGCGTGCTGACGTAATCGACCAGCGACAGCGCCCCCCAGGCCACCCCGCCCAGCAGCGTCATCACCAGGACGATGGCTGCCAGGATGGCCTTCGGGTGGAAGTTCAGCAGGGCGTTGACCGAGAGCCGGATCATGGGCGGGGGCGTCTTGGTGAGGCGGAGCGGGAACGACGTCGCCGGCCCGCCGGATGCACGATGCCGCGGGACACCGGCGAAGCCTGTGCCTGCGGCGATGATCGATGTTTGCGGATCGAATTCAATGGTTCGCGTGTCGCCGGACAGCAATGCGCGCCTGAGTCGAAAAGACCGTAGAGGAATGGCCGCCGGACCCGCCCTTCATTGATCTTTCCGCATCTTCAGCCATGAAGACCCGGCGACGGCATGGAAAGACGAAAGTTGTCATTTGCGTTACACCCGCTTCCTCAGCCTTTTGTCGGAAAGCTCCCGGACATCCCCCAGAAGTTTATTTGCCTTTATTGTCTGGAACCGATGATAGCATGCGATAGTTATCGGCGCGACCCGCCATGACGACTATGACCATGCTCATACCGAACCCACTCTTTGGGTGAAGGGTTGCAAAAGCGGTTCGGCCGGGAGTCGAGGCTCCGGCATTCATCGGAAATTGTGCCGATGACGGGATCACCCGGGCGGTCTGCGCGTTCCTGTGCTGCTTCATGCCGCAACGCGCCCACACGAGGTTCAACCGTGAAGAAGCCGCCGTTCGCTCCTAAGGTTTTCCGCCAGTCCCGCATCCGGGAAGGTCTTCCCTACCCTCTCGGCGCCACATGGGACGGGCTTGGCGTCAACTTCGCGCTGTTTTCCGCCAACGCCACCAAGGTGGAGCTGTGCCTGTTCGACCAGGATGGACGCCGCGAGCTGGAACGGGTCGAGCTGCCCGAATACACCGATGAGGTGTGGCACGGCTATCTGCCGGACGCCCGTCCCGGCACCGTCTACGGCTACCGCGTGCACGGGCCGTACGAGCCCAAGGCGGGCCACCGCTTCAACCCGAACAAGCTGCTGCTCGACCCCTACGCCAAGCATATGGTCGGGCCGCTGCGCTGGTCGGACGCGCATTTCGGCTACCGTGTCGGCTCGCCGCGCGGCGACCTGTCCTTCGACCGGCGCGACAGCGCCCCCGGCATGCCGAAATGCGTGGTGATCGACCCGGCCTTCACCTGGGGCCACGACCGGCACCCGGCGATCCCCTGGGAGAAGTCGATCTTCTACGAGACCCACGTGCGCGGCTACACCATGCGGCACCCGGCGGTGCCCCCGCAGTACCGCGGCACCTTCGCCGGCCTCGCCCAGCAGGAGGTGGTGGAGTACATCCGCTCGCTGGGCGTCACGGCGGTGGAGCTTCTGCCGGTCCACGCCTTCGTGGACGACCGCTATCTGCTGGAAAAGGGGCTGCGCAACTACTGGGGCTACAACAGCATCTCCTTCTTCGCGCCCGACCCGCGCTACATGGCGACCGGCGCGATCCACGAGTTCAAGGAGATGGTCGCCCGCCTGCACGACGCCGGGATCGAGGTCATCCTCGACGTCGTCTACAACCACACCGCCGAAGGCAACGAGATGGGGCCGACGCTGTCCTTCAAGGGCATCGACAACGCCTCCTACTACCGGCTGGCGCCCGACCCGCGCTACTACATCAACGACACCGGCACGGGCAACACGCTGAACCTCGTGCATTCGCGCGTCCTCCAGATGGTCACCGACAGTTTGCGCTACTGGGTGACCGAGATGCATGTGGACGGCTTCCGCTTCGACCTCGCCACCATCCTGGCGCGGGAGACCTACGGCTTCGACCACAGCGGCGGCTTCCTCGACGCCTGCCGCCAGGACCCGGTGCTGTCGCGCGTCAAGCTGATCGCCGAGCCGTGGGACTGCGGCCCCGGCGGCTATCAGGTCGGCGGCTTCCCGCCGGGCTGGGCGGAGTGGAACGACAAGTTCCGCGACACCGTGCGCTCCTACTGGAAGGGCGACGAGGGCAAGCTGCCCGAGTTGGCGACCCGCATGGCCGCCTCGGCGGACGTGTTCAACCGGCGTGGGCGCAAGCCCTGGGCCAGCGTCAACTTCGTCACCGCCCATGACGGCTTCACCCTGCACGACCTCGTGTCCTACAACGACAAGCACAACGACGCGAACGGCGAGGACAACCGCGACGGCCATTCGCACAACATCTCCTGGAACCACGGGGCGGAGGGGCCGACCGACGATCCGGAGATCAACGCCCTGCGCTTCCGCCAGATGCGCAACCTGCTGGCCACGCTGCTGCTGTCCCAGGGCACGCCGATGATCCTGGCCGGCGACGAGTTCGCCCGCAGCCAGAACGGCAACAACAACGCCTATTGCCAGGACAACGAGATCAGCTGGATCGACTGGGAAGGCGTCAGCGACGAGGGCTGGGCGCTGACCGACTTCGTCCGCCACCTGATCGGGCTGCGGCAGAGCCATCCGCTTCTGCGGCGCGGGCGCTTCTTCACCGGCGCCTACAACCCCGACCTGGAGGTGAAGGACCTCACCTGGATCACCCCGGCCGGCGAGGAGAAGACGACCGAGCAGTGGCAGGACCCCATGGCGCGCTGCCTGGGCATGCTGCTCGACGGGCGGGCGCAGGCCACCGGCATCAAGAAGGCGGCGTCGGACGCCACGCTGCTGCTGATCATCAACGCCTACCACGACGTGGTGCCCTTCAAGCTGCCGGAGGTTTCCGGCGGCAGCCGCTGGCTGACCCTGGTGGACACCACCGAGCCCGACCGGCTGGAGGTCGCCACCGCCCAGACCGGCGACGAGATCCCGGTCAACGGGCGGTCGCTGCTGCTGTTCGAGCTGATGCCCGACCGCCGCTCCGACATGGGGCTGAAGGCCGCCGCGCGGGCCCTGCGCGCCGCCTCGGGGCCGGGCGAGCCGGTCGCGGCCATCACGCCGGACAGCATCGCGTCCGGCGCCAGCCCGGCCGAGACGGTGCAGCAGCCGGGCGAGTGACCACCGGGGCCTGAACGGTCCATCGCGAACGGTGCGGCAGGACGCCGCACCGTTCCTCGCTGTTTATATATACAATTTTAGGCAAATAGGCGATATCAAGGCAGCGAACTATCCGCATCGAACCATTGCTTGTGTCCGCAACGCAGCATTGTCCTCGTTTCCGCGCCTCGAAGCGAAGGGCAGCCGCCGGGAATCCAGGGGGTCTGGGCATGTGTCATGGCGACTACATCCGATTCCTGGTCGCGACCGAGGCCGACCCGGCCCTGCGCGCGGCGCTGCGGCGGGCGTCGCGCGGCCTGCTGACCCTGGGCGATCTGGTGGATTTCGCCGCCGGCCACGGGTTTCGCTTCACCGAGGCGGACATTCCCCTGGCCGTGGCCCGGCCCGCCGCCTGCGGGTCCGACTGACCGCGAGCGACGCGGTCACGGCGGCGGCGCCGTCGTGCTGCAACTGCCGCGGATCGTCAGCATGATCCCGTCGTCGGACTGAAAGATGTCCTTGTCGGCGTCGCGCGGGATCGGGATTTTCTGGCGGCGGCAGAACAGCAGGAGGATGCCGAGCGTCTTGCTGGGCATGAAGGCGACGTCCCGCACCTTCGCGGCCCCCTGCTGCACCATGACCACCACGCCTCCATCCGATTTCGGAACGACGGAGGCGATCAGGCCCAACGGAAGATCGGTCTGATTCGGCACCTTCTGGTACCAGCCGAAGGCTTTCTTGAGGGCCGAGTTCGTGAAGACAAGGTGACGCGTTTCGAAAATCATTCCGGACCAGTTTCAGGCCCGGCCGCCCTCCAGTTCCGGGTTCAACCGGAACGTGATCGCACGCCCCAGTTTGGAATCCCGCAGAAGGATCTGCTTGGTTTCCAGCAGCTTGATGGCCCGATTGACATTGGGCCGCTGCATGCCGAGCGCGTCAGCCAGTTCGGACTGGAGCACCGGCACGGGACGGTCGAAATGGAGCCGCCGGCTCAGGTAGGTGAACACACGAAGCGCCTCCAGGGTGATGTCCCGATCGGTCGAAACGGTCCTGGAGAGGAGGTCATGATGCTGCATGGCGGCCTCGGAACGCAAGTTGGCTCGGCGTCGCAGTCCGGCTGCGCACGCGCCGGGCGGATAATTTCGCCTGCTCCGCAGGTTACCCCGCATTTGTTGTCCGAATGTGTCGCGTGCGTTTCCAAATTGACATAAAGCCGCGCCATTTGTGACGCCCCCGCCGGAACCCTTCCCCCCGCCCTCCCGTTCCCGGAAGGAGACACCGTCACGTCAGGAGGAGGGACCATGCATCGGCTCGTGCTGCTGCGGCACGGTCAGAGCGTCTGGAACCGCTCGGATCTGTTCACCGGCTGGACCGACGTCGATCTGACCGAACAGGGGGTGGCCGAAACCCGCCACGCCGCCGGCCTGCTGAAGCAGGCCGGGTTCGATTTCGACGTGGCCTTCACCTCCGTCCTGAAGCGGGCGATCAGGACGCTCGACATCGTGCTGGAGGAGATGGACCGGATGTGGCTGCCGGTGCACAAGCACTGGCGCCTGAACGAGCGCCATTATGGCGCGCTCCAGGGGCTGAACAAGACGGAGACGGCGGCCCGGCACGGCGCCGATCAGGTCTTCCTGTGGCGGCGGAGCTGGGACGTCCCGCCCCCGCCCGTCGAGCCCGAGGACCCGTGCTCCGCGGTGTCGGACCGCCGTTACGCCGGGATCGGCCGCGCCAACCTGCCCCGCGGCGAAAGCCTGAAGGACACCACGGACCGGGTGATCCCCTTCTGGGAGGAGGGCATCTGCCCCGCCCTGCGGCTGGGCGCGCGGGTGCTGGTGTCGGCCCACGGCAACAGCCTGCGCGGCCTCGTCAAGCATCTGGACAAGGTGCCCGACCAGGACATCCCGCTGTTCGAAATCCCGACCAGCCGCCCGCTGGTCTACGAGCTGGGCGCCGACCTGGTCCCGCTGCGCCGCTATTTCCTGACCGAAGGCGGCGGGACGGAGGAGATCACCTGGACCCGCCGGGAGGACGGCGGTCCCAGCGGCGTCGCCGCGGCGTAATTCGATGAATCCTCTCTTCTATCCCCTCTCCCCTCCGGGGAAAGGGTCAGGGTGAGGGGGGTGCGCTTACAACGGACGTTCCGCCACGCGCATCCCCCTCACCCGGCGCTTCGGGCCACCCTCTCCCCGCTTTCGGTGGACCAGAGGTCCGCCTGTCGCGTCAGCGCAAACGAAGTTTGCGCGTGAGCGGAGGGGCGAGGGACTAACCTCATCCCCCCGCGGGGCGTCGCCCGCGGTGCCCCGCCCCGCCCTTGCCGGGCTTGCGGCCGGGCAGCGGGTGGTGGAATTGCGGGTGGCCGCCCTCCGCGCCGCTCTTCGCCTGCGGCTGTTGGCCGCGCGCGCCTTCGGGACGGCGCCCGCGCCGCTCGCCCTGCCGCTCCTCCACCCGCCCGGCATAGCAGGCGTCGCAGACCCGGAAGCGGTGGTTCGCCTTCAGCCGGGTGCCGCAGACCGGGCAGGCGCGGGCCAGCGAGCGTTCCGCCAGGGTCCGCTCGATGAAGGCGTTCAGCATGGCCCGGCGCTCCTGGCACAGGTCCATGTCCGGATAGGCGTCGGGGAAGCGGTAGGCCAGCCACGCGTAGGCGGTCAGCTCCTTCACCGCGCGCTCCGCCTTTTCCAGCTCCACGTCGGTGCCGACGCGGTGGTGGAAGCGTTCGGCGGCGTCGGGGGCGGAGTTGCGCACGCCCTTGCCCTGGTTGGTCGCCCACAGCGCCAGCAGGCGCAGGTTGTTCTGGTCGCGCACGTCGATCGGGCAGCGCGCCAGCATGTCGCGCACCGCCAGCGGCAGCTTCGCCCGGTCCACCGCGGCGGCGGCCTGGATGCGCTGCTCCAGGTCGGTCATGCGGAAGGTCTGGTTGGCGCGCAGCAGCTCCTGTCCGGCGGTGCGCAGCACCTTGGCGAGGCTGTCGGTGTCCAGCTCCCGCGCGATGGCCTCGACATGGGTCAGGTTGGGGCTGATCCAGGCCCGCGGGTCCTCGGGCGGCACCGGCGGGGTGGTCAGCGCCCGGCGCACCGGGTTGATGTTTTCCCCCTCCAGCACCGCGACGCGGCCCTCCTCATGCATGCCGAAGCGCCCGGCCCGCCCGCCGATCTGGCGGATTTCGGAGGAATTCAGCTCGCGTTCCTCCCGCCCGTCATACTTGCGGGTGGTGGACAGCACGACGCGGGCGACCGGCAGGTTCAGCCCCATGCCGATGGCGTCGGTCGCCACCAGCACGTCGGCCGTGCCGTCGCGGAAGCGCCGCGCCTCGGCCCGCCGCACCTCCGGCGACAGGGCGCCGTAGATCACCGCCACGGTGTGGTCGCGGGCCAGCAGCTCGCGGCGCAGCCCCATCACGTCCTTGCGCGAGAAGGCGATCACCGCGTCGCCGCGGCGGACGTTCTCCAGCGGCACCCGCTCCTCCTGCACGCGCAGCGGCGACTTGCGGGTGAACTCCACGACCTCCAGCTCCTCCCCCAGCGCGGTGGCGAGGCGCTGCACGTAGGGGATGGCGTCGGCGGAGCCGGTCATCAGGATTTCCGGGGCGGCCACGCCGGCCACCGCCTGGGTCCAGGCCCAGCCGCGGTCGGGATCGCCGATCATCTGGATCTCGTCGATGACGCAGGCGCCCCAGACCTTGGACGTGTTGACCATCTCGATGGTCGAGGAGGTGAAGGAGGCGCCGGGCCGCACGTCGCGCTCCTCGCCGGTCACCAGGCTGCACGCCCGCCCGCGCGTCTCCAGCGCCTCCTGCCCCTCCAGCGCCAGCAGGCGCAGCGGGGCGAGGTAGCAGCCGCTCTGCGCCTCGGCCAGCCGGTCCATGGCGGCGTGGGTCTTGCCGGAGTTGGTCGGGCCGACGAACAGCCGCAGCTTGCGCACCATGGCGCGGGCCGTGGCGAAGCTGTCCAGATAGACGCCGAGGCCGGAGGCGTTCTCCAGCCGCTCCCGCCGGACCTTCAGGCCGGCGCGGGCGGCGGCGGTGGAGAAGGCCTCCTCCAGCGCGTCCAGCAGGGTCTGCAGGCGCGGGATGCGCCCGCCGAAGCCGATCACCCGGCCCAGCTCGTCGGCGAAGCCCTTGGGCCGCCACGCCTCGCCAAAGCCGGCGGCGCGCTGCGTCATCGAGGCGAACCAGCCGTCGACCCGACCGCGCGCCTTCTCAATGGCGGAGGAGGACAGGCAGGCCGCCTTGACCCGCTTGCCCAGCGCCTTCGCCTGCGGGCGGCCGAAGCCCTCCTCCGCGGTCATCAGGCCCCAGAGGTCCGCCTCGATGTCGGGCAGGGGGCCGAGCGCCACGCGGAACCGCAGCTTCAGCTTCCGGTCGGTTCCGGGAACGACCACCTCGTGGACGACGGCGACCGACCAGCGGGCCGGGGTGCTGTCGGCGTCCACCTCGATCCCGTCGCCGCGCACCACCGCGGCGATGGCGCGCAGCGCGTCGCGGCGGTCGAATTCGTCGGCCGTGCCTGGGGCCGTGCCCGGTTGGCGGGGAGTGGTTTCGTCGTTGCTCATGGACTGGTCTTCTTCCGTCGCCGGCCCCGGAGAGATCGGCCTGTGGATTCAAGGAACTGGCTGGGGCTGGCGGTCTTAGGGGGCTTCGCCGGATCACGAACAGTGCCGCGCCGCGGGGCGGACGCCCACCCCCTATTCTGCACACCGGCACCCCACGGGCGTACCTATATGGTCGGAGCCGTATGATAGGGCAAGCCGATTCCGGGGTTCCCCCGGCGTGGCCGGGCTAATTCGCCTGAACTTTCCCCTCTCCCATCCCACCGCTGCGAAAAAGGGGCGGTGCCGGCCACATCATTCCCTGTTGTCCGGCGGTCGCGTCGAAAGGGGTACCCGGTAACGGTCTCACCGGCTGCCCCCAATCGAAAGTGTTAGCAAGCAATATCGTCTTACTGCACCGCAAACCGTCGGGCATCATCGTTGCACAGACAACGTAACCGTCGTCGCTTCGCAGATTTGGTTAGGAGATGTGCATGCCGACCCCTCGTGACGTCCTGGCACTGATCGAGAGAATACGGTGTATTTCTTGCGAGGACGAGCGCCATGCATTGATAAAGACATTGTCAGCCGTCGAGCGTCCGACCATCCTGTCGTTCCTCAACGCTCACGGCGTGAACCTCTGCGCGGGGTCCTCCGCCGCGTGGTCGGCCTTCCGCGCCTCCGACGTCCTGTTGCGGGACGGGGTGGCGTTGGAGGTCGCCCTGCCGTGGCTCGACCAGCCGGTCGGGCTGAACATGAACGGCACCGACTTCATCCCGCTTCTCCTCCGCCACCTGTCGCCCCGTCGGGTCGCCGTCTACGGCACCGCGGCGCCCTGGCTGGACGAGGGGATCGAGCGGCTGAAGGAGCGGACCCCGCACGACTATGTCGATGCCCAGCACGGGTTCCATTCCGTGGAGCATTACATCGCCCGTGCGCGGGAGCTTCAGCCCGACGTCATCATCCTGGCCATGGGCATGCCCCGCCAGGAGGAGGTCGCGGTGCAGCTCAAGCGCGCGCTGGACCATAAGGTGCTGATCGTCAACGGCGGCGCCATCATCGATTTCCTCGCCGGGCGCTTCACCCGGGCCCCCGCCGCCGTCCAGCGCATCGGGCTGGAATGGGCGTTCCGGCTGGTCCAGGAGCCCCGCCGCCTGTTTCGCCGCTATTGCGTCGGCGCTTTCGGCTTCGCCCACACCGTCATGCTTATGCGCCGTGCCGCCATGCGTTCGTCCAGCGCCCCTGCACCAGCGCCCATGCATAAGGAGCTTTGAGTCGTGGAAAATCTGCCCCAAGTCAACCATGGCGGCCATCACGGCGGTCCGCCGGCTCCGGTTCCGGCATGGCCCGCCGCCCCCGGCCCGTCCCGGCGCAGCGAGTTCGAATCCCAGACCCCGTCCATGGGTCCCGACTTCCGCTTCATCCTGCGCGTGCTGGGCAGCCACAAGTGGCTGATCATGGCCATCGTGGTGGTGCTGACCGGCCTGTCGGCCCTGGGCGTCTCCACGCTCAAGGACCAGTACACCTCCGAAGCGCTTCTGCTGGTCGACAACCGGCAGGTCCGCGTCGTCCGCGAGGTCGAGCAGGTGGTGGGCGCGATCCCCACCGAGGACGCGGCGATCCTGAGCGAGATCGAGATCCTGAAGTCGCCCCAGGTGCTGAACCAGGTGGTGAACGATCTCCGGCTCGCCCAGCATCCGGAATTCAACCCGCCGGCGCAGGAGGACGAGACGCTCCCGCTCGTCGAGCGCGCGGTGGCCTACGGCCGCGGCGTCGCCGACCGCTTCTGGGACGGCGCCCCGCCGGCCCCGGTCGCCTGGCTGCTGAGCCACGGCGACGAGGTGGCGCAGGACATCCGGGCGCGCGAGGCGCACGCGGCGCTGGGCAACGACCAGATCATCGCGCGCATCCACCGCAAGCTGGACGTCGCCATCGTCGGCCGATCGCGCGTGATCCAGGTGCGCTTCACCTCCAAGGAGCCGCAGCTGAGCCGCGACGTGGTGGACGGCATCGTCCGCCGCTACATGGAAACCCGCCAGCAGATGGACCGCGACCTGTCGACCAGCGCGATCTCCTGGCTGCAGGACCGCATCGTCCTGCTGCGCCGCGAGGTGGCCGAGGCCGACTCCAAGGTCGAGGAGGCCCGCGTCAAGGGCGGCCTGCTGAAGGGCGGCACCGGCCTGATGGCCCAGAACGAGCTTGAGCAGACCCGCCTGCGCCTGAGCGAGGCGTCGGCCATCCGCGCCCGCTCGGTCGCCCAGGCCGACACGCTGGAGCGCAACCTGAAGGCCGGCAACTGGAACGCCATCGGCGGCAGCATCGCCTCCCCGGTCGTCGCCCAGCTCCGCGCCACGGTCGCCGCCATCTCCACGGAAATGGCCCAGCTCTCCCGCCAGTACGGTCCGAAGCACCCGCGCATCGTCGAGCTTCAGGGCCGCCTGAACGAGGCCAACTCCTCGCTCCAGCAGGAAATCCGCCGCGAGATCAACGGCGTCCGCGAGGCCGCCCAGGTCGCGGTGGAGCAGGAGACCGCGCTGCGCTCCATGATCACCCGCATGGAGGGCAGCTACGCCACCATGCAGGAGCAGGCCATCCCGCTGCGCACCCTGGAATCCGAGGCGACCGCCAAGCGCCAGCTTCTCGACAGCCTGCTGGGCCGTCTGGAAGAGGTCGAGGCCCAGAAGGACAGCCGCGCCTTCCCGGCCGCCGTCAAGCTGGTCTCCGCGCCGCAGGTGCCGCACGAGCCGTCGGGTCCCTTCCGCGTCCTGCTGCTGCTGGCCGGCTTCGTCGCCGCCCTCGCGCTGGCCGTCTTCAGCGTCTTCGGCCTGGAGCTTCTCCAGCGCCGCATCCACACCCCGGACGCCGTGCGCCGCATCCTGGGCGTCGGCACCGTCCACATCGTGCCGCACCACAGCGACCGCGGGGCCAAGGGCCGGCTCTACAAGATCTTCCAGCGCCACCCCTTCTCGCTGTTCAGCGAATCCCTGCGCGCCCTGTTCCGCAACCATCTGTCGGATCTCGGCCCGGTCGGCGCTCTGGCGGTGACCTCGGCCCGCCCGCAGGACGGCAAGACCTCGCTGACGCTCGCCGTCGCCCAGGTGGCCAGCCAGGCCGGCCGCCGGGTGGTGGTGGTGGACACCGACTTCCGCCGCTCCCGCATGGAAGGGCTGTTCGACCTGTCCACCAAGAAGGGCCTGTCGGACTGGATCTCCGGTGACGCCACGCTGGACGAGATCGTCCACACCTCCGACGACGTGCCCTTCGCCATGGTTCCGGCGGGCAAGCTGAACCCGATGACGCTGGACCGCTTCAACGTCGATAGCCTGGTGCAGCTGATGGCCGGCCTGTCGCCCAGCTTCGATCTGGTGGTGTTCGACACCGCCCCGGCGCTGGCCGTGTCGGACGCCCGCATCGTCTGCGGTGCCGCCTCCAAGGTGCTGTTCGTCACCCGCTGGGGCCACACCACGGCGAGCGACCTGAACGCGGTGGCCGACCTCGGTCCGATCGACCACAGCAAGTTCGTCTGCGTGATGACCGACGTGAACCTGAAGAAGGCCGCCAGCAAGGGCTACCAGGGTCCGTACAACAGCTACGTCGCCACGCGGAAATACTACGGCGACCAGACCCTGCGCGCCGCGCCGTAAGCGACGCCAAGCCCTTCTCCCCTCCGGGGAGAAGGGTATGGGATGAGGGGGCGGCCGCAGGCCGACCACGCTCGCTCATTGCAGTGCGTGGACGCCCTGACGGGCGCCCCCTCACCCTAACCCTCTCCCCAGGGGGGCGAGGGAATTTTCATTCCAAACCACACGAGGCCCGACGCCCATGGCCCAGACCTCGCCAAAAACCACCTCGCCAAAAACCTTTTCCTTCACGCGCCGGGACGCGCTGCGCGCCGCCGCCGCCGCCGCGGTGCTGGCAAGCTGCAAGGCCGCCGCCGGACCCGCCGTCGCCGAGGCGGCGTCCGTTGCGGCGGTGCCCAATCCCACCCTGCGTGACGCCTGCCGGGCCGCCGGCATCCTCCACGGCGCCGCCCGCGACCATCTGATCGAGCCGGAAGACCCCATGCTCGACACGCTGATGGCGCGGGAATGCGACGTGGTGACGCCCGAGAACGGCGGCAAATGGGCCGTCTTCCAGCCGCAGGAGGGCAACTTCGACTGGGGCCGCTTCGACGCCGGGGTCGAGCTGGCCCGCCGCATCGGCGCCAAGCCCAACTGGCACTGCGCCCTGTGGCAGCACATGGGCATGCCCGACTACATGACGCTGCCGGCGAGCCGCCAGCGCGCGCTGGGCATCGGCGAGAGCGCCTATTTCTCGGCGGACGGCACGCTGTCCGAGGACAATTACTGGCCGCGCTTCACCGCCATGGTCGCGGCGGTCAAGCAGCGCTACGGCGACAGCTTCTACCGCATCGACGTGATGAACGAGGCCTTCTTCTGGGAGACCGAGCGCAGCCACCCGCAGGAGCAGGACCGCTACGGCTTCCGCAAGGGCATGTGGTGGGTGGTGGCCGGCGGCGCCAAGGGGCCGGAGTGGCTCGACCCCTTCTTCCATCACATCCGCAAGGAATTCCCCTCCGCCAAGCTGGTCATCAACGAGTTCGGTATCGAGATCGACGAGGGCTGGCAGCAGCGCAAGCGCGCCTACTTCCAGACCTGGCTGACCGACGCGGTCAAGCGCGGCGTGCCGATCGACGGGGTGGGGCTGCAAAGCCACCTGATGGCCGGCAAGCCCTACGACCGCGAGGGCATGAAGGGCTTCCTGCGGGCCATGGACCGGCTGGGCCTGCCCATCCACGTCACCGAGTTCGACGTGAACGAGAAGCATCTGCCGCGTTCCTGGTCGCGGGCGGAGAAGGACCGCGCCATGGCCTTCCTGGCCGGGCAGTATCTGGGCGACATCGCCGGCAACGCCCGGCTGGCCGAGCTGTGCTGGTGGCACCTGCGCTCCGACCTGAACTACATCTCCCGCGAGATGCCGGAGCTGAAGCCCCACCCGTCCCCCTACGACGCGGCGTCGCGCCCGCTGCCGCTGTACGAGGCGTCGGTGCAGGCGCTGCGCGGGCGCAACCGGTCGGGGTGAGGCGGATCAGGGCGAATCCGGCCGGGAGGCGGTGCGGTACCCCTTCCGGCTCCCCTACCCCGCCCGATCGCGCGGTCCGATCCGCCGTCCGCGCCTGTAAGGATTTCCGACGGCGCCCTTAGATTATCGGAACAGCGGCGTTTCTCCCAACGAGGTGATCTGTGGACACGTTGACGTCGGATGAGCTGGTCGCCCGCTACAAGCGGAAGTTCGGTCTGGCCCCGAACTACCCCCTCAGCGAAACCATGGTCCGCCAGCATTGGGACCTGGAACGCCAGCTCGCCCGCGAGCTGCTGGACTCCCGCCGCGAAGAGCGCTGGACGGTGTTCGAGCGGAACTACACCACCCTCTACAGCGCGTGCCCCTGGCTGAACGACGCGGTGGACACGGCGGCGCAGAACGACGAGCTGGACTTCCGCCATTTCCTGACGCTGCTCAAGGGCGCGCGGGACGTCTACGAGGTCGGGTCGGGCAAGGGCCGGCTGCTCAGCTATCTCGCCCGCCACGGCCACCGCTGCGTCGCCACCGAGATCACCCGCGAGCGCGGGGAGCGCTGGACGGACGAGCGCTCCAACGTGACGTGGCGCTGCTGCGACGGCGTCAACCTCGCCGAGTTCGAGCCGCGCGGCCATTACGACGCCGTCGTCTCCACCCACGTCATCGAGCATCTCCACCCCGAGGACGTGTCCGTGCACCTGTCCAACGTGCACGCCATCCTGAAGCCGGGCGGGCGCTACGTGCTCAGCATGCCGCACAAGCACGCCGGGCCGATGGACCTGTCGGAGGTCTTCGGGCTGGACGAGCCGATCTGCATGCATCTGCGCGAATACACCTGGAGCGAGACCGAGCGCGCGCTGCGCGAGGCCGGCTTCACCCGGATGGAGGCCGTCTACATCGCCCCGATGGCGGTCCGCAAGCGCCTGCCCATCCATGGCTCCGGTGCCGGCTATCTGGCTTATGTGAAGGCCGTGGAATCCTTCATGGGGGCGATGCCGTTAACCCTGCGGCGCAAGCTCGGCAAGCTCGGCCAGCTCTACCTGTTCCGCCCGGAGGTCTTCATGGTGGCTCACAAAAGTCACGAGGGCTGATTCAACGGCTTCCGGAAACCTTTCTGTAACAAGACTTTACACTTTCTCCTCGCCGTGGCGGCAAGGTCCCACTGTGGCGCGGAAACCGCAGCAAAGGCGGATTTTCGCGCCCCATTCTTTTCACAGCCTGTCGTGGCTTTTGAGTCGCATTTCCCTAAAATCCGAAATACCTCGTTAACCAATTGGGCGTCACCTTTCCTCCACCGAAAATGGAGAGAGGTTACTTCCAATGGCAACGACCACCACGGGTCTCGTCGACACGACCTTCGTCGTCAACGCCTCGGGGCAGGCTGCCGGCGGGATCTGGCCGCAGTTCCGGCTGCTCCTGGATGGTGTCAACCTCGGCCAGGCGACGGTCAGCTCGACCAGCGCCGGCCGTTACACCTTCAAGGCCCAGGTCGCACCGGATCAGGCGCACAAGGTTCAGATCGTCTACTTCAACGACGGCTATGTGAACGGGCAGGACCGCAACCTGCTCGTCAAGTCGCTGGAAGTGAACGGCAAGCCCGTCGCCTCCACCAGCTCGCTGGTCAGCTACGACCGCAGCGCCTCCGACGGCAAGGACGTGATTCCCGGCCAGGAAGGCATGTGGTGGGACGGTTCGCTCGATTTCGCCCTGACCAAGGACTATTTCCCGGTCCCGACGCCGCCGGCCCCCGCCGGCAACACCCAGGTCATCCTGAACCTGCAGGGCAACGCCGCCGCCGGCGTCAACGCGCATTTCAATCTGCTGATCGACGGCAAGAAGGTCGGTGAGGGCATGGCCGGCGCCTCGGCCAAGGACTACGCCTTCTCGATCAACGCCACGGCGGATCAGGCGCACAAGGTCCAGATCCAGTACGACAACGACGCCACGGTGAACGGCCAGGACCGCAACCTGCTGGTCAACAAGATCACCATCAACGGCAAGTCGGTCATGCCCACCGACAGCAACGTCACCTATGACAAGGGCGCGCTCGACGGCAAGGACGTGGTGAAGGGCCAGTCCGGCATGTGGTGGAACGGCACGCTGGTGGTCGACGCCGACAAGAGCTTCTTCCCCGGCTCCTCCAACCCGACCAACCCCACCACCCCGCCGGCCCCCACCCCGACCAAGCCGACCCTGTCGGTCAGCGACGTCTCGGTTACCGAGCCGACCGGCAAGACCACCGGCATCGCGCCGGGCTTCCTGCACACCGATGGCGGCCAGATCATGGACAGCAGCGGCAAGGCCGTGAAGCTGACCGGCGTGAACTGGTTCGGGGCCGAGGGCTACGCCTTCGCGCCGCAGGGGCTGTGGATGGACAGCTACCAGAGCCACATGAACCAGATGAAGGATCTGGGCTTCAACACCATCCGCCTGCCCTACTCCGACGCGATGCTCGACAACGGCCGCATGCCGACCGGCATCGACTATTCGAAGAACCCCGACCTGCGCGGCAAGACCTCGCTGGAGGTCTTCGACAAGATCATCGACTACGCCGACAAGATCGGCATGAAGATCATCCTCGACCACCACCGCTCCGGCGACGGCGCGTCGGCCAACGAGAACGGGCTCTGGTACACCAGCCAGTACCCGGAATCGAAGATGATCGAGAACTGGAAGATGCTGGCGACCCGTTACAAGGGCAACGACGCCGTCATCGGCGCCGACCTGCACAACGAGCCGCACAACCCGGCCACCTGGGGCGACGGCGGCCCGAACGACTGGGCCCGCGCCGCGGAGCGCATCGGCAACGCCATCCAGTCGGTCAACAAGGACTGGCTGCTGATCGTCGAGGGCATCGAGACCTATCAGAACCAGTGGTACTGGTGGGGCGGCAACCTGCTCGGCGAGAAGAACTACGAGGTCAAGTTCAACGAGCCCGGCAAGCTGGTCTACTCGGTCCACGACTACGGCCCGTCGCTCTACATGATGGACTGGTTCAAGGCCGGCAACTTCCCGAACAACATGCCGGCGAAGTGGGACCAGATGTGGGGCCACTTCATCCAGAACGACGAGACCCCGATCCTGGTCGGCGAGTTCGGCAGCCGCATGGAAACCGCCATCGACAAGGCGTGGATGCCCAAGCTGATCCAGTACATGAACGGCGACTGGAACGGTGACGGCAAGATCGACCTCGCCGCGGGCCAGCAGGGTGCGAGCTGGACCTACTGGGCCTGGAGCCCCGGTTCGGGCGACACCGGCGGCATCATGAACGACAGCTGGAAGGTGGACTACAACAAGTACAACGCCATCAAGCCCGGCCTGTACAGCAGCACCGCCGCCAGCCCGGTCACCACCGACGCCGTGTTCACGGTGAAGCTGTCCCAGGCCTACAACCAGACGGTGACGGTGGACTACGCCACGGCGGACGGCACGGCCAAGGCCGGTTCGGACTATCTGGCGACCAGCGGCAAGCTGACCTTCGCCGCCGGCGAGACCACCAAGACGGTCGCCGTCAAGGTGCTGAGCGACGACGTGGTCGAGGGCGTCGAGACCTTCAACCTGAAGCTCTCCAACCCGACGCAGGCGACCATCGCCGACGGGACCGGCATCGGCACCATCAACCCGCCGGGCTCCGCCCAGGCCCTGTCGGCGGACCTGCTGGCGCACAGCCTGGCCCAGGACACGGCGACGGTGCAGTCGGTGGGCGTGCAGTCCGCGCTCGACCTGTCGTCGGTCGACTTCTCGCACATGATGACGGTGGACGCCGTGAACCTGCTGCTCGAGCATCAGGCCGCGTAACGACCGCGAAAGCGGACCATGCGAACGGGCCGGCGGAGCGATCCGCCGGCCCGTTCCTTTTTCAGGGCACGCGCTCTCAGGACGCCGATTGCAGGCGGCGGACGCGGCCCAGCAGCAGCTTGCCCAGCAGCGCCCGGCCCGCCGACCCCATGCCCGGCCCGAACACCGCCGCGGCCAGGAACACCAGCACCAGCAGCACCTTCTCGGCGGTGAAGGCCGGATCGACCTCGGTGCCGAACAGGTACCAGCCCGCCGCGTAGGCGAAGCCCGCCGGCACGAGGATCCAGCCGATCCGCACGGCGTTCAGCGGCAGTTCGTCGCGGCAGATGCGGCGGCGCACCGTCTCGGTCAGGACGATCTGGAAGACCTCGCGCCCGAGATTGGCCAGCGCGGCGCCGAGCAGGCCCCACTGCCAGACCAGCGCCAGGGCCAGCGCCGATCCCACCGCGAGGCTGGCCGCGGAGATCCAGGGCAGCACGCCGACGCGCTTGGCCTTCAGGATCGCCACCTCCGGATTCATCCGCACCCCGTGCAGCACATAGGCCAGCACCAGGAAGGGCATGCTGGTCAGCACCGGCGTGTAGTCGGCGGACGCGATCAGCCAGAGGATCTCCGGCGCGGTCAGCGCCAGCCCCAGCCCGGCCCCGGTCAGCAGGACGACGAACAGGTGGAAGACGAAGTCCGCCTGGGCGTGGTCCGCGGCACCATGCTGCGCCTCCAGCCGGCTGACCGACCAGATCTGCAGGAAGGAGGCGGTCAGGAACATGAAGAGGATCTGCGACAGCCGCATCCCGAAGGCGAACAGGCCCACCGCCGCCGTGGACAGCAGGATGTTCAGCAGCCAGCGCGAGACGAAGTTGTTGGCGATGTCCAGCAGCGACTGCGGCGCGTAGGGCAGCCCCAGCGCCGCCACCCGCTTCAGGATCGGGAAGGAGAAGGAGAAGCCGGTGTCCTTCAGGATCGCCGCCACGAGCAGGAGGCCGAGCGCCAGGAAGGACGCGCCGTTCGCCAGGAAGATGCCCTCCACCCCGAGGCCGAGCGCCCACAGGAACAGCAGGTTGAAGGCGAGCAGGGCCACCACCTTGGCCAGCGACACCAGCAGGCACAGGCCCGACCGCTTGCGCGCCCGGTAATAGGCCAGCGCCAGCTCGAACAGGGTGGTCAGGGCGACGCCGGCCAGGGCGATCGCCATCACCGCCGCATGGCCGGTGTCGCCGAACATCGCCCAGCTTCCCGCCATGCCCAGCGGCCAGGCCAGCCCGACCATGGCCACCGACGTGCCGACCACCGCCAGCAGGCAGGTGCTGGCGACGCGACGCCGGTCGCTTTCCTCGGCGTGTTCGAAATAGACGGCGGTGAAGGCGTTGTTCATGCCGATCATCAGCATGACCGCCAGCAGATCGGCGACCACCACCACCAGCGCGTAGACGCCGAATTCGGAAGGGCTGAGAAGCCGGGTGTAGAGCGGCAGGAGCAGAAGCCCGGCAGCCCGGTTCACCACGTTGGCCAGCATGAACAGCCAACCGTGTTTCAAGATCGTCGCTGCTTCGGACGCCATCAGGAACTCCGCCTAGAACTCCGGTGGGGCGGCATTGCCGCACCCGCGAACGCAATTCCGATGATTGGAACCGGACCGGGACGTTTCAATTTCGCGTTGGTGCCGTCACGCTGTTCTTCAGGCTTATCCCCATGAAGGCGCGTCGGCGACGTCCCCGCCCCCACGCTAACCCTCCCCCGCTGGCGCAGGGGAGGGGACTGCCGCCGCTTCGCAGAAGGCACCCTCCCCTGCGTCAGCGGGGGAGGGCCGGGGTGGAAGCAATCGGCCGAACCACCCGGCAGACAACCCGCCCAGCCTGCGAGGGCACATCACCGCGATCAACGGGGCGTTGGAGACACCGTCTCACCCGGAATCGCCCGGCGGATTCTTATGGGATACGTCCACGCCATCGCCTCGGCGGGACGGGCAGACCAACCCGGAGCAATCCGCCGCCACCCGGCGCCGCACCCGACCATAGGGGACAGGGAACATCCCCCGAATACCCCCAATTTGCGGGAAGAAAAGGGGTAGCCGGGGACCGGCGGTGGCAGCGCCGCCACCGATCCGGATGATCCGGACGAAGTCACCCGCTTTCCTTAATCTCTTCAAACTCACCCCACTGAAACCATCCAGCATGTAAGGGGTATCGCCGCTGGCGGAGGAAGCCTCTTGTGATTTGTTGATTGACGGCAGCCTTTATCCTAATTCGTGGAGAACAGCGCAACCTCCTGATCTGTCTGCACAGAGGCAAGGCAAGCGCTGATATTTGTGTGTCTTTCGGAACACAGGAAGACTCAAAGAAAAAGCTGATGAGAGACCGTCTTACGCTGCGGCGCGTTAGGTCAGGCGCGAGGCGGATGACATTCCGTTTCACACATAAATGGGACCTGCGATGAGCAAACTCGACCCAGAAGCGGTCATCAATCTGGCCCCGGTGAAGAAGACGGCCATGCCGACGGTGGGACCCGGGCTGCTGTTGGCGCTGTCCGACGGCTTCATGCTCGCCCTGCTCGGCTGGACGCTCATCCAACTGTTCGGAAGCGACACCCTGACCGCGGAAGCGGATCTGTCGCAGCGCGCCCTGGTCACCGGCCTGATGCTGGTGCCGCTGGTGAAATCGGTCTTCGGAATTTATTCGCTGGGCCGCTTCGACTATCTGGAGCGGACCCGCCGCACCTTCCAGGCGGCCCTGCTGTCGGTCGCCGTGCTGGCCGTGCCCTTCATCGTGATGGACGGCTTCCGCTCCTTCTTCGTCGAGGCTCTGTCGGTCGCCCTCATCGGCTTCGCGATCACCTACGCTGCCGACCTGCTGCTGGTGCACGGCCTGATGGCCAGCGCGCTGAACTGGCGCACCCCGGTGGTCATCGTCGGCGCCGGCCCGCAGGGGGCGGCCATCGCGGAGAAGCTGCAGCGCCTGCCCTGGCTGGGGATGCGCCCGGTCTGCTTCTTCGACGACGACGACACGCTGTGGCAGACCCGCGTCGCCAACCTGCCGGTGGTCGGCTCGACCGACCTGCTCGCCAAGTCCCCGGCCTACGCCCAGCAGGCCCAGGCCGCCATCGTCGCCGACATCGGGCGCCACAAGAAGGAGCTGACGGCGCTCGTCGAGCGGCTGCCCTTCAAGCAGGTCTACTGCCTGCTGGGCGAGGGCAACGTCAGCGCGGTGGACGCCACCTACCACAACCTGCACGGCTCGCTGGCGCTGCGCGTCTCGGTGCGCCCGCCGACCAGCTACCTGCGCATCCGCCGCGCCCTGGACATCCTGCTGTCGGGCCTCCTGCTGGTGGCGGTGGCGCCGCTGATGCTGGGCATCGCCGCGGCGATCCGGCTGGACAGCCCCGGCCCGGTCATGTTCCGCCAGAAGCGCTGGGCCGGCGGCGACAAGACCTTCGACGTGCTGAAGTTCCGCTCGATGCACATCAACGCGGAGGAGCATCTCCAGCGCCTGCTGGAGAATGACCCGAAGATGCGCGAAGAGTACATGACCTACCACAAGCTGACCTACGACCCGCGCATCACCCCGGTCGGCCGCTTCCTGCGCAAGACCTCGCTCGACGAGCTGCCGCAGCTGGTGAACATCCTGATGGGCGACATGAGCCTGATCGGCCCGCGCGCCTACATGCCGAAGGAACTGCCGGAGGTCGGCGCCTCGGCCGAGGTCATCGGCTCCGTCCGTCCGGGCCTGACCGGCTACTGGCAGGTGTCGGGGCGCCACCGCACCACCTTCCAGGAACGCGTCGCCATGGACGTCTTCTACGTCCGCAACTGCGGCCTGCTGTTCGACTTCTACATCCTGTGCAAGACGGCGGTGATCGTCCTCAAGGGCGACGGGTCATGACCCTGCGGCGCTCCATCCAGGCCCCTCTTCCCACGCGGGAGAGGGGCCTTCCCTTTTCTGGGCTCCGTTCGGGATCCGGGCCGCATATGCCCTGCGGGACCCGCAAGATCGGGGTGGATGGCCCAGCCGGAGGTAGCCCCGACGGGGATGGCCTCCTTCGGCCTAATGCCTCCGCCCGGCTACAGGTCCGGGCATCGGGTTGGCATCTTCAGAAAACGATGCGGTGCGCCCGTCATGGGCGTTCACTGCCATAGCAGCCCTTTTCACCGGAACAGCGGCCCCATGAAAGTCCTCGAAGTTCTGGAAAAGAGCATCACCGTCTTCTGCATCGTCTCGTTCGGCGGGTCGGTGCTCCCGGCGCTGCTGACCGGCGGCGGCGCGACCGATCCGGACGCGCCGGGCGCGGTGATCTACTTCATGGCCGTCTACGTCATGATCCTGGGCCTGATCGCGCTGCGGCCCAGCCTGGCCTTCCGCATCCCGACGGGAAGCCCGGCGGTGTCGCTGATCGTGGCGCTGGCCTTCCTGTCGGCCCTGTGGTCGATCTACCCGGACGTGACGCTGCGCCGCGCGGTGGCCTTCCTGTTCACCACCGCCTTCGCCGTCTACCTGGCCCTGCGCTACACCTTCCCGGAAATCGTCCGGATGCTGGCGACGGGCCTGTCGATCCTGATGGTGCTGTCCTACGTCTCGGTCTTCGCCATGCCGGCGGTCGGTCTCGACCACGAGCAGCATGTCGGCGCCTGGAAGGGCATCTTCTGGCAGAAGAACGTGACGGGCCGCATGATGGTCTGGCTGGTGCTCTGCCTGCTCTGGCTCGACTGGACCCGCGAGGGCAAGCGCTGGGTGGTCCGCCCGCTGCTGCTGATGGCCCTGCTGCTGATCGTGATGAGCCGGTCGGGCACCGGTCTGGTCACCTCGATCCTGGTCGCCGGCCTGCTGCTGGTCAGCGGCTTCGTGCGCGGCGGCATCCGCAGCTTCGCGCCGGCCATGGCCTTCGTCCTGCTGGTCGCGGTGGTCGGCATCACCAGCGGCACGACCTTCTGGCACGACATCCTCTACATGCTGGGCCGCGACCCGACGCTGACCGGGCGCACGGTGCTGTGGGAGCACACGCTGATGTCGATCCAGGACCGCTTCCTGCTCGGCTGGGGCTACGGCGCCTACTGGTACGGGGCCTACGGGCCGGGCAGCACCTTCACCCAGGGCTGGGGCATCAACTCCGCCCACAACGGGTGGATGGAGGCGTGGCTCGACCTCGGCCTGCCCGGCGTGATCCTGACGGCGATGCTGATGGGCCGGCTGCTGATCCAGGGCTTCGGCGCCATCCGCTACAGCGGGAACCGCGCCGAGCCCGCCTGGATCTTCACCGTCGGCTGCGCCCTGCTGCTGATCTCGGTGTCGGAAAGCGTGTTCCTGGAACGCCACTCCCTGAACTGGATCGTGCTGGTGATCGCGGTGACCCGCCTCGTGCAGCGCCGCCGCTGGGCGAAGATGCAGGCCCGGATCGAGGACCAGCAGCAGAACGCCCATGCCGCCTACGCCAGTTCCTCCCCCTACGGAACCTCCTACGGCGGGCCGCCGGCCGCCGGTTGGAGCGGTCCGGTCCGGCCCGGCTGACGGAAAGGAGCCACCGCATGTTCCGCCCCCCGAATTCTCCGTCGCGACAGAAGGTAGTGTCATGACGCCGCCGCAAGAGACGGGCCCGCAAGAGATGGCCCCGCAAGAGATGGCCCCGCAAGAGATGGTCACCGTCGTCATTCCCACCCGCAACCGGCCGGACATGGTCGCGCGGGCCGTGGAAAGCGCCCTGGGGCAGACCTACGCCCCGCTCGAGGTGGTCGTCGTCATCGACGGACCCGACCCCGCCACCGAGGAGCGCCTGCGGGCGTTCGGCGATCCCCGGCTGACCGTGATCGCGCTGGAACAGAACCGCGGCGCCGCCGGCGCCCGCAATCTGGGCGTGGAGCGCGCGAAGGGCGCCTGGATCGCCTTCCTCGACGACGACGACGAATGGATGCCGGGCAAGATCGCCCTGCAGATGGCCGCCCGCCCGCCCGGCGTGCGCTACCCGATCATGAGCTGCCGCTGCAAGGTGGTGACGGCCCGCGGCGACTTCGAATGGCCGCGGCGCCTGTGCACCCCGCGGGACCGGATCGGCGACTACCTGTTCGTCCGCCACGGGCTGTTCAAGGGCGAGACCTTCGCCCCCACCACCACCCTGCTGGCGCCGAAGGCGCTGCTCCAGCGCCAGCCGATCCCCAAGTCGGCCTTCGACGACTGGGAGTGGCTGATCTCCTGCGGGCAGATCGAAAGCTGCGCCCTGGTGACGGTGCCGGAGGTGCTGGCGATCCATTACACGGAATCGGACCGCATCACCCTGTCCACCTGCCACAACATCGACATGGCCCTGAACTGGGCGGAGTCGGTGCGGCCCAAGCTGTCGCCCCGCGCCTACGCCAGCCTGCTGCTGCAGGCCACCGGCGGGGAACAGGCGGCGCGCACCCCGGCGGTGCGCAAGCGCATCCTGAAATCGGCGCTGCGGGACGGCGCGCCGACCCCGATGGCGCTGACCACCTTCCTGATGCATTCGCTGATGCCGGTCGGGCTGCGGCGCCGACTGCGTCAGGCCATCTTCTCGGCTCCCGGCGCGGCGTGAGGTCAGAATGGGTTTGATCGACAGGGGTTTCCGTCGCAAGAAGGCGTCCCGCGCCTGCATTGTCTTCGCCACCCCCGGCGCGCTCGACGGCGGCGGGGGGATCGGGCGGATGACGGGCTACATCGTCGACGCCTTCCAGAACAGTCCCGCCGCCCCGGACACCGTGGTGCTCGACACCCGCGGCACCGGCAGCGCCCTGCTGTCGCCGGTCTATCTGGCCGGCACGCTGGCGCGGCTGGGCGCCATGATGCTGCGGCACCGCCCGTCGGTCGTGCACATCAACGTGTCGGAGAACGCCAGCGTCTGGCGCAAGGCGGTGGTCCAGCTCTTCGCCGGGCTGTTCTCCTGCCCCACGGTCGTGCATCTGCACGGCGCGTCCTTCATGGAGTATTTCGACAAGGGGCCGGTGTCCCGCGCGATCAGCCGCTGGCTGTTCGACCGCTGCGGCATCGCGCTGGTGCTGGGCGAGAGCTGGCGGAACTTCCTGGTGCAGTCGGTCGGAACGGACCCGCACAAGGTGCGCGTGCTCTACAACGCCGTGCCGGACATCGGCGCCGACCTGCCGGTGCGCGCCGCGCCGCCGGAGGGAGCGATCGTGTCGCTCCTGGTGCTCGCCAACCTGTCGGAGCGCAAGGGCATCGGCACGCTGCTGCGTTCCTGCCGGCTGATGAAGGACCAGGGCTTCCGCTTCCGGGTGACCATCGGCGGCGGCGGCGACGTCGAGGGCTACCGCCGCATGGCGGCGGAACTGGGCGTGGACGGCGAATGCCGGTTCGAGGGCTGGATCTCCCGCGAGCAGGCGCACGCCCATCTGCGCGATCACGACATGCTGCTTCTGCCCTCGACCCACGAGGGTCTGCCCATGGTGATCCTGGAGGCGCTGTCCACCGGCATGCCGGTCGTCACCACCCCGGTCGGCTCGATCCCGGAGGTGCTGACCGACGGGGAGACGGCGCGCATCGTCCCGGTCAACGACCCGGAGGCGCTGGCCCATGCGGTCCGCGACCTCGCCGCCCGGCCGGCGCTCTACGCGCGCCTGTCGGCGGAGGGGCGCCGGCTGTTCCTGGAGAAATTCGTCATCGAGTCCTACGGCCGCAGCCTTCAGGACATCTATGCGGAGCTGAACCGTCCCGACGCCGTTCGGCGCCCCTCGCTGGGGGCGCTGCCCGACGCCGCGGCGGCGAAGCCATCGCTGACCCGCGCGGGCCGACAGTAAGAACCCATTTTTCCGCGGGGTCCCTATTCCTTCCTCCCTGAAGCCTCGCGAGGGGAGCGCGACAGTCAGGAGCGGATATGATCTACATCGTTTCACCCGGCGGCACCCTCGAAAAGGGCGGCATGGGGCGAATCGTCGACAACTTCACGGCGGACTTAAGGGAAAACCGCCCCGACGTGAAGTTCGAGGTGATCGACAGCTACGGGCCGGACGCGAAATTCCACCTGATGCCCTTCTACTTCGCCGCCGCGATGCTGCGCCTGTTCGGCTGCTTCGTGACCGGCAAGGCCCAGCTCGTGCACATCCACATGGCCGAGTACGGCAGCGTTCTGCGCAAGGGGCTGATCGTCGCCATGGCTTCGCTGTTCCGGGTGCCGGTCGTGCTGCATCTGCACGGGGGCCGTTTTCCGAAGCATTACGAGGACGCCAAGCCGCTGTCCCGCTGGGCCATCCGCCACATGATGGAGATGACCAGCGAGGTGGTGGTGCTGGGCGAATACTGGCGCAACTGGGTGGTCACCACCTTCCCGGCCGTGCGCCGTACGACCCTTCTGCACAACGCCGTGCCGGGGCCGGAGACCATCCCGGAGCGCGCGGAGGACGGGCCGGTGCGCCTGCTGTTCCTCGGCCGCCTGATCAAGCTGAAGGGCATCGACGTCCTGCTGGACGCCCTGGCGTCGGAGGCCTGCCGCAGCCGCTCCTGGCAGCTGACCATCGCCGGCGACGGCGATCTGGAGACCTACCGCGCCCAGGCCAAGGCGCTTGGGCTTGAGGATCGTGTGCGCTTCACCGGCTGGCTCGACCAGACCGGCTGCCGCAAGGAGCTGGTGCAGGCCCATGTTCTGGTCCAGCCCTCCATGTTCGAAGGCCTGCCGATGTCGGTTCTGGAGGCCATGGCCAACGGCCTGACCATCGTCGCCACCCCGGTCGGCAGCGTGGGCGACGCCATCGCCGACGAGGAGACCGGCCTGCTGGTTCCGCCGGGCGACCGGGCGGCCCTGGCCGAGGCGCTGGCCCGCGTGATCGACGACGCGGAGCTGCGCCGCCGGCTGGGCCAGGGCGCCCGCCGCCGCTTCGAACGGCAGTTCGACATCGCCGTCTACCGCGAGCGCATCGTCGAGATCTACCGACGCAACGCCCGCGGCTGGATGTCCGAGCCGGCGCCCACGGCATCCATCGGGCCACGCCGGGCGCGCTCCGGCTGACGATCCCGCCGATCCGGGCCCGGTCCAGCACCGGGCCCGTCCTGCCATTCAACCGGTCCGCAACCGCCTCGCCAGCCGTGAACAAAGGACCGGACACACAGCAGAGGTCCAATCCCCATGAAGCAAGCCATCGCGGCCGGAATCGTGCGCTGGACGGGAGTCGGTGCCCTGTTCCGAAACCTGTTCGCGCGCCGGAACGTGACGATCGTCGTGTATCACGACCCGGACCCGGAGGTGATGCGCGCCCATCTCGCCTGGTACGCCGAACGCTACAGCTTCACCACGCTGGACGCGGTGGCCGACGCGCTGGAGAGCGGGCGGTGGGGCGACCTGCCGCCCTATCCGCTTGTCGTCACCTTCGACGACGGCCACCGCAACAACGCCCGCCTGGAACCCCTGTTCAAGGAATTCGGGGTGCGCCCGACCATCTATCTGTGCAGCCGCGTGGTCGGCACCGCCCGCCCCTACTGGTGGAAGACCGGAGCCGCCGGGCGAATCGGCGTCGAGACGCTGAAACGCCTTTCCGACCCCGAACGCCGCCGCCGGCTGGCCGAAGCCGGCGACGATCCCGACCTGGACGGCGCCGACCGCCAGTCGCTGACCTGGGACGAGGTGCGGCATCTGGCCTCCGTCACCGATTACGGCGCCCACACCCGCACCCACCCGATCCTCCTGCAATGCGACGACCAGCGCTGCGCCGAGGAGATCGCTCTGTGCAAGACCGAGCTGGAGGAGGCCACCGGCCTGCCCTGCCGCCATTTCGCCTTCCCCAACGGCGATTTCAGCGACCGCGAGGTGGCGATCATCCGCCAGGCCGGCTACCGCACCGCGCGCACCATCGATCCGGGCTGGAACGGTCCGAAGGCGGACCCGCTGCGCCTGCACGCCGTGCCGATTTCCGACGACGCCTCGATGGACTGGCTGTCGGTGCAGGTGACCGGCATTCCGGCCTGGCTGCGCAAGCGCAAGAACGGCGGCGGCGCGCCGGCGCCGACCCCGACACACGGCGATCCCCTGCCGGCGGCGTGATCCTCGCCTTATGACAAGCGCTTCAGATGTCCCCTCTCCCCTCTGGGGAGAGGGTTAGGGTGAGGGGGTTGCGCTTTTGCCGGACGTCCCGCCACGCGCAACCCCCTCACCCGGCCCTTCGGGCCACCCTCTCCCCGGAGGGGCGAGGGAAAGCACGCGCAACCCCCTCAGCAACCATGACGAGAGCGATAGGCCCTCCTACGCCGCAAGTCAGAGAGGGTTCCCCAAGAGTACGAGAAGGTATTCCCTGCTCAATTGCAATGACCCTGAGTGGTTAGCCACTGTCTTCACCGTCCGATCATCCTTTGCACTCTCGAAAACACCGCATTCGAATGCAATAAAGAATGACGTACTCGGCGGCGTTGCCGGAACCTCTCTGCAAAGAACGGGAAATGCCTTTCCCAATCCCACGCAACGAGGCGGTAACACCGAAAGGAACGGACCGACCCCTTTGGAGTAACTCCCACAGAGGCCGACCACCGTCCCGAACTGCCGGCCAAGGATCGACGATCAAACCCACAGGAGTTGCCAGCGACATGCGGACCGCCATCACCACCGAGACGACGACCCTGAGCGCACCCGCCACCCAGGAGATCCGCGCCTTCATCGTGGAGAACTTCCTGCTCGGCAGCGACTCCGGCTTCGACAACGCCGAATCCCTGCTGGAGACCGGCATCATCGACTCCACCGGCATCATGCACGTGGTGGCCTTCCTCGAGGAGCACTTCGGCATCATCGTCGAGGACGAGGACATGGTGGCCGACAACCTCGAGTCGGTCAGCCGCATCGCCGCCTATGTCGAGCGCAAGCGGACCCTGAAGGACGCGGCCTGATCCTTCCGCCAGGACGGAACGGACCATCGGGACAGTCACCGGAGTCAGGCAAGGGAACAGCGTCATGGCGCACCTGCTTCATCAGTTCCTCAGCGAAACCGCCGAAAGGCGGCCTCACCACACCGCGCTGATCGCGGGTGAGAACGCCGTCACCTTCGCCGAGCTGGACCGCCAGAGCGACGCCGTCGCCTGCGCGCTCCAGTCCGCCGGGGTGGTGCGCGGCGACCGCGTGGCGGTCATGCTGGAGAACTCGATCGAGTATGTCGCGGGCCTGTTCGGCGCGCTGAAGGCCGGGGCCGTCTATGTCCCCGTCAACCCGTCCACCAAGGCGGACAAGCTGGCCTACATCCTGACCGATGCCGGCGTGCGGGCGTTGATCGCGCCTGCCGCGCTCGCCCGGCAGGTTGTGCCGGCGGCTGGCGAGGCGCCTCACCTCGCCACGACGCTGTGGGTCGGGCCCGCCGTGCCGGCCGGGGCCGGCGGGCTCTCCTTCACAGACATCGTGGCAGCCCATCCGGACGCCCCGTCCGGAAGCGCCAAGCCGCAAAGCCGCGGCCTGATCGACCAGGATCTGGCCGCCATCCTCTACACCTCGGGAACCACCGGGCGGCCCAAGGGCGTCATGCTCAGCCACGCCGCGCTGGTGAACACCACCTGGTCGATCTCCACCTATCTGGAGAACACGCCCGACGACGTCGTGATGTGCGTCCTGCCGCTGACCTTCGGGTACGGCCTGTCGCAGATCCTGACCGGGGCGCGGGTCGGCTTCACGGTGGTCCTGGAACGCTCCTTCGCCTTCCCGGCGGAAACGCTGGCCCGCATGGTGAAGCACCGCATCACCGGCCTGCCCGGCGTGCCGACCTTCTTCTCCACGCTGCTGGGGATGGAGGCGCTGAAGACCGCCGACCTGTCCTCCCTGCGCTATCTGACCAACGCGGCGGCCCCCCTGCCGACCGCCCACATCGACCGCCTGCGCGAGCGCTTTCCCGATGCCGCCTTCTACTCGATGTACGGCATGACGGAGTGCTGCACCCGCATCTGCTACCTCGACCCGCGCGACCTCGGCACCAAGACCGCCTCGGTGGGCCGGGCCATCCCCAACTGCGAAGCCTATGTGGTGGACGAGCTGGGCAACCGCGCCGCCCCCGGCGAGGTCGGCGAACTGGTGGTCCGCGGCGCCAACGTGATGCGCGGCTACTGGAACCGCCCGGAGGAGACCGCCAAGCGCCTGCGCAGCGGGCCGCAGGGCGAGACGCTGCTCTACACCGGCGATCTCTTCACCATGGACGCCGACGGCTGCCTCTACTTCGTCAGCCGCAAGGACGACGTCTTCAAGTGCCGCGGCGAGAAGGTCAGCCCCAAGGAGGTCGAGAACGCCCTCTACGAGCTGGAGGCCGTGGTCGAGGCCGCCGTCCTCGGCGTGCCCGACCCCGCCGACGGCATGGCGGTGAAGGCCTATCTGGTCGTCCGCCCCGGCGCCACCCTGACCGAGATGGCGATCCGCCAGCACTGCCGGGGCCGCCTGGAAAGCCATCTGGTGCCCAAGTTCATCGAGATCCGCGACGAGCTGCCGAAGACCGAGTCCGGCAAGATCAAGCGCGCGATGCTCGCCGAAACCGCCTGACCCTTTTCCGCCTGCCTCTTTTCCGCTGGGCCTACAACACAGGAGAACGCGCGATGTGTGGTGTCGCTGGAGTTCTCGCCGGGCCGCGCGCCGAGCCCGCCGGACTCGACGAACTGAAGCGCATGATCGCCATGATCGGGCACCGCGGCCCGGACGGCTACGGCTTCTACCGCGACGGGCGGATCGGGCTCGCCCACGCGCGCCTCAGCATCGTCGGTCTGGCCGGCGGCTTCCAGCCGATCCACAACGAGGAGCGGACTCTGTGGATCACCTTCAACGGCGAGATCTTCAACCACGTCGAGCTGCGGCGTGACCTGGAGGCGCGCGGGCACCGCTTCTACACCCGCACCGACACCGAGGTGATCGTCCACGCCTTCGAGGAGTACGGCCCCGCCGCCTGGGCCAAGCTGAACGGCCAGTTCGCCATCGGCCTGTGGGACGCCGTGAAGCGGGAGCTGTGGCTGGTCCGCGACCGGCTGGGCATCCTGCCGCTGTTCTACGCCCGCAGCGGCGACCATCTCGCCTTCGCGTCGGAGGCCAAGGCCCTGTTCGGCGGCGGGCGGATCGAGCCGCGCTTCGACGCCGCCCGCCTCGCCCAGGTCTTCACCCACTGGAGCGTCGCCCCCCAGGGCAGCGTCTTCGCCGGGGTGCAGAGCGTGCCGCCGGCCACCGCCATCCGCATCGACTCCGACCTGCGCCTGCACGAGGCCCGCTATTGGGAGCCGGACATGGCCGGCGATCCCGCCCTGTCCCGCATCACGCTGGACGAGGCGGCGGACCGGCTGGAGGAGAAGCTGCTCGACGCCATCCGCCTGCGGCTGCGCGCCGACGTGCCGGTCGGCGTCTACATCAGCGGCGGCCTGGACAGCTCGGTCATCGCGGCGCTGGCCCGCAAGCTCGACACCACGCAGATGCACAGCTTCGGCGTGCGCTTCGCCGACAACGCCTTCGACGAGACGCCGCAGCAGCGGCTGGTCGCCGGCCATGTCGGGACGGAGCATCACGACATCCTCTGCACGGCGGAGGACATCCAGGCGGCCCTGCCCGACGTCATCTGGCACGGCGAATCGCCGCTGGTCCGCACCGCCCCGGCGCCGCTGTTCCTGCTCTCCCGCCTCGTCCGCGACAGCGGCATCCGCGTCGTGCTGTCCGGCGAGGGCGCCGACGAGTGGCTGGCCGGCTACGACATCTTCAAGGAGGACAAGGTCCGCCGCTTCTGGGCGCGGCAGCCGCACTCCGCGGCGCGCCCGAAGCTGCTCAGCCGCATCCATCCCTACGCCGCCACCAGCGGCCAGAAGGACAGCCCGCTCTGGCAGGCCTTCTGGAAGCGCGGCATGACGGAGACGGACGATCCCTTCTACGCCCACCGCATCCGCTGGCAGAACACCGGCTGGACCCAGCGCCTGCTGGCCCCGGACGTGCGCTCCGCCGCCAACGCGCAGGCCTTCGACGATGTGGTGGCCGCCCATCTGCCCGCCGGCTGGTCGCGCTGGAGCCCGCTCGCCCGCACCCAGTGGACGGAGATCGCCGCCTTCATGTCGCCCTACCTGCTGACCAGCCAGGGCGACCGGGTGGCGATGGCCAACAGCATCGAGGTCCGCTACCCCTTCCTCGATCCGGAGGTGGACGACCTCTGCGCCGCCCTGCCCGACCGGGTGAAGATGCTGGGGCTGCGCGACAAGCTGGCGCTGCGCCGCGTCGCCTCGCGCCTGCTGCCGGCGGAGATCTTCCACCGCCCGAAGCGCCCCTACCGCGCCCCGATGACCACCGCCCTCTTCGGCGCCCAGGCCCCGGCCTATGTCCGGGACCTGCTGTCCGAGGAGTCGCTGAACCGCTACGGGCTGGTCGACGCCGCCGGCGTCGCCGCCCTGGCCGCCAAGGCCCACCGCACCGACGGCCGCATGGCCGGCGAGCGCGAGGAGATGGCCCTGGTCGGCGTGCTCACCCTCCAGATGCTCGCCCGGAACGTGCTGGACGAGCTGCCGGGCCGGGCCTCGTCGCTCCGCGCCCGCTTGGACGCCGCGCCCATCCACATTCTCGAAGAGCATTTGGACAGCGCCGCCGCCGCCTGATCGGGCGGACCGGCGCGGTCCCCAAGGCACAGTCCTATCCAACAGTCCCCTTCTCACAGTCCCCTTCTCACAGTCCCCTTCTCACAGTCGATGCAACAACGCCAACCGGGAAAACCGACACCATGCTGAACGCCCTGCATCCCTTCGACGCCAACGCCCTCTCGCTCGACTGCGCGGCGGCTGCCCGGGAGATCGAACAGTTCATCCAGCGCACCGTCGCCCACGACCTGAAGCGCCAGGGCGTCGTGCTCGGCGTGTCCGGCGGCATCGACAGCTCGGTCTGCGCGGCGCTGGCCGTGCGCGCGCTGGGGCCGGAGCGCGTCCTGGCCATCCTGATGCCGGAGAAGGAATCCTCGCCGGACAGCACCCGCCGCGGCCGGCTGCTCTGCGAGAGCCTGGGCGTCGAGCCGATCATGGAGAACATCACGGCGCCGCTGACCGCGCTCGGCTGCTACGACCGCCGCGACAGCGCCATCCGTCGCCTGTTCCCGGAATACGGGCCGGGCTGGAAGCAGAAGATCGGTCTGGCCGCCGGCCTGCTCGACGCCGACCGCGTCAACTACTTCACCATGACGGTGGAGGCGCCGGAGGGCGACCGCCAGACCAGCCGCATGCCGGTGGACGTCTATCTGTCGGTGGTCGCCGCCACCAACCTGAAGCAGCGCGTCCGCAAGACCATGGAATACACCCACGCCGACCGGCTGAACTACTCGGTCCTCGGCACGCCGAACCGGCTGGAGTATGAGCTGGGCTTCTTCGTGCGCGGCGGCGACGGTCTGGCCGACCTGAAGCCGATCGCCCATCTGTTCAAGACCCAGGTCTACCAGATGGCCGCCTATCTCGGCCTGCCCGACGACATCCAGAGCCAGTCGCCGAGCACCGACACCTACACCCTGCCGCAGTCGCAGGAGGAGTTCTACTACGCCATCCCCTACGACAAGCTGGATCTGGCGCTCTGCGCCTACGGCCGCGGCGTGCCGGAGGACGAGGCGGCCCGCGCCCTCAACCTGTCGGTCGAGCAGGTCCGTCGCGTCTACAAGGACATCGTCCTGAAGCGCCGCACGTCGGGCCGCATCCTGCGCAACGCCGCGCTGGTGCAGCCGGTCGAGGTGGATGGGAGCGACGCATGACCGCAATGCCCTGGCTTCAGCGGGGTGTGGAACGGTTCATGTCCGAGGATCGCGTCGCGCTGGAGTCCTTCCAGCGCGACCACTTCGGCGCGGACTCCCCGCTGCTGGACGACACCCATTTCAATTGGCTGTTCGAGGAACCGCCCACCCCCGATCCGGAGGGGATTCAGCTCTGGGTCTGCAAGCGGAACGGGGGGATCGTCGGCCAGCAGGCGGGCATTCCCTTCGCGCTGAAGGTGGGGCAGCGGGTGCGCCGCGCCTCCTGGGCGATCGACCTGATGGTCGCCCCGGAATGGCGTCTGCGCGGCGTCGGGCCGGGCCTGTCGGAGACCCACGCCGCCGCCAGCGAGGTGAGCGTCTCCCTGTCGATGACCGACGCCGCCTACAAGTCCTACAAGCGGGCGGGCTGGCTCGATCTCGGGAACATCCCGACCTATCTGCGCGTGATCGACCCGCCGCGCTGCCTGCGCGTCAGCCCCTACGACGGCGGGCTGGCCCGCCTGATGGCGCGGCTGGGCAAGCCGGCGATGAGCGCCGCCGCCCTGGTCGGCCATGCGGCCGCCCGGACCTTCGGCGCCCGGCTGGTCGAAATCGACCGCTTCGACGAGCGCATGGACGGGCTGTGGGAGGCCGCGGCGCCGCAGCATCTCTGCGCCGCCCGGCGCGACCACGCCTATCTCCAGTGGCGCTTCGACAAGATCCCCAACGCGGAACGGCACCGCCGCTTCCTCGTCATGCGGCGCGACACGGTGATGGCCTATGTGGTGCTGCGGGTGGACCGCTGGCGCGGCGAGAGCGTCGGGGTGGTGTGCGACTATCTGGCCCGTCCGGGCTGGCTGATGCCCGCCTTCGCCCTGCTGGTCGAGCGCGCCCGGCGGGACCGGCTGGCCGCCCTGGTCTGCCGCACGCTGAACGCCCAGGCGGCCCGTCCCCTGTCGATGATGGGCTTCCTCTGCCTGAAGAACGGTCTGCGCCAGCCGACCCGGATGATGGCCCGCCCCGCCGCCGACCGCCCGGAGCTGACCCCGCTGATCGGCGACCCGAAGAACTGGTTCGTCACCGCCGCCGACAGCGACATGGGCTTCAAGGATCTCGGCGAGTAAGCGGTTTTCCAAAAACGAAAAGGGCGCCCGCAGCGATGCGGGCGCCCTTTTCGTTCGGGTCGTGCGTAAAGTCGAGAATGTGAGGGTGCATCTTCTGAGCGCATGAGCGGTTTGCCGCTGCACGCGACGTTCATGAAGGATCAAGCCGATCGAGCGATTAGTAAGGCTCAGCTTCAGGCGTTGCCGCCCGTCCACATGCCTCCTATCGACGTGATGGTCTGTCACGGCTCTCAAGGGAGTTCTGGTTTAGAGGTGGGTTTCCCGCTTAGATGCTTTCAGCGGTTATCCCGTCCATACTTAGCTACCCGGCCATGCCACTGGCGTGACAACCGGTGCACCAGAGGTATGTCCATCCCGGTCCTCTCGTACTAGGGACAGATCCTCGCAAAACTCCGACACCCACGGCAGATAGGGACCGAACTGTCTCACGACGTTCTAAACCCAGCTCACGTACCACTTTAATCGGCGAACAGCCGAACCCTTGGGACCTGCTCCAGCCCCAGGATGTGATGAGCCGACATCGAGGTGCCAAACGACTCCGTCGATATGGACTCTTGGGAGTCATCAGCCTGTTATCCCCGGCGTACCTTTTATCCGTTGAGCGATGGCCCGTCCACATGGAACCACCGGATCACTATGGCCGACTTTCGTCTCTGCTCGACTTGTCTGTCTTGCAGTCAGGCGGGCTTATGCCATTGCACTCGTCGAGCGATTTCCGACCGCTCTGAGCCCACCATCGCGCGCCTCCGTTACACTTTGGGAGGCGACCGCCCCAGTCAAACTACCCGCCATGCAGGGTCCCGGCTCCGGATCAACGGAGCGCGGTTAGATGCCAGAGACCTCAAGGGTGGTATTTCAAGGTTGGCTCCGCCCGAGCTGGCGCCCGGGTTTCCTAGCCTCCCACCTATCCTACACATGAGATCCCTAGCACCACTGCAAAGCTGTAGTAAAGGTGCACGGGGTCTTTCCGTCTGACCGCGGGTACTCCGCATCTTCACGGAGAGTTCAATTTCGCTGAGTTGGTGTTGGAGACAGCGGGGAAGTCGTTACGCCATTCGTGCAGGTCGGAACTTACCCGACAAGGAATTTCGCTACCTTAGGACCGTTATAGTTACGGCCGCCGTTTACCGGGGCTTCAATTCGGAGCGTGAACCCCTCCTCTTAACCTTCCGGCACCGGGCAGGCGTCAGACCCTATACGTCGCCTTGTACGGCTTCGCAGAGCCCTGTGTTTTTAGTAAACAGTCGCCACCCCCTGGTCTGTGCCCCCCGCCCGCGCTTGCGCACGAACGGGGCCCTCTTCTTCCGAAGTTACGAGGGCAATTTGCCGAGTTCCTTCAACACCATTCTCTCAAGCGCCTGGGTATACTCTACCAGTCCACCTGTGTCGGTTTGGGGTACGGTCTGATGCGGGGGCTGTTTCCTGGAACGGGTCCCCAGCCGGGCCAATCCGATAAGGCCCGACACGCTTTCCCATTCGTCACACACCCGCTGGCCCACGAATATTAACGTGGTTCCCATCGACTACGCCTTTCGGCCTCGCCTTAGGGGCCGGCTCACCCTGC
>NZ_CP022367.1:770000-915000 GCF_003119115.1 Azospirillum sp. TSH58
GGTGGACATGGAGCTTCCCCAGGTCCTGTCCGAATTCGGGGTGGTCTTCCTCCTCTTCGCCATCGGGCTGGAACTGCCGCTGTCGCGCCTGCGGGCGATGCGGCGCTACATCTTCGGCCTGGGGCTGATGCAGGTCGTCCTGACCAGCGCCGCCATCGCCGCCGTCGCCTACGCGCTGGGCGAGGGCATGGCGGCGGCGCTGGTGATCGGCGGCATGCTGGCCTTCTCCTCCACCGCCACGGTGCTGAAGCTGCTGGTCGAGCGCGGGGAGACGGTGGCGCGGTTCGGGCGCGTGTCGGTCGCCGTGCTGATCTTCCAGGATCTCGCCGTCGTGCCGCTGCTGACCCTGCTGCCGCTGCTGGCCGGCGGCGACACCAGCATCCCCTGGGCGCTCGCCCTGGCCGGGGTCAAGGCCGTCGCGGCGATCGGCGCCATCATGCTGCTGGGCCGTTTCGTGGTGCGGCCGGTCTATCACTTCGTGGCCTCGGCCAAGAGTCCGGAAGTGTTCACGGCGACCAACCTGCTGGTCGTCCTGGCGGTCGCCTGGCTGACGGCGGAGGCCGGCATGTCGATGGCGCTGGGCGCCTTCCTGGCCGGCATGCTGATGGCCGACACCGCCTACCGCCATCAGGTGGAGGCCGACATCGAGCCGTTCCGCGGCCTGCTGCTCGGCCTGTTCTTCATGACGGTGGGCATGACGCTGGACCTGCCCGCCATGCTCCGGCGCGCCGACGACATCCTGATGGTGACCGCGGCGCTCCTGGTCGGGAAGAGCATCCTGCTGTTCCTGCTCTGCCGCCTGTCGGGACTCGGTCTGGCGACCTCGCTGCGCATCGGGCTGCTGCTGTCGCAGGGCGGCGAGTTCGCCTTCGTGCTGATCGGCAAGGCGACGCGGCTGACGGTGCTGGAGGGCGAGACCGGGCTGCTGCTGTCCTCCTGCGTGGCGCTCAGCATGGCGGTCACGCCGCTGGTCGGCGCCATCGCCCAGCGGCTGGCCCAGAGGGTCGAGGCCCGCTACGGCGCCGAGGCCTTCGGCGTGGAGACCAGCGACATCACCGGCCATGTGCTGATCGCCGGCTACGGCCGGGTCGGGCGCGCCGTCGCGCGGCTGCTGCGCACCCACGACATCCCTTACGTCGCGCTCGACCTCGACCCGCAGCGGGTGGCGGCGGCGCGGGCCGAGGGGCTGCCGGTCTATTACGGCGATTCCAGCCAGATCGGCGTTCTCCGCGCCGCCGGAATCGAGCGGGCGCGGGCCGCCGTCATCACCGTCAACCGCCCGGACATGGCGGAGCGCGCCGTGGAGGCCATCCGCCGCGCCGCCCCGCGCCTGGCCATCGCCGCCCGCGCCCACGATCTTGACCGCGGCGCGCGGCTGAAGAAGGCCGGAGCCAGCGCCGTGGTGCCCGAGACGCTGGAGGCCAGCCTGCAACTGGCCAGCCTCGTGCTGCGCAACGCCGGTGTCGACGCCGAGACCATCGACCAGAGCCTGAAGAGCGTCCGCGACCGCGGCTACGACGCGCTCAGCGAGCCGGCCGGCCAGAACGACTGACCGACCCCGTCAGCGCTCGACCCGCCACAGGTCGAAGACGGCGCCGCGGTAGACCTCCGCCGCGCCCGGCGGCGGTTTCAGCCCCGCCGCGTGGAAGACGTTGGAGAACATCACCAGCACGTAATCGTACTTGTCCCGCCAGCCGACGTAGTGCGGGCAGGGCTCGACATGGTCGCGCAGCGTCGCCTCTTCGGGGCGGGAGAGCAGGCGCACGTCCACCGGAACCCCCTCGTAGATCGCCATGCAACGGTCGCGGTCGGGCTGGGTCACGGTCAGCGGCTGCTTGCCCGGATGGCTGAACAGGGTCGGGACGAACGCACGCCGCTCCACGGTGATCAGCGACGGCAGATGGATCAGGCTGGGCAAGGCGACCAGCGCGTGCCGCCAGGGCGGCTGGGTGAGCAGGAACTCCCGCGTGTTGCAGCAGCCGGCCTCCCGCCCCGCCCAGGCGATCAGGACGGAGCGTCCCGGCTCGATCCGCTCCATGGCGCGGCGCAGGTCGGCCACATCGTCCTCATAGGCCAGCCAGTTGAGCGTCAGCACGCCGGTCCGCACCGTCAGCAGGGCGAGCAGCCCGGCGGCGAAGACCGCCGCGGCGCGGGCGCTGGGAAAGCGGATGTCGGTGCCGGCCACCAGCAGGAAGGCCGCAAGGATCCAGAAGCGGATCGACACGAAATAGGTGCCGAAGAAGGGGTCCGGCACGACGAAGAAGGCCAGCGCGAACAGCCCCGCCGCCAGCAGCATCGCCGGCGCAGCGCGCAGCCAGCCGGCCAGACGCGCCGCCACCATGCCGCCGAGGATCAGCAGCAGGGTCGCCACGTCCAGCAGCGTGTTGTAGTTCAGGACCGGGGCCAGCATGTCGTGCAGCCGGTAGCGCCACTGCTTCAGCTCGGTCAGCTTCTTCAGCCGCCAGTAGAACTCCTTCAGCAGCAGGACCGGCGTGCTGTCGCGGGCGCCCACCGCCGCCGCGTCGGACTGCAGGAGATGCGTCCCCACCGTGCCGGCGAACAGCGCCGCGGGAAGGACCAGCAGCGCGGCGAAGCGCAGGGCGTCGCGCCCGAGATTGGCAAGCGTCAGCGGCTTGCGCCCCCGCCCCACATACTTCACCGCCTCCACCGCGAACAGGCAGAGCAGGAAGGAGCCGAGCACGATGGCGTGGGCGAAGTAGAGGAACAGGGCGCAGCCCATCCCCACCGGCACCTGCCAGCGCCGCCCCGCCAGCGCGATCCACAGCGACAGCCCGACCAGCAGGAAGCCGAGGCCGAGCGAGAAGCTCATGAAGCCGCCGATCAGCGTGGCGTTGTAGATGAACAGCGCGCCGCACAGCGGCCACAGGCTCCACCGCCCGAACAGCGTGCGGTTCAGCAGCATCGCCCCGAACAGGGTCAGCAGCCCGGCCAGCGCCATGTAGACCCGCCCGGCGACGTACAGCGGCAGCACGCTGGCCAGCGGCAGCATGACCGCCTCCATCAGCAGGTTCGGGACCGGCGTCAGGGAGGCGGTGTAATGGTCGGCCAGAAAGGGATCGGTCCGGAAATGCAGCAGAACGTCCACCCGCGCCAGATGGTTCGGGTAGTCGAGCAGCGGCGGCATTTCCACGAGGATGAGCGGCAGCAGAAGCAGCGCCAGGATCACCGGCAGCACGAGCAGCAGCGGCGGCGACCAGGCTCCGGCCCCGGCGTCCGTCCGCAAGGCGGCGGGGCCGGGGCCGGATGCCCGCGACAGTCCTGAATGGTCCACCGGCGCCTCCTGCATTTGGTGCAATGCGGAAGGCTCAACACATCCGCCGTCCGCATCGCCAGAAGGCAATGGCGTTACGGATCGGCGTTGGACTTAGTCCATGGCCCGGACGGGGCAGGCTCCATGGCCCGCCGCGGCTCCATTGGCATGAGGCCGGGCGCCCTGCCCGCCCCTTTTCGCGGGTAGGCCGGGCACCGCCGGCGTAGCGTCACGGCTGCGGGAAGACCCGGGCGCGGTCGATGTGGACGGTGCACTGGTCACCAAGGCGCAGGCCCAGGGCGGTCAGCCGTTCGCGGTCCATCTCGGCCTCCAGCGGCAGGCCGGCGAGGTCGATCTCGATCCGCGCGTCCGGCCCCACCACATGGATGCCCGACACCCGGCCCGGCCCGCCGGCGCTGGGGCTGAGGCCGAGGTCGTGCGGGCGCACATAGGCGATGGCCGGGCCGCGGACCGTGCCATCGGCGGGGATGGACAGCGCCCCGTTGGCCGTCCGCGCCACCCCATCCGCCACAATGCAGTCGAAGCGGTTCACTTGCCCCAGGAACTCGTAGACGAAGGCGGAGGCCGGACGGTCGTAGACGTCCGCCGGGCTGCCCACCTGCTCGATCCGGCCCTGGCTCATCACCACCACGCGGTCGGCCAGTTCCAGCGCCTCCTCCTGGTCATGGGTGACGAAGACGGAGGTGATGTGGATGTCCTCGTGCAGCTTGCGCAGCCAGCGCCGCAGCTCCTTGCGCACCTTGGCGTCGAGCGCGCCGAACGGTTCGTCGAGCAGCAGCACCTTCGGCTCGATGGCGAGCGCGCGGGCCAGCGCCACGCGCTGCCGCTGCCCGCCGGAGAGCTGCGCCGGATAGCGGTCGGCGAAATGGGCGAGCTGGACCAGGTCCAGCAGCTCCATGACCCGCCGCTTGATCTCGGTGGAGGTCGGGCGCTGGCCGCGCGGCCGCACCTTCATCCCGAAGGCCACGTTCTCGAAGACGGTCATGTGGCGGAACAGCGCGTAATGCTGGAAGACGAAGCCGACCTGCCGCTCCCGCGGGGTGAGGCTCAAAGCCTCCTCCCCGTTGAGCAGGAGGCTGCCGGAATCGGCGAACTCCAGCCCCGCCATGATGCGCAGCAGGGTCGTCTTGCCCGACCCCGAGGGACCGAGCAGGGCCAGAAGCTCGCCCGAGCGGACTTCGAGGTCCACCGAATCGAGCGCGCGGAAACTGCCGAATTGCTTGGTGATGCCGGAAACCTGGATCGCCATGACGTGCGTCGCCTCAATGCCGGGTGGCCGCCAGCTCAGCCCCGAAGCGCCATTCCAGCACCGACTTCACGACCAGCGTGACGAGGGCGAGCATGGCCAGCACCGAGGCCACCGCGAAGGCAGCGACCAAGTTGTATTCGTTGTAGAGGATCTCGACATGCAGGGGCATCGTGTTGGTCTCGCCCCGGATGTGGCCGGACACCACCGACACCGCGCCGAACTCGCCCATCGCGCGGGCGTTGCACAGCAGGACGCCGTACAGCAGGCCCCATTTGATGTTCGGAAGGGTGACGCGCCAGAAGGTCTGCCAGCCGGACGCGCCCAGCACCAGCGCCGCCTCCTCCTCCTCGTTGCCCTGCTCCTGCATCAGCGGGATCAGCTCGCGGGCGACGAAGGGGAAGGTGACGAAGACGGTGGCGAGCACCAGCCCCGGCACCGCGAAGATGATCTGGATGCCCTGCGATTTCAGGAACGGCCCCATCAGCCCGTGCAGCCCGAACAGCAGCACGTAGATCAGGCCGGAGATCACCGGCGACACCGAGAAAGGCAGGTCGATCAGCGTGATCAGCACGTCCTTGCCGCGGAAGTCGAACTTGGCGATGCACCAGGACGCCGCCACGCCGAAGAGGAGGTTCATCGGCACGGCGATGGCCGCGACGATCAGCGTCAGCTTGATCGCCGCCACCGCGTCCGGCTCCATCAGGGCCGCCCAGTAGGCGTCCGTGCCGCGGCGCAGCGCCTCCACGAAGACCGCGACCAGCGGCAGGACCAGGAACAGCAGCAGGAAGGCCAGCGCCGTGGCGATCAGAAGCCCCTTCACCCACCGGCTGTCGGCCAGCGCCGGCGTGAAGCCGACGGCTTTCTTAACGAGCATGGCGCGACCTCATCCAGGCTTGCAGCAGGTTCAGGGCCAGCAGAAGCACGAAGGACGCCATCAGCATCAGCACGCCGACCGCGGCGGCGCCGGCATAGTCGTACTGCTCCAGCTTGATGACGATCAGCAGCGGAAGGATCTCCGACAGGCCGGGGATGTTACCGGCGATGAAGATCACCGATCCATACTCCCCCACCCCGCGGGCGAAGGCCAGCGCGAAGCCGGTCAGCAGCGCCGGCAGCAGCGCCGGGAACACCACCCGCCGGAAGGCCTGCCAGCGGGTGGCGCCCAGCGCGGCGGCGGCCTCCTCCTCCTCCGGCGGCAGGTCCTGGAGGATCGGCTGCACGGTGCGGACCACGAAGGGCAGGCCGATGAAGGTCAGGGCGATGGCGATGCCCAGCGGCGTGAAGGCCACCCTCAGCCCGAACCACTCCATCAGCAGGGAGCCGATCCAGCCGTTGGGCGCGTAGAGCGCGCTGAGCGCGATGCCGGCCACCGCGGTGGGCAGGGCGAAGGGCAGGTCCACCAGCGCATCGACGATCCGGTCGCCGGGAAAGCGGTAGCGCACCAGCACCCAGGCGACGATGAAGCCGAAGACGGCGTTGATCGCGGCGGCGGCCAGCGACAGCCCGAAACTGACCTTGAAGGCGGCCAGGACGCGCGGCGTCAGCACCGCGTCCCAGAAGCCGGACCAGCCCAGCCCCGCCGCCTTCAGCGCCAGCGCGGCCAGCGGCAGCAGGACGATCAGGGACAGATAGGTCAGCGTGAATCCCAGGGTCAGCCCGAAGCCGGGCAGGACGCTGGGTTTCCGAAGAACGCTCAACACCGTGCCCCCCGCATTGGGGAGCACGGCGTCGCTCGTGGTTGCCGCGACCACGGGTCAGCGGCCCTTCTGATAGATCTGGTCGAAGACGCCGCCATCCGCGAAGTGCTTCTCCTGCGCCGTGCGCCAGCCCCCGAAGGAACCGTCGATGGTCACGAGCTTAACATTCGGGAAGCGATCCGCATACCGTGCAGCGACCTCCGGCAGGCGCGGGCGGTAGAAGTTCTTCGCCGCGATCTCCTGCGCCTCGGGGGTATAGAGGAAGTTCAGGTAGGCTTCCGCCGCCTTCCGGGTGCCCTTGCGGTCCACCACCGAATCGACGACCGTGACCGGCGGCTCCGCCAGGATCGACAGCGACGGCACGACGATGTCGAACTTGTCGGCGCCGAACTCCTGGAGCGACAGGAAGGCCTCGTTCTCCCAGGCCAGCAGCACGTCGCCGAGCTGCCGCTGCGTGAAGGTGACGGTGGAACCGCGGGCGCCGCTGTCCAGCACCGGCACGTTCTTGAACAGGTCGGCGACGAACTGCTTGGCCTTGGCCTCGTCGTTGCCGTTCTTCTCCAGCGAATAGGCCCAGGCGGCGAGATAGTTCCAGCGCGCCCCGCCCGAGGTCTTCGGATTCGGGGTGATGACCTGAACGCCCGGCTTCAGAAGGTCGTCCCAATCCTTGATCTGCTTCGGGTTGCCCTTGCGGACCAGGAAGACGATGGTCGAGGTGTAGGGGGAGCTGTTGTTCGGCAGGCGCGTCTGCCAGGTCTTCGGCAGGGCGCCGGAGTCGGCGATGGCGTCGATGTCGTAGGCCAGCGCCAGCGTCACCACGTCGGCGTCCAGCCCGTCGATGACCGAACGCGCCTGCTTGCCCGACCCGCCGTGCGACTGCTTGACGGACACCGTCTGGCCGTTTTCCTCCTGCCACTTCTTGGCGAACGCCTTGTTGAACTCCACATAAAACTCACGCGTGGGGTCGTAGGAGACGTTCAGCAGAGTGGTCTGCGCCTTGGCCGGCGCGATGGTCAGCATGGCGAGGGCGACACCCGCGGCCAACGCGGACAGCCGGCCAACGGGAAACCGGTTCGCGCGGAGCGCGGAGAGCCGATCACGAAACGACATGGCACACTCCCTCGGTATGGTTCATTGGGGGACGGATGCCGGCCCTCCGGGCCAAGCACCGCACCGCTGTTCACAAAACCGGCCATTGCACCGGATCGACTGGGCCGTATTCACATTCTTTATAATGTATATGCAATATCCATTTGCCTCCTAGAGTTTGCATGATTCCGGGAAGGCCGCAAGGCTGTTTTTTGTCATTTCCCGCGAGACGCCGCGTACATTCCACAAAGCACTGTGAAATCGCCGTCCCGCGGATCGGGCTGGATGCGATGCGCCGGATCGCTATCATGCGCGCCCTCTCCGCCTCCTGTCCCGAACCGCCATGTCCGAAACAGTCCAGCCCCCCTCCTCCGCCCTCCTGACCGCCCTACTGGAGGCCGAACGCGCGCTCGGCCGGCTGGCGGAGGTGGCGCAGGACCCGACGCGCCGCCGGCGGCTGTGGGCCGACGCGGCGCGTCGGGAGTCCTGCGCGGCGGCGCGGCTCGACGGGGTGGCGGTGGATTCCGCGGACTTCCTGGTGGCGACCATCGGCACCGACCTCGTGCCCACCGCCGGGCGTGGGGCGGCGCAATCGGTCCGCGCGCTGTGGCAGGGCGCCCTGTTCACGCAGGGCGTCATCGCCGCCCCCGCCCGCCGCGCGGAAAACACCCGCGCAGCGCTGCCGTCCGGCGGGGCCGCCGCCGACGCCTGGCGCGCGGTGGCGGAGTTGGAAGCCGGGGCGGACAGCCGCTTCCCCTTCCCGTCGGACGAGGAGGACGGCGACGCCGCCCCCATCGCGGACGACGCGCCCCCGGCCTGGACCTTGGGGTGGTCGGAAGCGCTGTGGCGCTGCCTTCAGGCGGAGGTGTCGGGCCGCGATCCCGGACGGCTGGCCTTCTCGGCCGAGCGCGAGGCGGAGGCCGCGACCCTGCTCAAGCGGCTGGACCACGCCGGGGATTCGCCGGCCCTGCTCGGCGGCGTGGGCATGCTGGCCGAACTGCTGCGCCCGGCGCCCGACCTGCGGATTCCCGGCTGGGCGGTGCCCTCGGCCCGGCTGATGGGGGCGCTGGCGGTGGCGCGCTGCTGCCGGGTGCCGACCGTCTGGCTGCCGATGTCGGTGTCCCTGCACGCCGACCGCACGACCGCCGGCCTCGCCGCCCGCGGGCGGGAGGAGGGGTGGCGGCTGTGGCTGGCCGACACGGTGGCGGAGACGGCGCGGCGGGAGCGGGAGCGGGCCCTGTCCCTGGACCGCACGGCGGAGGGCTGGCAACAGCGGGTGGGGGCCAAGCGCCGCAACTCCCGCCTCCCGGACCTGCTGGACCTCCTCTTCGAGGAGCCGGCGCTGACCGTACGGCGGGCGCAGAAGCGGCTGGGCAGCACCTTCCGCGGCGCCCAGCTGCTGGTGGACGAGCTTCTGGAAGCAGGGATCCTGCGCGAGGCGACGAACCGCGCGCTGGACCGCGTGTTTATCGCCGTGGACCTTGTGCCCTGATGCGGCTGGAACGGATCAGATGTCGCCCATCAGATGTCGCCCATCAGATGTCGAAGTTGACGGGCAGGCCGCCGGTCGCCTGACGGTGGCGCAGGGCGTCGGACAGGGTCTGGTTGTCGAGCACCTGCGCGGTGGCGTCGCGCACCTGGACCATCAGCCAGCGCACCGAACAGGTCGGCGGGTCGATGCAGTCCTCGCAGGGACGGAAGGAATTCTTGCTGGCGCAGGGAATCGGCGCCAGATGCCCGTCGATCAGCCGGATCACCTCGCCGAAGGAAATCTCCTCCGCCGGACGTGCCAGCCGGTAGCCGCCGCTCTTGCCGCGCTTGGCGAACAGCAGGCCATGCTTGCGCAGTTCCACCAGAATGGCTTCCAGGAACTTGCGCGGGATGTTCTCCCGCTCGGCGATTTCGGCGATCAGGACGAGTTCGTCATCCGTCCGCTCGGCCAGCATGATCAGCGCACGCAGGGCGTATTTGGCTTTTTGCGACAGCATTCGGTCCGGCACCGCCCCCCGCGGCGGAATGGGATAAAGATAAAGTGCACTCCATATAGCCGTGTTGCCCAGGAATTGGTACCGGTTCTTGCCCTGGAAAACGGTGGCGCGTAAGGTCGGACACGAATTGATCCCTGACCATTGATCACTGACCGGCGAAGGACGCGGCATGCAGACCATCATCGTTCCCGTCACTCCGTTCCAGCAGAACTGCACGGTGCTCTGGTGTCCGGAGACGATGAGGGGCGCCGCCGTCGACCCCGGCGGCGATCTTCCGCGCATCCTGCGCGCCGCCCAGTCGAAGGGCGTGACGCTTGAGAAGATCCTGGTCACCCATGGCCACATCGACCATGCCGGCGCCGTCGCCGACCTCGCCGACGAGTTGAAGCTGCCCATCGAAGGGCCGCACCGCGAGGACCAGTTCTGGATCGACGGCATGCCGATGCAGAGCCAGATGTTCGGCTTCCCGCCGGTCCGTTCCTTCACGCCGGACCGCTGGCTGGAGGAAGGCGACACGGTGACGGTCGGCAACCTGACGCTGGACGTCCACCACTGCCCGGGCCACACGCCGGGCCATGTCGTCTTCGTGCACAAGCCCAGCCGGATCGCCATCGTCGGCGACGTGCTGTTCCAGGGCTCCATCGGCCGCACCGACTTCCCCAAGGGCAACCACGGCGACCTGATCGAATCGATCCGCAGCAAGCTGTTCCCGCTGGGCGACGACGTGACCTTCATCCCCGGCCACGGCCCGACCTCGACCATCGGGGAGGAGCGCCTCTACAACCCCTTCCTCAACGACTGACGGCTGGGGAATGGCCGATCCGACACCATCGGACCGGCCCTTCTTCCATCAGGCCCCCGTCTCGATCGACAGCGCCATCGGCGGCGGGTTGGCCAGCGTCTGGTAGACGACGCAGTAGCGCTCGGTCAGCTTGGTCAGGGTGGCGATGCGCTCCGCCGGCTCGTCGGTGTCCAGGTCGAAGCGCAGGCGGATGGCGCGGAAGCCGACCGGCGCGTCCTTCGCCACGCCCAGAGTGCCGCGGAAATCCAGGTCGCCCTCCGCCGACACGGTGCCGCCGCGCAGCTTGAATTCCAGCGCCGTGGCGACCGCCTTCAGCGTCACCCCCGCGCAGGCCACCAGGGCCTCCAGCAGCATGTCGCCGGAGCAGGCCTGTGTGCCCGGCCCGCCGGTCGCCGGATGCAGGCCGGCCTCGACCAGCGCGCGGCCCGTCTCGACCTTGCAGGCGATGCCGGAATCGTCCAGCGCCCCGCGGGCCTTCAGCGTGACCACCGCCGAGTCCGGGGCCTCCTTGTACTTGTCCTTCAGCGGCGCCTGGAGCGCGCGCAGATCCTGTGCATCCATACCCGTGCGTTTCCTCTGTACGGTTCGGCTTCTTGATTTGTGCGACCCGCGGATGATGGACCGCAAACACCATCCCGGCAATGCCCAAAGCAAGACCCGCCGCCCCATCCCCATGCCCCTTTTTGTTGCTCGTCCAGCGGCGGCGCTTGGGCGTAAGGTTTCGTTAACGAAACACGGGATGCGGGGGTTGGAACCATGCTGCGACTGGGCACGAAGGTCCGGCATCATGGGCAGGACGCCATGGTGATCGCCCGGACCTTGGGAGGGCATCCGTCCTACGATCTGCGGCTGGCCGACGGCAGCATCGTGAAATACGCCCAGGAGGCGGACTGCGAAGCCATGCTGTCCGATGGCGGTCTCCGGCCGGCCGGCGGCGGCGGCGCGGCGGAGAGGCGCACCGGCTGAGCGGCCGGACGTGACCGGACTTGGGCCAGACTTGGCCAGACTTGGGCAACCGGCGAGAGCGCCGTTGCCCAAACCCCTCCGCCCGCGCAATATCGCGCGATGGAACGGCTTGAAGACGATGGCGGCGACCTGCGGCGGCGCTGGCGGGTGATCGAAGGGGGCGGACCTCCGGTCGAGGCGTCCGGCCCGCCCCGGCATGGCGACGCGCGCCCGGACGGCGCCGCGGAGGCCACGGCGCGCCCGGTGCCCGAGGATTATGGGCTGACCCGGGAGGATTTGCGGATCTGGTACGCGCCGGGCCGCGTCGGAGCCCTGCTCGCCCTGGCGGCAACGGTCGGCATGGCGGGCCTGCAGGCCTACGACGCCGGGCGGCTGTCCGATCCCTGGATTCTGGGCGCCCTGCCCGGCCTGCTCTACGGCACCCTGATCGGCGGATTCGCCGGAATGGGGCTGATGGTGCTGGTCCACTGGTGCGACCCGCTGGTCGGCATGGCCTGGCCGGCCTACGCGCGGTTGCGCCGCTACCGCGACGCGCTGGCCGCCGCGGTCGCCGCCGAGCGGAGCGTCAACGAACGGATGCCCTGACCAGCGGAAGGCCGCCGCTGCCACCAGTGGTGGAAATGCAGGGCCTATCCCATTCGAACGATGGTGCAGCGGCGCGCCGACCCAATCTGCTTAAGAGCAGACAGGAGAAACGCAGTGAACCGATTCGACGAAAAAGTTTATCGCGTGACGAAGCGCCGGGACGGGCCGAGCCTCCAGGAGCAGAAAAGCCAGCTGCTCCGCCTGAAGCAGGATCTCGACCAGTTCAAGTCCCGGCAGGCGGGCGCCGCGGTCGTCGGCAGCCTGCAGGCGCGCATCCGGGAGCTGGAAGCCTCGGTCACCCACGCCGAGGCGGCACGGGTCACGGACCGCGAGTCCCGCCGCCCCCGTGGCGGCGAGGAGGACGCGGAGTCCGGCGCCATGCCGATGGCGGACGGCACCATGCGCGCCACCTCCAGCCGCTTCCCGCCGCGCGGGCGGCCCGGACGGACCTTCTGAGGCGCAAACGACATCACCCCCACGGCCCGGACCATCCTCCGGGCCGTTGCTCTGTCTGGTTGCCCGCGGCCGGGTCGAACCAGGGTCCGGTTGATCCAGATCAGGGCGGGTCCTGGTCATAACTCATACCTTTGGATCGGTTCCAAGACCTTAGTCTGATGCTTTGGTCTGGACCGGACGTCCGAATCGAGCGCGCCCTTCCTGGCGCCGAAGCGAGACAGACCAGGGGTGCATGTCATGACCTTCTCCGTCGCCACCATTGCCGCCGACGCCGTCGCCCCGCCGCCGATGCCCGCCCCGCCGACGCGGGCGGCGGAGACGGTGACCGGCCGCTGCGCCGGCTGTTCGGCGCGGAGCAAGGGGCTGTGCGGCGCCCTGACCGCGGGGGACCTGCCGGACCTGTCGACGACGTCCCGGCCGCTGGACCTTCTGTCGGCGACCCCGGTGGTCATGGAGGGGGAGGAGGCCGTGGCCGTCTTCACCGTCATGTCGGGCATGCTGAAGCTCTACAAGACCCTGCCGGACGGCCGGCAGCAGATCACCGGATTCGCCACCGCGGGCGACGTGATCGGGCTGGCCGTGGGCACGGGCTACGCCTACACCGCGGAGACGGTCACCGCCTCCACCGTCTGCCGGATGTCGCGGACGGCGCTGCGCCGCCTGATGGAGCGGCACCCGGCGGTTCAGGGGCGGCTGCTCGCCATGACCTCGGTCGAGCTGTCGGCGGCGCAGGACCAGATCCTGCTGCTCGGCTGCAAGACGGCGGTGGAGCGGGTGTCCAGCTTCCTTCTCGCCCTGTCGCGGCGGTCGCGGCCCCTGGCCGACGGCACGCCCAGCGTCTTCCTTCCCATGCCGAAGGTGGACATCGGCGCCTATCTCGGCCTGCGCCCCGAAACGCTGTCGCGCGTCCTGCGCAAGCTGGAGGGCGCCGGAGCGATCACCCGCCTGACCAACGACCGCATCCGCATCGAGAATCCGGCGGTGCTCGAAGCCGCCGCCTGATCCCCCGCTCCATTCCGTTTCAGGCCCGGCCCGCCACCGGATAGCCGTCGCCGCCGAACCCCGCCGCCACGTCCTTCACGAAGGCCTGCCCGACCCGGCGATAGCCCAGCCGGGTGAAGAGGCCCGCGGCGTCGAGCTTCGGCGCGGTCGCCGCGACGACGCAGCCGCGCTCGTCCACCACCACCGACGAGCAGCCCAGCTTGCGCGCCATCAGGTCGATGCCGTCGGCCTGCGCCGCCGAGGTCACCGCCGCGTCGAACAGCCCCACCGCGATGAAGATCGGCACGGTCAGCACGCGGATCGCCCCTTCGGCGCTGACGCGGTAGCAGAACAGGCCGCGGATGTGCCCGTCGCTCATCTCGCAGGCCATCACCCCGCCGTCGCCGCCATCCTGAAGGAAGAGGGCGGCCACCTGCCGCCACTCGTCCAGGGTCATGTCACGATGCAGGGTCTGGACGACGGGCAGGGCCTGATCGGCCTGGGTCTTGGCGAGCGGCGCGAGGATGAAGCTTCTGGGCATGGGCGGGCGATCCTTTCGCGGGCATTGTCCGCGATGATCCGGGGCGCCGCTTTGATTTTGGTCATGCGTCGCGCCCGCGGCGCGGCCGATGGAGCGATTGCGGTGGGGCGGTGTTTCCACAGGGCACCCCCATCACCGGAGACCGGACATGAGCCCCTACCCGCCGCCCCGGCAGGAACCCGACGTGCCGATCCCCATGCCACTGCCGCCCGACGCCCCGCCGGACGAGCCGGTGGAGGCCCCGCCGATGCCCGGCGAGCCGCAGGAGCCCGTGTAGCGGACCGTCAGGGTCAGGGCTTGCGGCGGTAGAGCGCCATCGCGCGCTCCAGGATGCCGGGCGCCGAATAGTCGCCGAGGAACAGGTCGCCCAGCGCGCGGCGCATCCGCGCCCGGATGCGGGAGCGGATGGCGTTGCGCAACGCCTCCTCCTGCATGTGGCAGCGGCGGCAGAGGTTCTTCGGGCGGGCCTCCGGGTTGCCGGAGGGGCGGACCGGACGGACGACGACCTGCACATCGCGGGTCTCCGCATACTCCACCACGTCGGGCCAGGCCGCCCGCCGCCCGCGCCCGTCGCGCCAGGTCTGGTCGGTCGCGTCGTACCAGCGCCCGTCCGGCAGGCAGCGCACGACGGCGCCGCCGGGCCGCCCGCAGCAGCGGCAGCGGTTCTCCCCGCTGGAGCCCTTGCGGTTGGCCGGATCGAGGTCGGGTCGGAGAATCTTTGCGCGGAGCGGTCTGGTCATGGCTTGATGCCTGCCTCGGGGCCGGGACTGCCCCTGCGGGACGTGGCTCATGACATGGATGGCCGCGGACCGCCAGTGCGAATTTGTGAAAAGTTTTCCAGAGACCGCGCCCTATGGACATGACCTCTCCCGACACATTCACCGCAGGCGAGTCCGCCGACCCGCATCTGGTGCACGAGCTGGCCAGCGCCCACCCCGACGTGGTGACCGCCGCCGCCGCGGGCGTGGCGCGGGTGGCCCATGGCGAGGGGCTGGGGCTGGTGCCGCTCGGCCTGCCGCTGCCCAAGGGCAAGCGCGACCTGCTGGTCCCGGCGGAGCGGCGCGACGCGGTGCTGCTGGAGATCCAGGGCACGCTCGACCGCGCGCGGCGGCGCAACGCCCTGCTCGCCCAGGGGCGCCGCGCGCTGGAGGGCTGGTCGACCAGCCTGCACCCGGCCGACGACCGCACGCGGGTCCGGGCGGTGCGCAGCGACGACCTGCCCTGGCCCGGCCTGCCCGCCCCGGTCCGGCTCCAGGTGTCGCGCGTGCTCGACGCGATGGAGCTGGCCGACCTGACGGACGACGATCTGGCCCTGCGGCTGGAGGGCGACCCGGCGCTGGCCGCCGCGCTGGAGGACGCGCTGTCGCGCACCGCCGCCCGGCTGCACCGCTACGCCGGGGAGGCGGAGGGGGCGGACGATGCCTGGACCTTCGCCTCGCTGGCCGACCGGCTGTCCCGCGCCGCCCGCAACCGCCACGGGGTGGACGAGCTGCTGGAGCGCTGGGACCGCGAGTTCGCCGTCTGGCGCCGCGAGCGGGCGGAGGCGCGCGGCCGCGCCTATGTCGACCGGCATTTCGACCTCGCCCGTTTCGAGAAGCTGTTCCCGGTGGCCCGTGGGCTGGGGCGGCGGCTGGTCCTGGTGGTCGGCCCGACCAACTCCGGCAAGACCCACCACGCCATCGAGGCGCTGAAGGGCGCCTATGACGGCATCTATCTGGCGCCGCTGCGCCTGCTGGCTCTGGAGGTGATGGAGCGGCTGAACGCCGAGGGCACGCCGGCCTCCCTGCTGACCGGCGAGGAGGCGATCGCGACGCCCGGCGCCCGGCACACCGCCTCGACCATCGAGGTGATGGACCCCGACCGCCCGGTGGAGGTGGCGGTGATCGACGAGATCCAGATGCTCGCCGACCCCGACCGCGGCTGGGCCTGGACGGCGGCGCTGATGGGCGCCCCGGCGGAGACCGTCTACATCCTGGGCGCCCCGGAGGCCCGCCCGCTGGTCGAGCGGGTGGCGGCCCATCTCGGCGAGCGGCTGGAGGTGATCGAGCTGGAGCGCAAGGTCCCGCTGACCCTGATCGACCGCCGCCTGAACTGGGAGGAGGTGGAGCCCGGCGACGCGCTGATCGCCTTTTCCCGGCGCGAGATTCATTCCGTGCGCGACACGCTGCGCGCCAAGGGACTGTCGGTCGCCGCGGTCTACGGCGCGCTGGCCCCGGAGGTGCGGCGGCGGGAGGCGGCGCGCTTCCTGTCCGGCGAGGCCGACGTGGTGGTGGCGACCGACGCCATCGGCATGGGGCTGAACCTGCCCTGCCGGCGGGTGCTGTTCACCGCGCTGGAGAAGTTCGACGGGACCAGCGTCCGCCCGCTGAGCGCGACGGAGGTGAAGCAGATCGCCGGCCGCGCCGGGCGGTTCGGCAAGTTCGAGTCGGGGGAGTTCGGCGTGGTCGGGCGGGGCACGCCGCAGGCGCTGCGCACTCTGCTGGAGAAGGCGGACGGGCGGCTGCGCGCCGACGCGCCGCTGACCGTGCGGCCGACCCGCGCCATGCTGTCCCGTCTGGCCGATCACATCGGGACGGAGGAGACGGTCCTGCTGCTCGACTGCGTCGCCGACGCCCGCACGGCGGGGTCGCCCTACCGGGTGGGCGATCTGTCCGGGATGCGGCGGCTGGCGGTGATGCTGGACGAGCGGCGGCTGGCGCTGCCGGCCAAGCTGGACCTGCTGCTGATCCCCGCCGACCTGGAGGACGAGGCGGAGGCCCGCATCCTCGCCGCCATCCTCGGCGCGGTGGAGGCCGGGGAGCCGTCCCCGCTCGGGCGATTCGTCCCGGCGCGGTTGGACGGTCTGGACGGGGCGGCGCTGGAGGGGCTGTCGCGGGCCTGCGACCTCTATTACTGGGCGGCGCGCAAGTTTCCGTCCCTGTTCCCGGAGCGGGAGGCGGTGCGCAGCCGCCGCGGCGAGATCAGCCGGCGTCTGGCCGATCTGCTCGCCACGCGCGGGGCGCGGTCCGCCGGACAGCGGCGCGAGCCACCGCCCAAGGCCGGTTTCCGCGGCGCCCCGCGCAAGCGCTTCGGCCCGCGACGGTAGAGCGGCGGCCGGGGCGGCCCTTACATCCCGCCGGGATAGTTCGGGCCGCCGCCGCCTTCCGGGACGACCCAGTTGATGTTCTGGGTGGGGTCCTTGATGTCGCAGGTCTTGCAGTGCACGCAGTTCTGCGCGTTGATCTGCAGGCGCGGGTCGCTGCCGTTCTCCGCCCGCACGATCTCGTACACGCCCGCCGGGCAGTAGCGCGTCTCCGGCGCGTCGTAGAGCGCCAGATTGACCGCGATCGGCACCGACGCGTCCTTCAGCGTCAGGTGCGCCGGCTGGTCCTCCTCGTGGTTGGTGTTCGACAGATACACCGACGACAGACGGTCGAACGACACCACCCCGTCCGGCTTGGGATAGGCGATCTTCGGCATCTCCGACGCCCGCTTCAGCGTCTCGTGGTCGCCGTGGCGGTGGTGCAGCGTCCACGGCGACTTGCCCTTGGTCGCCGTCTCGTAGGCCGCGTTGGCCAGACCCGCCCACAGACCCTTCTGGAAGCCGGGGCGGATGTTGCGCACCGCGTGCAGCTCCGACCACACCCAGGAGGCCTTCAGCTTCTCCGGATAGGCCGTCGCCTCGCGGGCCGGAGCCTCGGCGGAGAGCAGCTCGAACACCGCCTCGGCCGCCAGCATGCCCGACTTCATCGCGGTGTGGTTGCCCTTGATCTTCGGCACGTTGAGGAAGCCCGCCGCGTCGCCGACGATCAGCCCGCCGGGGAAGGTCAGCCTGGGGATCGACTGGAAGCCGCCCTCCGACAGCGCCCGCGCGCCGTAGGCGATGCGCCGCCCGCCCTCGAAGGTCGGCCGGATCGCCGGGTGGGTCTTGTAGCGCTGGAACTCCTCGAAGGGCGACAGGTGCGGATTCTCGTAGTCGAGCCCGACCACGAAGCCGACCGACACGAGGTTGCCCTCCATGTGGTAGAGCCAGGAGCCGCCGTAGGTCTTGGGGTCCATCGGCCAGCCGATGGTGTGGACGATCAGGCCGGGCTGGGATTTCTCCGGCGCCACCTCCCACAGCTCCTTGATGCCGATGCCGTAGGTCTGGGGATCGGCGTCGCGGCGCAGGTCGAAGCGTTCGAACAGGGTCTTGGTCAGCGAGCCGCGGCAGCCCTCGGCGAAGATGGTCTGCCTGGCGTGCAGCTCCATGCCCGGCGTGTAGTTGGCGGTCTTCTCGCCGTCCTTGCCGATGCCCATGTCGCCGGTGGCGACACCCTTGACAGCACCCGTGTCGTCGTAGAGCACCTCCGCCGCGGCGAAGCCGGGGTAGATCTCCACGCCCAGCTCCTCGGCCTGCCCGGCCATCCAGCGGGCGAGGTTGCCGAGGCTGATGATGTAGTTGCCGTGATTGTGCATCTGCGGCGGGGCGAAGGGCGACTTCAGCGCCTTGGTCTCGGTGAGGAAGAGGAAGCGGTCCTCGCGGGCCGGGGTGGTGAGCGGCGCGCCCTTTTCCTTCCAGTCGGGGATCAGCTCGTCGAGCGCGTGCGGCTCGAACACCGCGCCGGAGAGCAGGTGGGCGCCGACCTCCGAGCCCTTCTCGACGACGCAGACCGACAGGTCCTGCCCGGCCTCGTTGGCGAGCTGTTTCAGGCGGATGGCCGCGCTCAGGCCCGACGGGCCGGCTCCGACGACAAGGACGTCGTACTCCATCACCTCGCGCGGATCGCGATCCATGGTCCCCATGCCTCCCGCTTGATTGAAGCGCCGGGGCCATTTCCGCAGGGTCCGGCGGCTTTCGGAACGGCGTATGCCTTTCGCACCCGCCAAAAAGGATATCTAAGCCCATGTAAGACCACAGGAGCCGTGGTAAGGTCAAACGATGATTGACCAATCCGACATCCTCGCCGCCCTGCGCTGGCACGTCGACATCGGGTGCGACGAAGCGATCGGGGACGAGCCCTTGGACTGGGCGACGCTGGCCGCCCGGCCGGCGGTGGCGCGTGCGCCGGCCGGCGCGTCGGCGCTGCCGCCCGCCGCGGCGCGCCCCGCCCCGGCGTCGCGGTCGGCGTTCGGTGGTCCCTCCGGCGCGTCGATGTTCGGTGCGCCGGTCACGGCGGACCTGCCGCTGGGCGCCAGCGAGGCCGGGGCGAGCGCCCGCGCCCGCGCCGCCGAAGCGCGCAGCCTGGAGGAGCTTGAGGCCGCGCTGCGCGCCTTCGACGGTTGCCCGCTGAAGGCGACGGCGATGAACACGGTCTTCGCCGACGGCAACCCCGCCGCGGACATCATGCTGATCGGCGAGGCGCCGGGCGAGGACGAGGACCGGCAGGGCAAGCCCTTCGTCGGGGTCAGCGGCAAGCTGCTCGACCGCATGCTGGCCCAGGTGGGACTCGACCGCGGCACGGTCTACATCAGCAACATCCTGCCCTGGCGCCCGCCCGGCAACCGGTCGCCCACCCAGGCGGAAATCGCCGCCTGCCTGCCCTTCCTGGAGCGGCACGTCGAGCTGATCGGACCGAAGGTGCTGGTGCCGCTGGGCGGCACCTCGGCCAAGACGCTGCTCAACCGGGCCGAGGGCATCACCCGCCTGCGCGGCCGCTGGTTCGACTACGCTTCCCCCGGCCTGCCCGGCCCGGTGCCGGTCCTCCCGATGCTCCACCCGGCCTATCTGCTGCGCAACCCAATCGCCAAGCGCGAGGCGTGGCGCGACCTGCTGACCCTGCGCCAGCGCTTTCCGGGCTGAATCACCGCAAGAATCGTTTTGCCCCACCCTGACCCTCCCCCGCTGACGCAGGGGAGGGGACAAACGGCGCTTCGCAAAATCCCCCTCCCCCTGCGCGGCGCTCGCGCAAACCCGCCATAGCGATGGTTAACGTCGCCCATTTCCTAAAATGTTCCGCTTATTGCGTTTATTCTTACACGGTCATTCGAACATTCGATATCCATAGACATTCCAAACATTACTCAAGTACTTCGAAAGATCGGATTGGTTTACCAAGTCGCCGCTATGCCGTTGCGCCAAACGGCACAGAAAGACCCATGACCTTGCGCCAAACGGGTCTTCCCACCGGGCTAGGGCCATTTTTCCGCCCCCACTAAGTTGCTGAAAACCCTTGCGAACAGACGGCCTCGACCGCTGTTGGGGAATCATCTTCTTGCGATTCCCGTCCACTGCGGTTATTCGAATACCATGTTCCGGATATTGTGCAGCGCAGCAAACACCGTCTCGCTGCGGCGGAAGGTCCTGGGAATGGCGGGGGTGGCGCTGGCGCTGTGCGCGGCACCCGACCCGACGGGCGGCTATCGCCCAGCCCAGGCCGGCCTTGTGATCCACGCGCCGGATGGACGACCCGTCGTCCCGCCGGGATTCGATCGCGCCGAGCAGAACCTGCTTCTGGCGACGGACGCCGATGCCCGCGCCGTCCAGCTGACGGAAGAGGACGCCCGCCATTACCGGCGCATCTTCGCCCTTCAGGAACGGGGGGAGTGGGAAGGGGCCGACTGGGAAATCCGCCTGCTGCACGACCGCCGCCTGATGGGGCACGTGCTGCGCCAGCGCTATCTGCACCCCGACCGCAAGGCGAGCTACGACGAGCTGGCCGGGTGGCTCCAGCGCTACGGCGACCTGCCGGGCGCGGAACGCATCCACGCGCTGGCCCAGCGCCGCGCCCCCGCCGGCCAGCAGCGCGCCCTGAAGCCGCCGCGCGGCGGCGACGGGGAGCGGCTGACCGGATCGCTGGAGCGGCTGGGCGGCCTGCGCCCCGAACCGCTGCCGGAGAGCATCTCCGACGAGGACCAGTCCGATCCGGACAAGAGCGCCGAGGCGGCCGAGGACAAGGGCGAGGACAAGGGCAAGATCACCGTCGCCCCGCGCAGCCGCACCGCCAGCCGCACCAGCCACGCCGCCCCGTCCCGCGTGACCGACCTGCTGCGCGCCGGCAAGCCGGGGGCGGCGCTCGCCCTGCTCAACCAGGACGATTTCGGACGCAGCCTCGACCCGGTGCAGTACGACCAGGCGCGGGCGCGCATCGCCGCCTCGCTCTATTATTCCGGCGACGTGACGCAGGCGCTGTCGCTCGCCTCGGCCAGCGCCGCCCGCTCCGGCCCGGCGGTGATCGAGGCGCATTGGATCGCCGGCCTCGCCGCGTGGCGGCTGAAGCAGTACGACCGCGCCGCCCGCCACTTCACCAACCTCGCCGAGGCCGGCCCGCAATCGCCCTGGCTGGCCTCCGCCGCCGGCTTCTGGGCGGCCCGCGCCCACGCCCGCCGCGGCCGCGAGGAGCAGGCGCGCATCCATCTGGCCGCCGCGGCGCGCTACCCCCACACCTTCTACGGCCTTCTCGCCCACCGCAAGCTGGGCGGCTCGGGCGATCTGAACTGGCGCACGCCGGAGCTGACCGGGGAGCATCTGAAGGCGCTGTCCGCCCTGCCCGGCGGCACCCGCGCCATCGCCCTGATCCAGGCCGGCCAGCGCGAGGCGGCGGAGCTGGAGCTGCGCCGCATCCATCCGCGCGGCGACGCGCTGGCCGAGCAGGCGCTGGTGGCGCTGGCCGACCGCGCCGGGCTGCCGGGTCTGGCGCTCCAGGTCGGCAACGCGGTGGCCGGTCCGGACGGCGCGCCCTACACGGCCGCCCTCTACCCGGTGCCGCACTGGAAGCCACGCGACGGCTTCGCCGTGGACCGGGCGCTGGTCTTCGCGGTGATGCGGCAGGAATCGCGCTTCGACCCGAAGCTGGTCAGCTCCGCCGGGGCCACGGGCCTGATGCAGATCATGCCCGCCACCGCCCAGCATGTGCAGGAGCGCAACGCCGACATCGGCGAGGCCGACGCCGCCCGCGCCGGCCTGTTCGATCCCTCCACCAACATGGAGCTTGGGCAGCGCTACATGGCGGAGCTGCTGAACAGCCAGGACATCGGCAACAACCTGTTCCTGCTCGCCGCCGCCTACAACGCCGGCCCCGGCACGCTGGCGCGCTGGCGCCGGGAGCTGTCGGACATCGGCAACGACCCGCTGCTCTTCATCGAGAGCCTGCCCTACGCCGAGACGCGCAACTACGTCGAAAAGGTGGTCGCCAACTTCTGGATCTACCGGCTGCGGCTGGGTCAGGAAATCGAATCGCTGGACGCCGTTGCGGCGGGCGGCTGGCCGGTCTATATGCCGGTGGATGTCTTCCCGGCGGCCCGGTCCACCCAGGTCGCGCAACACGGCGAAGCCCCCTGACCGAAGCCCCGCCATGCCGAAGATCGACGAATCCCGCCCGTTCCTGCCCGTCAACATCGCCGTCATGACCGTGTCGGACACGCGCACGCCCGCCGACGACCGCTCGGGCGACGCGCTGGCGGAGCGGCTGGCCGGCGCCGGCCACCGGCTGGGCGCCCGCGCCATCGTGAAGGACGACGTCGCCGCCATCCGCGCCCAGGTCCAGGCCTGGATCGCCGATCCGGAGATCGACGTGGTGCTGACCACCGGCGGCACCGGCGTGACCGGCCGCGACGTGACGCCGGAGGCGGTGGAGGCCCTGTTCGACAAGGCGATCCCCGGCTTCGGGGAGCTGTTCCGCCAGCTCAGCTACGCCAAGGTCGGCACCTCGACGATCCAGAGCCGGGCGACCGGCGGGGTCGCCAACGGCACCTACATCTTCGCCCTGCCGGGCTCGCCCAGCGCCTGCCGCGACGCCTGGGACGACATCCTGGTCTTCCAGCTCGACAACCGGCACCGTCCCTGCAACCTCGTCGAACTGATGCCGCGCCTGCGCGAGCATCAGGTGTGACCGTCTTCTCAAATGCGACTGGCACCGCCGGTCTTCACGCCGCCCTGACGCGGTTGCCGGCCTTCGCCGGTCTGCCGCCGGGCGCGCTGGAGCCGATGCCGCGCCGGGGCGTGGCGCACGACCATGTGCGGCTGGCGGGACAGGGTCTGGTCGCCCGCGTCCCGCGCTGGAGCCAGCTCGGGCTCGACCCCTTCGCCAATCTGGAGCAGCAGGCCACCGCCTTCCGCCGCGCCGCGCCGAGCGGCCACACGCCGGAGCTGGCCGCCGTCCTGCCGCCGGGGGCGGAGCTGCCGATGGGCGCGCTGGTGGTGACGGAGATCGTCGGGCGCCCGCCGCGCCTGCCGGGCGACATGCCGGCCATCGCGCGGGCGCTCGCCGCCCTGCACGCCCTGCCCCTGCCGCCGGACGACGAACGTGCCCCCCTGCCCGCCCCCGCCGACCCGGTGGCGGCGACCCTGGCCCAGGTGGAGCGGCAGGCGGTGTGGTTCGAGCGCGCCGGGCTGGCGCCGGACGCCCTGGCCCTTCTCGGGACGGAGCTGGAGGCCGCCCGCGCGGTCCGCTGCGCGGCGCCGATCCCCATCACGCTGGTCGGCAGCGACGTCCACCCCGGCAACTTCCTGATCGACGCCGCCGGCAAGGCGTGGTTCACCGATCTGGAAAAGGCCCAGTACGGCCACCCGGCCATCGACCTCGCCCACGCCAGCCTCTACACCTCCACCAAGTGGGAGCGGGAGGTCGCGGCGGTCCTCGCCCCAAACGAGGTCGCGGCGTTCCACGCCGCCTGGGAGGCGGCGGTGCCGCCCGCGCTGGCCGAGGCGGTGCGCCCGTGGCGCCGGCCCTTGCGCCGGCTGACCTGGCTGCGCACCTTGTCCTGGATGGCCCGCTGGCGGGTGGAGGGCGCCGCCCTGTCGCCGGACATGCCGGACTCGCTGGCCGCCCACATGGACGCCCATGCGATCGACGTTCTCCGTCCGGAGGTCATCGGGCGGGTCGCCGCGGAATGGCGTTAGCCGAAAGGCGCCCGAGACATGCGATGGTTCGGGCCGCAGCGCGGTTAACCCTTGCCAGCGGTTGGTGTTAGACTGAGGAATCGAGTTTCAGGCTTTCCTGATCCGGACTCCGTAGGCGTGCAGGTGGACGCGGCATGATGACATTCCGATTTGGGCGGACCCGATTTGGTCGGACGGCGCTCGGTGCCTTGCTCCTTTCCACGGCGGGCCTGCTGCCGGCCGGCCATGCCGCCGCGGCCCCTGCGGCGACGGAACGCCCGTCGCTGACCTCGGCGACCGGCAGCTATCTGGCCGGGCGCTTCGCCCAGCGCCAGGACGATTGGGCCGCCGCCGCCCTGTTCATGGCGCACGCCCTGTCCGCCGACCCCGGCGACCTGACGCTGCTGCGCCGCACCTACCTGCTGAAGCTGGGCGAGGGGCAGTTCGACGCCGCCATCGACCTCGCCAAGCGGCTGCTGGAGCAGGACAACGACCCGCAGATGGCCATCGCCCTGCTGGCCTCGGACAATCTGGCCCGCGGCAAGCTGAAGGAGGCCAAGGCCATGGCCGCGCGCATGCCCAAGGAGGGCATGGCGAAATACATCGGCCCGCTGATCGACGCCTGGCTGGCCGCCGCGGAAGGCAGGACCGACGCCGCGCTCAAGGCGCTGGAGCCGCTGTCCACGGCCAGCGGCTTCGCCGCCCTGCACGACCTGCACGCCGGTCTGGTGCTGGAGCTGGGCGGGCGCAAGGACGCCGCCGCGGAGCGCTTCGCCCGCGTGCTGGACAAGGAGGCGCCGCTGCGCGTCATCCAGATCGTCGGCAGCTTCTACGAGCGCACCGGCCGCAAGGACGAGGCGCGCAAGCTCTACGAGTCCTTCCGCGCCGGCAACCCCGACAGCCTGATGGTCGAACCGGCGCTGAAGGCGCTGGACGAGGGCAAGCCCGCCGCCCCGGTGGTGTCCGACGCCAAGCAGGGGCTGGCGGAGGCCCTGTTCGACCTGGGCAGCGCCATCCATCACGAGGGGGCGGAGGAGACCGCCCTGCTGTTCGGGCGGATCGCCCTTCATCTGCGCCCCGACCTGTCCCTGGCGCGGCTGATGATCGGCGACATCATGGAGAACCGCGACCACCACGCCGACGCGCTGGTCGAGTTCCAGGCGCTGGAGAAGGACCCGGTCCTGGGCTGGACCGCCCGGCTGCGCGCCGCCGAGAGCCTCGCCCGGCTGGAGCGCACGGACGAGGCCATCGCCGCCTTCTCCGCCCTGTCCGCCGAGCGGCCCGAGCGGACGGACGCGCTGATCCGGCTGGGCGACCTGTACCGCGTCGCCAAGCGCTACGGCGAGGCCGCCGACAGCTACAGCAAGGCGCTGGAGCGCATCGGCACGCCGGAGGAGCGTCATTGGGCGGTGCTCTACGCCCGCGCCATGTCCTACGACAAGATCGACCGCTGGCCGGACGCCGAGCGCGACCTGCGGGCGGCGCTGGCGCTGAAGCCGGACGAGGCCTTCCTGCTGAACTATCTGGGCTACAGCTACGTCGACCGCGGGCTGAACCTGGAGGAGGCCAAGAAGATGATCGAGAAGGCCGTCGCCCTGCGCCCCAAGGACGGCTACATCGTGGACAGCCTGGGCTGGGCGCTCTACCGCACCGGCGATTTCGAAGGGGCGGTGGAGAAGCTGGAGCGCGCGGTGGAACTGAAGCCGACCGACGCCACCATCAACGACCATCTGGGCGACGCCTATTGGCGCGTCGGGCGCCGCAACGAGGCCCGCTTCCAATGGACCCGCGCGCTCCGCACCGCGGAGGAGGAGCCGCAGAAGGAGGACATCCGGGCCAAGCTGGACAAGGGACTGGTGGACCCCAAGGCCGCCGAGGCCGCGGCCCCGAAGGTCCAGTAAGGTCCGGTCAGATCCGGTCAGATCCGGTCCGACCGCCACACAGGCCGCCCCCCCGGCCGGCGCGCAATCGTTCCCTTTACGTTCCGCTTTTCCGCGGCTATCCTGTCCCCATGGACGAGATTCCGCGGCAAGCCCTGAAAGGACGGGGGGCGATCAGCAACCTGACCTCCCGCTACGAGCGGGAGACGCGGGTGCTGGCCGACGACGGCTGGGACGGCAACGAAGCGGTGACGGAAACCGTCCCGACCCAGGTCTTCGACGACACCGCCCGCTCGATCCTGTCGAAGAACACGTCGCCCGACGTGATCTTCGAGCGGTCGGTGAACCCCTACCGGGGGTGCGAGCACGCCTGCATCTACTGCTTCGCCCGGCCGACCCACGCCTATCTCGGCCTGTCGCCGGGGCTGGATTTCGAGACGAAGATCTTCCGCAAGGCCCGGGCGGCGGAGCTTCTGGCGGCGGAGCTTCGCGCCAAGTCCTACCGTTGCCAGCCGCTGGCGCTGGGCGCCAACACCGATCCCTACCAGCCCATCGAGCGGGAGCAGCGTATCACCCGCGCCGTGCTGGAGGTCTGTCGCGACTTCAACCAGCCGGTGATGATCATCACCAAGTCGGCGCTGGTCCTGCGCGACCTCGACATCCTGGCGCCGATGGCGGCGAAGGGGCTGGTCAACGTCGCGCTGTCGGTCACCACGCTCGACCGCGACCTCGCCCGCCGGATGGAGCCGCGGGCCAGCACGCCGCAGCGGCGCCTCGCCGCCATGCGCGACCTGACGGCGGCCGGCGTGCCGGTGGCCGTGCTGGCCAGCCCGATGATCCCGGGGCTCAACGACCATGAGCTGGAAGCCATCCTGACCGCGGCGGCGGAGGCCGGGGCGACCCAGGCCAACTACATCCTCCTGCGCCTGCCGCTGGAGATCGCCGGACTGTTCGAGGAATGGCTGCGCGAGCACGCGCCCAACCGCGCCGAGCGCGTGCTCAGCCTGATCCGCCAGTGCCGCGAGGGGGAACTCTACCAGTCTCAATTCGGCAGCCGCATGAAGGGCTCCGGCCCGGTGGCGGAGCTGCTGGCGAAGCGGTTCAAGCTGGCCTGCCGGCGCCTCGGCCTCAACGCCCGCGACGCCGCCCTCAACTGCGCCGACTTCAAGCCCCCTCCGGCCCGCGGCGATCAACTGACGATGTTTTGATCGTTCCGTCCCGCGCGGACACGATCCGGCCCGCTCGGCGTTGATCGGGCGGCCGTCGCTGGGCTACCCTCCGCCGCCTGAACACGCCCGGACGGGCGTCGGACATCCGGGTCGCGGTTTTAAGGTCGAGGGAGACGGGGGTAATGGCCACGATCGGTGAAGTCCTGGCCGTCGCGTTCGCCGAGCATCGCGCCGGCCGTCTTCCCAAGGCGGCCGCTCTCTATCGCCGGGTTCTGGAAACCGACCCGGCGAACCCCAACGCCCTGTATCTGCTCGGCATGGCCGAGTGGCAGTCCGGCCGGCCGGCCCCATGCCTGATCCTGATCGGGCGGGCGCTTCGGCTCAATCCCGGCTGGATCGAGGCGCGCGTCAACCGGGCCACCATCCTCTACAAGGCCGGCCGTTCCGCGGAGGCCACCGCCGACTGGCGGCGGCTGACCCTCTTCGATCCGGGCCATCCGCAGGCCTGGCGCAATCTCGGCGACGCCTTCCAGGCCCAGGGCGATGCCGGGACGCCGCAAGCCGTCCAAGCGCTTCGCCATGCCGCCCGCCTCGATCCCGGCCTGGCCGAGCTTCATCACGATCTGGGGGTGGTCCTCCGCCGCGCCGGCCGGATCGACGAGGCGGTGGACAGCCTGCACCGCGCCATCGCGGTCAAGGCCGATCTGGCGCCCGCCCACATGAACCTCGGCAACACCCTGCTCGAACGCGGCGATGACGCCGCGGCCCAGGCCAGCCTGCGGCGCGCGCTGGCGCTCGGCCCGGCCAGCCCGGAATACTGGTACAACGCCGGCAACGCCCTGTACGCCCACGGCGATCCGCAACGGGCGCTGAGCGCCTACCGGCGGTCGGCGCGGCTCGGGCTCGGGCTCGCCCATGTGCGGGTGGCGACGGCGCTGAGCGAGCTGGGACGCCCGGCGGAGGCGGAGGCCGAACTGATCGAAAGCCTGCCGGTCCCCGGCGTCAACGTACCCCTCAGCATCGAGTTGCTGACCAACGTCTTCCTGCGGCGCGGCGGGCTGGCCGAGGGGCGGGCGTTCTTCACCCGGCTGGCCTCGACGCCGCTCGGCGGCGTGACCTATCGCGGCGAATGCCTGACGGCGCTGGCCGCGTTCGATCTGCGGGACGGCGCGCCACGGGCCGCCCGCGACCGGCTGGCGGCGGTGCGCGGGGACAACGGCTGGTTCTTCACCGTGAAGTCGCTCGCCGCCCTGCGCGCGACCCTGGCCGATCAGGGGCTCCAGCTCATCCGCCCCGCCGCCATGGAGGCGGACGGCGGGCACCGGCCCCCGCGCGTGACCTCGTCGTCGCTGGCCACCTGCGGCCGCTTCGCCCACACCGTCCTGGAATACATCCTGGTCCGGCTCTACGCCGAGAAACACGGCTTCCTGCTGGAGACGCCCGACTGGGTGGGCGGCGCCTTCTTCGAGCTGAACGACCCGCCGCCGAGCGGCCCGCTGCCACCGCTGCTGTTCGCCCGCCGCACCCTCAACGAGCTGGTGACCGGCGCCACGGAGCGGGCGCCGATCGCCGATCGCGACATCCTCTCGCCCCTGTTCCTGTTCGAGCACAAGCAGGAGTACCGGCGGCGGGTCCAGTCCTGGCTGACGCCGCGCCGGGTCTGGGCGCCGCATCTCGACCCGGCGATTGAACGGTTGCGGGCGGCGGGGAACACGGTGGTCGCGCTCCACATCCGGCGGGGCGACTTCGTGACGGCCAACTACCCGATCACCGAGACCGCCTGGTACGTCGACTGGCTGCGCGACTGGTGGCCGCGTTTCGACCGGCCGGTGCTCTATGTGGCCAGCGACGACGTCGCGGCGGTCCGCCACGCCTTCGCGGAGTTCCATCCCCTGACGCGGGCCGACGTCGTGGAGGAGTGGGCGGGGCTCGACTTCCTTCAGGATTTTCACGTGCTGATGAACGCCGACGTGGTCGGCACCAGCGCCGCCAGCGGCTTCAGCGTCCTGGCCGCCCGCCTCAACAGCCGTGCCCGCCTGTTCGTCGAGCCGGACGTCGCCGCCCGCCGCATCCGGCCCTTCGAGCCCTGGACGCCCTGACGCCTGCACCCGGACGGCTTCCGCCACGGGTCAGCGGCGGGACCGGGCGAGGGCCTGGAGAGCGGCGCGGACACGGCCGACGACGGGCGCCCACTCGCCCCGCCGGTCCTGGCGGAACAGGCGCATGGTCGGGTACCACGGCGTGCACAGCCCCTGGTCCAGCCAGCGCCAGTCGGGCGAGAAGGGCAGCACCGTCCAGACCGGACGGCCGAGCGCCCCGGCCAGATGGGCCGGCGCCGTGCAGGAGCTGATGACGAGGTCGAGGTTCTGCATGATCGCCGCGGTGTCGGCGAAGTCGGTGATCTCCGCGCCGAGGTCGGTGAAGGACGGCGGCAGCGGCCCGCAGGTTTCCAGGTCCTGCCGTCCCGCCCCCTTCTGCAGGCCGAAGACCGTGACGCCCGGAACGTCCAGCAGCGGAAGAAACGCCTTCAGGCGGGGCGAACGGATGCTGTCGGCCTTGAATTCGGGGTTGCCGGCCCACACCAGCCCCACCCTCAGCCCCGTCCGCGGCCCCGTCCGCAGCCTGGGCGGCGGCCCCAGGCGCGTCGCCCAGCGTGTCACCAGTTCCGGCTCGGCGCGCAGATAGGGTGTGTCGGCGGGGATGGTGTAGAGCATGGTGCCGAGGCGGTGCGGCAGGCTGGCCAGGGCGACATGCGCGTCGTGCGGCGGCGGCGTGTCGAAGCGGCCGACCACGCCCTCGATGCCCGGCATGGCGGAGAGCAGGCGGACGGCCTGACCGTTGCATTCGATGAAGACGCGCACGCCCCGCGCCTGAAGCTGCGGGGCGAAGCGGGCGAACATGATGGTGTCGCCCACCCCCTGCTCGTCATGGACCAGCAGGGTCCGGCCGGTGAGGTCGGAGCCGTCCCAGACGGGGGAGGAGAAGCTGCGCCGGGGCGACGGGAAGTCGGCCATGCGCGAGCGCCATTCATACTCGGCGAACCCCTCCTCCAACCCGCCCTTGAGCAGCAGCCCGAAGCCCAGAGCGGTGTGGGCCTCCGCCAGGGACGGGTCGAGCCGGACGGCGGCCCGCGTCAGGGCGATCATCTCGTCGACCCGCATCAGGTCGCGGGCCGCCAGCCCGAGGTTGAGGTGGGTGTGCGCCGCACCCGGCTGCATCGCGATGGACCGCCGGAAGCAGGCCACCGCCTCGTCGAGCCGACCGATATCCTGAAGCGTGACGCCCAGGTTGTTGAGGACACCGGGATCGCCCGGCGCGAAACCCAGCGCGCAGCGGTAGTAGCGGATCGCCTCCTCGATCCGGCCGAGACGGCGGTGGGCCATGCCCAGGTTGGCGTAGGCGGCGACCGACGACGGCGCCATGCCGAGGAGCACCATCAGCTCCTCGATCGCCTCCTCGGCGCGGCCGTCCAGGATGAGCGCCTGCGCAAGCAGCAGCCGCTGCTCGGTCAGCAGCGGCTTGAGGCGCAGCAGCCGGCGCAGCGCGGTCGCGGCATCGCCGTGCCGGCCCTGGTCCGTCAGCACGTTCGCGAAGTTGTTGAGCGCGTCGGCGGAGCCGGCGTCCAGCGCCAGGGCGCGCCGGCAGCAGGCCACGGCCTCGTCGCGCCGGCCGAGCCGCCGCAGCGCGCTGGCGAGGTTGGAGAAGCAGGCCACGTTGTCCGGGGCGGAGCGGATGGCCTGGGTCATCCAGTCCACGGCCTCCGCCGGCCGGCCGCCCTGGAGAGCCAGCGCGCCCAGGAGATGCAGGGCGTCCGGGTGACGGGGGTGGTTGGCGAGGACGCGCCGGTACGCGCTTTCCGCCTCGGCCAGCCGGCCGGCCCCGTGATGGGCGAGGCCCGCCGCGACGAGCGCCGCGGGGTCGGGTCGATCCAGGGTGGCTTTGCTGGGGAAGGCCATGCGTGCGTGCTTTCGAATCGTCGATCAGAGCAGAACCGGGGATGCCCAGGGATCGTAGGGGACAAGGGCCCGGCGCGCCGGCTCCGGCCGAAGGAAATCGCCGGCGTTGCGGTTCAGCATGGTCGCGACGAAGGAGAAGGAGCTGTTGGAAATGGCGACCCGGTCGGCGTGGCAGAGGACATGGAAATCGGTGAAGAACTCCGCGCCCGCGATCGGCTCGGCGAGATCGCGGCCGGTGACGGGGCGGTAGGCGGCGAACGCCCGCAGTTGAGTGGGATCGTCGGTCGCGATGAACAGGAGCGGACGGTCGAGCGTCGGCCAGACCGTCTCCAGCCAGCGCAGATACCAGGACACCGGGGCGATCCAGAACCGCCCCCAGCCGAAATCCCCGCGCCGCAGGTGCAGCGCCACGACGGTGCGGCCGCCGTCGCGCAGGCGGCCGAGCAGCGCGTCCGCGTGGGGTTGGAGGTGACGGCCCGGCGTGAACAGCGCGCGGAACTCCTCCCTGAACGGCGCCAGGGGCGTGGTGTCGCCGCAGAAATAGCCGGACACGTCGCGGTCCGCCAACTCGGTGGCGGGCTCTCCGCGGAAGAAGGCGGTCAGGGCGGCTTCCCCCTCCGCCTCAGCCACGCGCGGCAGCGCCGGACCGGGCAGAGGGTCGTCGTGGTCGTACAGGTGGCGGCCGAGCCAGGGAGGAACCTCCAGCGTGAGACCGTGCCGGGCGGTGTAGAGGCGCAGGGCGCCGTACTGGAGAAGCTGGTTGCCGAACCGCCCTTTGTGTCCGAGGGCGGTCGAGGCGAGGCGGCGGCCCGGCGGCCCGGCCGGGGCGGGAGCCGGCGGCGGCCCCCACCGGCGCGTCAGCAGCGACAGCGCGCGGCGCGTGAAGGCCTCGCCGAAACCGGGGTTGCCGCGGATCGCCCGTTCCCAGGCCACCAGCGCCTCGTCGGGGTGGCCGAGCGCTTCCAGGGCTCCGGCCAGCGCCGCATGGCCGCCGTACAGCTCCGGGCTGAGGCGCAGCGCCCGGCGGGCGTGCGCCGCAGCACCCGCCGCATCGCCGGCGGCCAGGGCGGCGTCCGCGCAATCCGCGTTGACGTCGGGCCGCAGCGGGTCCAGCCGGAGCGCCCGGCCCAGTTCCCGCCGCCCCTGCCCGTCCTGCCCGAGCCGGCGATTCGCGTGGCCCAGCAGGCACAGGGCGTTGGTGTGGTCCGGCTGGAGCATCAGGGCGCGGCGCAACCGGGGGACCGCCTGGGCATGGGCGTCGGTGTCGATCAGCATCGAGCCGAAATTGCACCATGCGGCGGCCGCGCCGGGATGAAGGCACGCCACCGCCCGGAAAGCCGTCAGCGCAAGCCGGTCGCGCCGAAGCCGGTGCGCGAGCAATCCCAACTCGAACCAGGCTTCGGTGCGGCCGGGGTCCTCGGCGGCGGCACGGGTCAGCGCGGCGACGGCGCGGTCGAGTTGCCCGGCCTGGATGGCGTCCTTTCCCACCGCGACGAGGTCGACGGCGCGCGGGGTGTCCGGTCCTTCGGAAAGGGACATCGCGGAAGCCACAGCCGGACCCTCGACCGTTCCCTGCGCCGTGAGGAACGGTGGTCCGATCCAGCCGCCGTCGTGCAGAAGCGCGGATCGCTTGGCTTTCAGCGCATGGAGGCGGCGCTGGGTGAGGATCTCGATCGCCACGTAACGGGGGTCGGACGACACCTGCTCCGCCGGCTTGGCGGTGCCGGTCATCGTCTCGCGCTGCCGCGCCAAGGCGTTGTCCGCCCGCATCGTGTAGTGGACCGTCTTCTCCGCGATCCGGATTCCGCCGAACATGGCGTGGAGCGCCCGGCCGTAGGCCACGTCGTCGGCCACGGCGGGGTGGAACGGCGCTTCCTCCGGAAAGCCGCCGATCATGTCGTGGCAGACGCGCCGCACGCATAGATTGCAGGGATAGCTCAGCTCCGACGCCTCGCGCCACGCGGGGGTGATCTCATGATCGATGCTGTCGAAGTGCATGCCGGTGCGTATGAAACCGGCATCGGGGGTGTGGTCCAGCGCCGTCGCCGTCAGCAGGAAATGCCGCTCGAAGAAGTAATCGTCGGCGTCGAGGAACCAGATGTAACGGCCGAGCCCCGCGGCGGCGCCGATGTTGCGCGACCGGCCGGCCCCCTGGTTGCGGTTGTTCGCGATCAGCGCGACGCTCTGCTCCGGATGGTCCCGCGCCCAGCGCAGGACCCGCGACGCCGTCCCGTCGGGGGAGGCGTCGTCGACGACGCAGACATGGACCTGCGCCCGCGGGTCCCGCACCGTCTCGCGGTAGACGCGGGCCGCCGCCGCGACGCTGTCGAGCGCCCGCTCGATGGTGTCCTCCATGCGGTGCGCGGGGATCACCACGGTGCCGAGAAAATCGGTGTCGGCCTTGTGGCGCGCGATCCCTTGCAAAGCCACGTCCAACCCGCAATTCCCGGAGCCTGCGGCCGCGTGCAGCCGTTCGGCCTCCGCGTCGCGGCCCTGGACCAGCCGGACGATGCCAAGGGCGCGGGCGAAGCCCCCCTGCGGCGGCACGATGCGCGCCAGCCGCTCCAGCAACGCCGCCGCCTCGTCGGCCGCCCCCTCCTGCAGGCGCGCCAGGGCCTGGCTGGAGGCGAGGCCCAGAAGCTCCCCGATCTGGCGGCCGAGCGCCTCATGGTCGCCGTGCAGGCGGGCCGCCCGGACGAACAGTCCGACCGCCCGCAGGCCGTCCCCCGCCTTGCGGGCTTCATGCGCCGCGTGCTGCCACGCGATCGCATCGCCCGGATCGACCGCGAGCGCCCGCCGGTGTGACGGGGCCCCGTCGGAGGCCTTCGCGTCCCACGTCATCCCTCGGCCACCGCCGTCACGAAGGTTTCGGCGAAGGCGCGCCAGGTCCGCTCGCCGCGCAGGAAGGCCCGCGCCTTGTCGGCACGGGCGCGGGCGGCGGCGCGGTCGGTGTAGAGGGCTTCGAGATGGGCGACGATCTCCTCGACGGAGGATTCCCCCCAGCCGCGGCGCCGGCCAGCCGGATCGGCCACCGGGTCCTGACGGCTCAGCGGCAGGCAGGCGCCGTCGCGGATCAGGTCGAGGTGGCCGGTGTTGGCCGACAGGATGACCGGCACGCCGCAGGCCATCGCCTCCATGGCGACGAGGTTGGTCGCCCCTTCGCAGCGGTTGGGAAAGATGGCGGCGTGGCATTCCGCCAGGATCGCCGGGATCTGGCCGCGCCCGAGGAAGCCCATGTCGACGAAGCCCTCCGGCGGCAGGCCGCAATCCATCGCCCATTCCACGATGCGCAGCTTGCCGTTGTCGCCCACGGCGGGGGCGGCGGGCACGAGCGGGGACTCCGCGATGTCGGCGGAGGTGTGCGGCCAGGGATTGTGCCACGCGGTGACCAGAAGCGCGTCGGGATGGCGCTCATGGAACCGGCGGAAGGCGGCGAGCACGATGTCCTGCCCCTTGCGGAACTCGATCTTCCCGCCCGAGAAGACGACGAAGCGGTCGCCGAAGCGCCGGGCCGGCGGGACGGGCGCCAGCTCGTCCGGGTCCACGCCCTGGAAGGCGCAGCCGACGCCGGTGAAGCCCTGCTCGGCCAGCAGCGCCCTGTTGTATTCGGAATGCACCACGATCCGGTCGTAGCTCCGCGCGCGGCGCAGCGTGTCCTCGTCGAACAGGGTGTCCTCGAAGGCGATGACCCCGACGTTGCGGCTGCCGCGGAATTGGGCGGACAGCGGACCGGCGACGAAGCCGTTGCCGAGCGCGTGCAGGACGATGCAGTCGTTGAGGCCGAGCATCCGGTTGCCCGACCGGACGGCGATGGCGGTGATCTGCCGGTGGCCGTCCATCAGGCCTTCCAGCTTTTCCCGGTTATCGGGCCGCATGGTCGACAGAAGCGGCTTTTCCAGCAGAAGCGGCGGCCGCCCCCGGTCGATCAGATGCAACGCCGTGTGAACGCCGACCAGACCCCAGCCGTGAATTTCCGAAAGCTGCCACGTCAACGCCAGGTTCAGCGCCAGGTTGAGCGCCAGGTTCTGTTCCACGCACGGCTTCCCGACGCCCTCCGCTGCCAACTCCGTCACGCGCCGCACATCCCTTCGTTGCCATGGCCTTCTTAGCCTTGGCCTTCGTTGCCTTGGCCTTGGATGATAGGATAGCAGAACGCGGACGCCGATACACAGCGTGAGCCAGCCCGAGCCAGCATGACCGTCAAGATCGCCTTTCTCGACCCGGCGGGTGGGGACTACACGCCGGACACGCCGCGCCTTCGCCCGCTCGGCGGCTCGCAGTCGGCCCTGTGCTACCTCGCGGAGGCGCTGGCCGCCACCGGGCAGGAGGTCACGCTGGTCAACGGCACCCGGACCCCCGGCGTGGTGCGCGGGGTGCGCTGCCTGCCGGCCAGCGCGGTGTCCTGGGAGGGCATGCGCGCCTTCGACGTCGTGGTGCTGCTCAACGGCTGCCCGACGGAGGCGCTGACCCGGCTGCGCGCGGCCCTGGACGGCGGCCGCAAGCTGATCCTGTGGATGCAGCACGCCGTCGACCAGCCCGCCGCGCAATGCGTCGCGGACCCGCAGGCGCGCGCCTGCTGGGACGGTTACGCCTTCGTCAGCCGCTGGCAGATGGACGGCTACCGCACGGCGTTCGGCCTCGACCCCGGACGCTGCCGCATCCTGCGCAACGGCATCGCCCCGGCGTTCTCCAGCCTGTTTCCGGCGGGGGCCGACATCGTCGCGGCGAAGCCCTGGCCGCCGGTCCTGGCCTACACCAGCACGCCCTTCCGCGGCCTCGACGCGCTGCTCGACAGCGTCCCCCGTCTCCGGGCGGCGATCCCCGGAACCACCCTGCGGGTGTTCTCCAGCCTGGAGGGCTATCAGGTCCCGGCCGACCAGGACCCTTACCGCGCCCTCTACCGGCGCTGCCGCGAGACCGAGGGCGTGGAGTATGTGGGGGCGGTCTCCCAGGATGCCCTGGCCGAGGCGTTGCGCGGCGCGACCGCCCTCGCCTACCCGAACCGCTTCGCCGAGACCTCCTGCATCGCCGTCATGGAGGCGCTGGCCGCCGGCTGCCTCGTCGTGTCCAGCGCGCTGGGGGCGCTGCCGGAGACCACGGCCGGCTTCGCCCGGCTGATCCCCGTCCCGGAGGACCCGGCGGAACACGCCGTCCGCTTCGCCGACGCCGCCCGGACGGCTCTGCTCGCGTGGCGCGACGATCGCCCGGCGACCGGCCGCCGGCTTCGCGAACAGGTGGACCACGTCACCGCCGCGATGGGCTGGGCGGGCCGGGCCGGGGACTGGCTGGCGTGGCTCGGCGAGCTGCGCAGCGACCAGGGGAGCGGGGCCACGCCGGGCACGACGCCGGCGGCGGCGGCCGTCACCGCCGATCTGGCCGAGGCGCAGCAGCGCCTGCTCGGCGCGCTGGGCAAGCATCTGAACGCCCGCCCCCCGGCCGCAGGGGAACAGGCCTGGCGGGCGGAGGCGCGGGCGCTGATCGCGCTCGTCGAGCGGTCCCTGCGGCTCGACCACAACACGGAGAAGAACCGGTCGGCCGTCTGGACGGCGCTGCGCGGGTTCGACGCCTGGTTCGCCTATGTCACGACGCTGACGGACGCGCCGCCGCCCGCGGCCCCGCCGGCCGGCGGGCGGCGGATCTACGACTGCTTCCAGTTCTACAACGAGCTGGACCTCCTGGAGGTGCGGCTGGCCGAGTTGGACGCGGTGGTCGACCGCTTCGTCCTGGTCGAGGCGACCTTCACCCACGCCGGCGAACCCAAGCCCCTCCATTACGCGGAGAACCGCGCGCGCTTCGCGGCCTATGCCGACAAGATCATCCACGTCGTCGTCGACGACGACCCGGGCGGCTTCGCGTGGCAGCGCGAGGCCCACCAGCGCGACGCGATCCTCCGCGGGCTCGACGGCTGCGACCCGACGGACATGATCGTCGTTTCGGACGCCGACGAGATCCTCCGCCCCTGGGTGATGGAGCGGCTGCGCCGGGAAGCGGACGACGGACGCGCGCTGTTCGCGCCCCACCTCGACATCTTCCTCTATTTCCTCGACCTCAAATCGCCCGACCCCTGGGTGTCGGTGGCCGCCGCCCCGTGGGAGCTGATCCGCCGGATCGGCGCCAACCGCGCCCGCTACCTGACCAAGCTGGGGCACGGGCGGGTCGTGCCGGACGCCGGCTGGCACTTCACCTGGATGGGCGGGATCGAACGGTTCCGCGCCAAGCTGCAGGCCTTCGCACACCGCGAGATGATCGCGGCGTTTGAACAGGACCCGGCGGCGAACCGGGAGCGGCTGGACCGCTTCTACGCCACCGGGCGCTTCGACGGCGGCGCCGTTCCCGGCATGTGGACGTCCCTGGCGCCCGTCCCCATCGACGCCGGCTTTCCCCGGCTCATCCACGAGCGGATCGACCATTTCCGCGCGCTCGGCTGGATCTCGCCGGACGCCCAGCCGCCGGTCCCGGCCCCGGCCCCGGCCCCAGAGGAACCGACGCCGGAGCCCGGATCGGAGCATCGTCTTGCGGCGGTCCTCGACCCCGCGTCCATCGACGCCTTCCATGCCCTGGCGATGGAGCGGCTCGGCCGCAACGCGCCGGCGGCGGCGGTCGGGCCGCTGCGCCGCTGCGCCGCCCTCGACCCGTCGGGCACCTTCCACCGCTTCCACCTCGCCCACGCGCTGCTGATCGGCCAACGCCACGGCGAGGCGGAGGGCGTGCTGCGGGAGCTGGTCCGCCTCGCCCCCGACGACCATCGCGCCCGCGCCAACCTGGGCATCGCGCTGAAGAATCTCGGCCGACAGGACGCGGCGGTCGGCGCCGGCCGCTCCGCGCTGGCGCTGGCCCCCGCCGAGCCCGGCGTGCTCAGCAACCTGGGGCTCGCGCTCTCCCTGGGGGCCGGGGGGGACGCGGAGGCGGCCCGCATCCTGCGCCGGGCGGTGGCGGTCGACCCGGACTTCACGGCGGCCCGGCTGAATCTCGGCCTCGTGCTCAGCAAGCTGCGGCGCATCGGGGAGGCGGAGGCCCAGTGCCGCCGCGTCCTCGACCGCGATCCGGACCACGCCGAGGCGCACACCCTGCTGGGCACCTGCCTGCTGCTGCGCGGCGAGCTGGAGGCGGGGTTCCGGGAGTACGAGTGGCGCACCCGTCTGGCCGACCGACAGGTCACGCCGCGCGGCCTGCCGACCCCGGTCTGGGACGGCGGCAACCCGGAGGGCATGACGATCCTGCTGCACGACGAGCAGGGGCTCGGCGACGGCATCCAGTTCGTCCGCTACGCGCCCCTGCTGCGCCGCCAGGGCGCCCGCGTGATCGTCGAATGCAACGACCGTCTCGTCCGCCTGTTCGCCACGCTCCCCGGCGTGGACGGAGTGGTCAGCCGATCCGGCGCAACGCCGCCGCACGACGCCCACGCCGCGCTGCTCAGCCTGCCGCACCGCCTCGGCACCACGCTGGCGACCGTTCCGGCCGACGTCCCCTACCTGCGCGCCGAGCCGGAACTGGTGACACGCTGGGCGACGCGCCTGGGGCCGCCGCCCAGGCTGCGGACGGGGCCGCGGACGGGGCTGAGAGTGGGGCTGGTGTGGGCCGGCAACCCCGACTTCAAGGACGACCGCCGGCGCTCGCCGGGGCTGGACGCCCTGCGGCCGCTGCTCGACGTTCCGGGCGTCGCGGTCTTCGGCTTGCAGAAGGGAGCGGGACGGCGGGAGCTGGAAACCTGCGGGCCGCTGCCGCCGTCCTTCACCGACCTCGGCGCGGAGATCGCCGACTTCGCCGACACCGCGGCGATCATGCAGAACCTCGACCTCGTCATCAGCTCCTGCACGGCGCCGGCCCATCTGGCCGGGGCGCTCGGCCGCCCGGTCTGGACGCTGCTGCCGGACATCGCCGACTGGCGCTGGCTGGAGCGCGGCGACACCACCCCCTGGTACCCGACCATGCGCCTGTTCCGCCAGGACCGGCCGGGCGACTGGGCGTCCGTCGTCGCCGACGTGCGGACGGCGCTGGAGCGGGCCGTGACTGCAGGTGTGGCTACAGGAGTGGCGACAGGGGCGGCACCGTGAAGGACTCGGGCGGCAGGCCGGCGGCGTGGCGGTCCCACATCGTCCGGTAGGCGCTCTCCAGATGGCGGGTGAAGCGGGGGCTGTCGAACAGCGGGGCCGTCGCCCGCCCGGCGGCGAGGCGGCGGCGGTAGGCGGCGAGCGTCGCCGGATCGCCGGCCAGCCGGACCGCCAGCGCCTCGTAGGCGTCGAAGCTGGCGGTGACCGTCTCGGGCAGGCCGACGGCGTTCAGCAGACCGGCGGCGACGCGCGACGCGAAGGTGTCGCCCATCCGCGTCACCACCGGCAGGCCCATCCACAGGGCGTCCGAAACGGTGGTGTGGCCGGTGTAGGGAAAGCTGTCGAGGAACAGGTCGGCCAGACGGTAGCGGGCGAGGTGCCCGGCCTGCGGCCGGTGGGGCGCGAAGACCAGACGGTCGGGATCGACCCCGCGCCGTGCCGCCTCGCGCCGCAGGTTGTCCGCGCCGTCCAGGCCGGGATGCTGCAGCCACAGCACGCTCCCCGGCACCCGCGCCAGCACGCGCATCCACAGCCCGAACAGCGACGGGGTGATCTTGAACGGCGCGTTGAACGCGCAGAAGACGAAACCGTCCGGCGGCAGGCCGCAGGCGGCGCGGTCCGGCACCGGCGCGTCCAGCGGCCGGCGCCGGTCGTTGACCTGATAGGAGTCCGGCAGGATCACCAGCCGCTCCCGGTAATGGGGCTGATGCTCCGGCGGCGTGACGAAGCGGTCGCCGATGACGTAGTCCATGCTGTCGCCGCCCAGCGTCCCCGGATAGCCGAGATAGGCGACCTGGACCGGCGCCAGCCGGCGCGCCAGAAGGTCGAACCGGACGTGCCGCGTGTAGCCCTTCAGATCCACCAGGATATGGACGCCCTCGGCCGCGAGCAGCGCCCGCACCGCCTCCGCATCGCATCCGCGGATGTCGTGGAAGGCGTCGAAGGCGGCCTCCAGCCGGCGGCGCATCGGGCTGCCGTCGTCGGGACCGTAGGAACCGGCGACGACGCGGACGCGGTCGCGGTCGTGCAGCTCGAACAGCTCGGCCGCCAGATAGGCGGTGGCGTGCTCGTGGAAATCGGCGGAGAGGTAGGCGACGGTGAGCCGCCCGCCGGGGCCAAGGGGAGGCGCCGTTGGAACGGCGGCTTGCGGAAGCGCCAACGGTTGCACCACCGCACGGTGGAAGTGGCGGGCGGCGCGGTCCTGCTGCGCCGGGCCGGTGTCGATCATCAGGGTGAGCAGCGGCAGGGCGATCCCCCGGCCGCTGTCGATGACCGCCAGCGTCTCCCGGCAGAGATCGTCGTAACCGTCCCAGTCGCACTGCGACACAGCGGCGAACAGCCGGTCGCCGAGGGATTCGGTACGGCCGGGGTCGAGCCGGTACGCCCGACCGTAGGCCCCCGCCGAGCCCGCTTCGCCCGCGTCGCGCAGCGCGTGGCCGGACTCGCGCCACGCCTCGGCGTCGTCCGGCGCCAGCGCGACCGCCCGGCGAAGAACGGCGCGCGCCGCCGCGGGCCGGCCCGACTCGCGCAGCATCGCTCCCAGAGCGACGACCGGCCCGGCGTCGGTCTGTCCGGGGGCCAGCCGGAGCGCCCGCGCCTGAAGCGCCGCCGCCTCGGCGGGACGGCTCCGGCGCCGCAGCAGAAGCGCCAGATTGAGGCAGGCGTCGGCCAGATCCGGCTTCAGGGCGATGGTGACGGCGAAGCGGCGCTGCGACTCCTCGGCCCGGCCCAGCGCAAAGGCGGCGACGCCGAGAAGGAACGAGGCGTCATGGTGGTCGGGCCGGACGGCCAGGATGGCGCGGCACACCGCGCCGCACTCGGCGTGCCGGCCGTTCTGGTAGAGCGTCAGGGCGTAGCCCAGCGCTTCGGCGGGGGACGCAAAGTGCCGGGCCGTGCTCATGGCTCCCCCTCGGTGCCGCCGCCCCCGGACCGTCCTGGAGGCGTGCGGAGCGTGAAATCGTCGGAAAAAGGGTTACCATCGGGCGCGGCATTTCCAAACCCATTTGCCGGATCGACCAACTGGATGGAGAGGGTGGGTGAGCGAGGGGACGTTCGACGGGTCCGGCTTCGACGGGTCCGGTGACGTGTTCGTTCAGTGCTTCGGCTCGGGTATGCGTCACGTCGAAGCCGAATCGCTGGACGAGGCGGCGCGCTCCTTCCGAACGGCGGCGGCGATCCGGCCGGAGCATCCGGTGGTCTGGTTCGTCCTGGGGCTGGTCCTGCGCGGTCTGGGGCGCCTGGACGGCGCGGCGGTGGCGCTGCGGGCCGCCTTCCACCTGCGGCCGGACGACGCCGACACGCTGTTCCAGTGGGCAGCGCTGCTGATCGAGCGCCGCCGGACCGGCGAGGCGGTGGCGCCGCTTCTCCGGCTCGTCGCGTTGCGGCCCGGTCACCCGGACGCGGCGTTCACCCTCGGCAACGCGCTGATGGCCGCGGACGAGCCCGAACGGGCCGAAGCCGCCTACCGGCTGGCCGTGCTCCTGGAACCGGGCTCGGCGACGGTCAACAACAACCTGGGCGCGGCGATCCTGTCGCGAGGACGGCCGGATGAGGCGGCCGTGAGCTACCGGCGGGCCGTCCGGCTTGAGCCGGGATCGGCCGAACACCACAAGAATCTCGGCGTCAGCCTGCTCACCGCCGGGAACTTCGAAGAGGGCGCGCCCGAGTATGAATGGCGCAGCCGGCAGGCCGTCTGGCAATGGAACCGCGACCAGCCCGGCACGCCGCTGTGGGATGGCGGCCCGCTGGACGGAAAGACCATCCTGGTCCATTTCGAGCAGGGGCTCGGCGACACCGTGCAGTTCATCCGCTACATGGCCGTGCTCAAGGCCATGGGCGCCCGCACGGTCTTCGAATGCCAGCCCCCGCTGAAGCGCCTTCTCGCCGGGGTTCCGGGCATCGACCGGCTGGTGGCGCGCGGCGAGCCGCTTCCCGAGGCCGACTGCCTCGTGCCCCTGATGAGCCTGCCCCATCGCTGCCGGACGACGGCGGCGACGATTCCCGGCGGCGTTCCGTATCTGCGGGCCGATCCGGACCGCACGGCCTTCTGGCGGCGGCGGATCGCCGAGGCGGGGCCGCGGGACGCGTTCCGTGTGGGCATCCAGTGGCGCGCCGCGGGGGCCGACCGCTCGATTCCGCTGGAACGCTTCGCGCGCTTGTCGCACCTTTCCGGGGTGCGGCTCTACAGCCTGCAGAAGGCGGACGGACCCGGCCGGTGGGAGCGGCCCGACGACCGGCTGGGGATCGTTTCGCTGCCGGACAGGGACGGAAAAGACGAGGATGAGGGGTTTGTCGACACCGCCGCGATCATCGAGGGCATGGACCTGATCGTCGCCTGCGATTCCGTGGTCGGCCACATCGCCGGCGCCATGGGGCGTCCGGTGTTCCTGGCCCTGCCCTGGCTGGGGGACTGGCGCTGGATGCGCCATCCCGACCGCACGCCCTGGTACCCGCAGACCCGGCTGTTCCGCATGGCGCGCCGCAACGACTGGGACGGGGTGATGGCCCGGATCGCCGCCGAGATCGCCGCCGAGATCGCCACCCGGATCGCCGCCACGGTCGCCCGGCGCGCCGCGGGGATGTCATGACGGGCGGGATCGACGCGGCGTCCCGGCTGTACGGCGCCGGGCGGCTGACCGAGGCCATCGACGCCTGCCGGGCCGTGCTGGCGGCGGAGCCGGGGCAGCCCGACGCGCTCAACCTGCTCGGCGCCGCGCTGTTCTCGGCCGGTCAGGACGGCGCGGCCAGGGAGGCCCTGCGCGACGCCGTCCGCAGCGCTCCGGGGCATGCCGCCGCGCTGACCAACTTCGGCATCGTCCTGCAACACCGCCGGGAGTGGCCGGCCGCCACGCGCGCCCTGCGCGCGCTGGCGGCGGTGCAGCCGGAGTCCGCGCCCGTCTTCAGCCGGTTGGGCATGGTGTTTCAGGAAATGGGAGACCTGGACGGCGCCGTCCGGTTCCTGCTCCGCGCCGCACGGCTCGCCCCCGGCCCAAGCGTGCAATGGTACAATCTCGGCCTGATCGGGGTGCTCGTCGGCGACCTCGCGGCCGCGGTCCGCAGCCTGCGCCGGGCGATCGCGATCGCCCCCGAGGGCGTCCTCGCCCACGTCCAGCTCGGCGAGGCGCTGCTGCGTCTCGGCCGGCTGGACGAGGCCGCCGGGGTGTTCCGCCGGGCGCTCCGGATCGACCCGACCGTCCCCGAGGCGGTCAACGGCCTGGCGCGCTGCGGGCGCTACCGGACCGCCGCGGCCGCGGCGCTCTCCGGATCGGAACCGGGACCGCAAAGGGGGTTGGTCGTCCGCGGCGCCCTGGCGAGCGCCACGGGCTACGGCTATTTCTGCCAGCGCTTCATCCGGACGCTGCGCCAGCGGTCCGTGCCCCTCCAGGCGATCGGAATCGGCGGTCCCGAATCCTGGCGGAAGGAGGATCTCGACCCGCCGGTCCCCGCCAAGGCCCTGGTGAACTTCCTCATCCCCCTGGCGGTCGAGCGGGTGCCCGGTCTGGCCACGGTGACCTTCTCGATGTTCGAGGGAACCCGCATACCCCCGGCCTGGCGGCGCCAGTGCGAGCACAGCGACCTCGTCATCGTGCCCACGGAATCGTCCCGCGTCGCCTGGGCGGCGCAGGGCTATCCGGAGGATCGCCTGCGGGTCTGCCCGCTGGGCGTCGATCCGGAGGACACCGACGGCAGCGCCCCCGCACCGACCCTGGTCGATCCGCGCGGCCGGCTGGTCTCCAGCTACCGGCACCGCTTCATCAACGTCTCGGACTTCATTCCCCGCAAGAACATCGACGGCCTGCTGCGGGTCTGGCTGCGCAGCACGGCGCGCACCGACGACGCGGTGCTGATCCTGAAGCTGGGCAAGGGGAACAACCCGGCCTTCGGCGCGGAACTCGCCGATCTGGTCCGGCGGACGGAGGCCGCCGTCGGGAAGCGGATGGCCGACGCGGCGCCGGTGGTGCTGGTCAACCAGCTCCTGTCGGACGCCGACATGACGGGGCTGCTGCGGGCGGCGACCCATTACTGGAGCATGTCGCACGGCGAGGGCTGGGACCTGCCCCTCTCCAAGGCCGGGGCCATGGGGTTGAGCCTGATCGCGCCGCGCCACTCGGCCTATGTGGATTATCTCGACGACCGGGTGGCCCGGCTGATCCCGGCCACCGTCCGCCCCGCCCGCCTGCCCTACAGCGAGCAGGCCTACCCGCCGTTCCACGGGCTCGACTGGTGGGACCCGGACGAGGACGCCGCGGCGGACATCCTGACCGCCATCATCCGCGGCGGCGACACCGGCCACCCGTCGGCCCGCGACCATCTGGTGCAAGGCTTCACCTGGACCCGCGCGGCGGACCGGCTGCTCGCCATCCTCGACGAGGCGGGCCTGCGGTGATGGGCGACACGGCCGACACGGCGGCGGTGCGGAGCTTCGCCCTCGCCCTGGACCATCATCGGGCGGGCCGGCTCGACGCCGCCGAGGCCGGCTACCGGGCGATCCTGCGCGACGATCCCGGGCACGCCCACGCCAACAACAATCTGGCCATCCTGCTGCGCGGCGCGGGGCGGTGGGAGGACGCCGTCGCCTGCTACCGCCGGGCCGTCGCGGCGCTGCCGGACGACGCGCCGATCCGCAGCAATCTTTCCTGCGCCCTGGCCGACCTGGGCCGGCCGGCGGAGGCGCTGGCGGCGGTGCGCGTGGCGCTGTCCCTGTGCCCGGACTACGCCGACGCCTGGTTCAACGCCGGCAACCTCCTGAAGACCGCGCGGGAGCCCCACCGGGCGATCGCCGCCTACCGCCGGGCGCTGCGGCTGAAGCCCGGCATGGGCGGGGCCCACAGCAACATGGGCGACGCGCACCGCGACCTCGGGGAATCGAGCCGCGCCGTGGACTGCTACCGGGCGGCGATGCAGGCGCAGCCCGACCTGCCGCAACCCGTCGTCAACCTTGGCGAGACGCTGAAGGAGCAGGGGCGGATCACCGAGGCCATCGCGGTCTTCCAAGGCGGGATGGAGCGCCACCCCGATCTGGCCCTGCTGCACTCCAACCTGCTGCTCGCCCTGCATTACACGCCCTGGGTGCCGCCCGAGATCGTCGCCCGCGCCCACGCGCACTGGAACGAGCGGCACGCCCGGCCGCTGATGCCGCAGGGCCGGCAATTCCTCAATGACCGCGACCCCAACCGGCGGCTGCGGGTGGGCTATGTCTCGCCCGACTTCCGCGCCCACGCCTGCGCCCATTTCATCGAGCCCCTCCTGCGCGAGCACGACCGCGGCGCGGTCGAGCTGTTCGGCTACGCCACCTCGGACCAGCAGGACGCGGTCACCGAACGCATGAGGAGTCTGTGCGACGGCTGGCGGTCGCTGGCCGCGCTGGACGATGCCGCCGCCGCGGCGCTGGTCGAGCGCGACCGCATCGACATCCTGGTCGATCTGGCCGGCCACACGGCCTCCAGCCGGCCCCTGCTGTTCGCCCGCAAGCCGGCCCCGATCCAGGTCGCCTGGCTGGGCTATCCCGACACCACCGGCATGCCGGCGATCGATCACCGCCTGACCGACGCGATCGCCGACCCGCCGGACCTCACCGACGCGTGGCACGCCGAGCGGCTGATCCGCCTGCCCAGGGGGTTTCTCGCCTTCCAGCCGTTGCGCGTCGCCGAGCCACGGGAGGAGCCGCCGGCCCTGGTCAACGGCTTCGTGACCTTCGGGTCCTTCAACAACGCCGCCAAGGTGACGCCGGAGGTGGTGGGGGTCTGGTCGGCCATCCTGGCACGCGTGCCGTCCGCCCGCCTGATCCTCAAGAGCCGTGCCTTCGCGGACGCGCCGACGCGGGCGCGCTATCTCCAGCGGTTCGCCGCCGCCGGCGTGGCCCCCGGCCGTGTCGATCTCCTCGCCCCGATGGACGCGATCGACGCCCATCTGCGGGCCTACGACCGCATCGACATCGGCCTCGACCCGTTCCCCTACAACGGCACGACCACCACCTGCGAGGCGCTGTGGATGGGGGTGCCGGTGATCACGCTCGCCGGCCGCCAACACGTCGCGCGGGTGGGCGCCAGCCTGCTGACCCAATGCGGGCTGGCCGACCTCATCGCGACCGACGAGGCGGGCTACGTCGAAACGGCCGTCGCCATGGCCGGCGACACGGGGCGCCTGGCCGCGCTGCGCCGCGGCATGACGGAACGGATGGAGCGTTCGGCGCTCAACGACCATCGCGGCTTCGCCGCGGCGGTCGAGGCGGCCTATCGCGGCATGTGGCGCTCGTGGCTCGCGGGCGATCGGGAGGAAACGGCGGCGGACCGCTGAGCGCCGGGGGGCCTATCGGCCGGTGCGGCGGCGGACCTCCTCGCGCAGGGCGTCCGCCGCCCGGGCGAACACCGGCTCCCAATCCTGGTCGGCCTCCTGGCGGAACAGCCGCATCGTCGGGTACCAGGGCGTGCGGTCGCCGGAAAAGCCGTAGATCCAGTAGGGAACATGCTGCACGAGGTTCCAGACCGGCTTGCCGAGGGACCCGGCGAGGTGCGCCACCGAACTGTCGGTCATGATGACGAGGTCGAGCTGTTCCAGCATCGCCGCCGTGTCGGCGAAATCGTCCAGGTCGGGGCCGAGCGGCGTCACCAGGCAACCGGCGACGCCGCTGTCCGCGAGTTCCGCTTCGGGCGGTCCCTTCTGGAGGCTGTAGAGCCGCACGCCCGGCACTTCGGCGAAGCGCAGGAAGCGGGCGAGGCTGGTGGCGCGCCGGCCGTTGTCGGCGAAGGTCACCCGTCCCGACCAGACGATCCCGACGCGCAGCGTGCCCGGCTCCCGCGCACCGAGCCGGTGGGCCGCCCTCTCGCGGGACGAATCCGGAACGGTCAGGCTCACCGGTGGCGGGATCGAGGCCAGCGTCGTGCCGAACAGACCCGGCAGGCTCATCTGCGACGCCTCGACGTCGAAGGCCGGCGGCGGGCTCCCCGGTTGCAGGACGTCATCGGCGCCCAGTCCCGACAGCACCCGGCGCAGCTCCGGATGGCATTCGTACAGCACCCGGCCGCCCCGCTCCCTGACCAGCGGCATGTAGCGCGCGGCCAGGATGGCGTCGCCGAATCCCTGCTCGGTGAACAGGAACAGGGTGCGCCCGTCCAGCGGGCCGCCGTTCCAGGTCCGTTCCGATGGCGGCCGGCCATGGTAGGAGGCAAGCCCGCGCCGGGCCTCGTAATCCGTGAAGCCGTGGACGTAGTCGCCGATCTGGAGCCGCGCGAGGGCCCGCTCCCAGCGCAGTTCGGGGGTGGCGCCTCCGCCCGCCGTCGCCCGCCCGATCATCGCGAGCGTCTCCTTGAAGCGCCCCGCCTTGCGCAAGGCCACCGCGTTGTTGAAGAGGAAGGCCGGAGTGTCCGGTTCGAGCCGGAGCGCTTCCGCGTGCGCGGCCAGCGCCTCGTCGAAACGGCCGGCCTCCACCAGGGCGTTTCCCAGATTGCTCCAGATGCTGGCGTTCTCCGGAGCGAATTCCAGTCCCCGCCGGTGGCAGGCGATGGCGCCGTCCAGCTTTCCCGCGCGGCGCAGAAGATGGCCGAGCATGCTCCAGGCGGCATCGTCGCGGGGATTGGCCGCGAGGACGGCTTCCACCTTGGTCGTGGCCTGTGCGTGATCCATCCTCGTCCCCCCGGCTCGCCGTGGCCGAATCGCAGGACCACGCCGCGACCATAGACTCGTTTGATCGCACGCCTGTCAACCACTCGCCCCTGAGGGGGATGCCGCAGCCGCGCATCCACGCGCATGGATGCGATTTCTTGATGACTTGCGCTACTTTTTGTAGCCGGCGGCAGTTTTTACGAAGCCGTCATCCTGAAGTAAATTGCGGCAATTCGCGGTATTTAGCAACCGCCGCGAGACAAAGCGAGGCGCCGAAAAAACAACCCGCCACCATCGGCGCAACTCAATCTCGCAAAGCCGAAACTGTATGACCCATGCGGCACTTCGATTTTCTGCGGCAGTGCGGTGGTTGGCTCCAGCGATTCGAGGGATGGCAGGTAACGTATAGAAATTTTTAACTTCACTTACCCACTATTGCGAGGTGGTGGCCAACCCTATGAGAGCCATGACGCTCCTGCCGCCATGGCCGCGGAGCCAAAAGAACGCCGATGCAAAGAGGGATGAGATGGCTGCTGGTGGAACACTGACGCTCTCGGGCGGCTCGGACTACGTGTTCACCTCGACGGAGGTCTGGTCGGGGATCAGGGGCAACGGCAGCACCCAGGGCGTGAGGCTCAACACCCTGGGCCAGACCTTGAGCGTGTCCAACCTCAGTCGCCTCATCGGAGGTTCCGGCAACGACCGGGTTCAGTTGACCTCCACCGGCACCACCATGGTGGTGGAATCGATCGAGACGATCATCGGCGCGTCCACCGGCACCAACCTCATCACGCTTGCCGGCACCACCGGCAACACGATGTCGGTGGGGTATCTGAGATCGATGATCGGCAGCGCCGGCCAAGACGTCATCAGAATGAATGCCGCCGGCTCCATCGGCAGCACCATGGCGGTGACCCTGATGGAGACGCTGATCGGGACCGATGGCTTGGACCTTGTCGCCACCATCGGCGGCGGCAGCAACACGATGTTGCTGCAAGGCGTCGAGATCGTCCTCGGAAACGGGAGCGGTTCCGGCGACACGGTCTTTCTGGCCAGCGGCGGCAACACGATCGGCGTGTCCTTCCTCGAGACCCTCATCGGCGGCAGCGGCAACGATGTCGTGACGATGGGCTACAAGACCGGCACGATCAGCTTCCAGACCGGCGGCGGCACCGTTTCCATGTCGTCGATCGAAACGATCGTCGGCGGAACCGGCAGCAGAAACACGGCAATCCTCCTCGACGTCGGCAACACCATCACGGTGGCAAGCCTCACCACCCTGATCGGCGGCGGCGGCAACGACGTCGTCAACATCACGCTCCGGGACGGAACGGCCATCGTCGGTGATGGGCCGATCGCCTGGAACACCGTCGGCAGCACGATGCTGGTGTCGCTGATCGAGACGATGATCGGCAGTTCCGGCGACGACGTGGTCGTCGCGTTGAACAACAACGGCATGACACTCGCGGTTTCGGCGATCGAATCCGTCATCGGCAAGGCGGGCAACGACGTCGTCCTCCTCGGCACCGGCGGAAACACCATCCAGGTGGAGGCGCTGGAAACCCTGATCGGCGGTTCCGGCACGGACGTGGTGACCATGAGCACCAGCCGGGGCGCCACCATGACGGTGTCCGCCGTCGAATCCATCGTCGGCAATGCGGGCACCGACGTCGTCTACCTCGGGGCCGGTGGAAACACGGTCCAGGTGCAGGCGCTGGAAACGGTGATCGGCGGCACCGGCAACGATGTGGTGACCGTCACCGACACCGCCGGCACCATCTTCGTGTCCGGCGTCGAGACCATCTACACACCCTATCAGACGCTGACGCTGAGCGGCGTGGACACCTACGTCTCCCTGCCGCCGGCAGCGCCCGACACGACGCCGCCGTCGATCACGACGGTGTCGATCCCGGACACGGCGATGAAGATCGGCGACGTGGTGACGGTGACGATCACCGTGGCGTCGGACAGCGACACCTACACGCTGGGCAACGGCAGCACCGTCGGCGGCTTCGCGCTCGGCAACCTGACCAAGATCGACGCGACCACCTACACCGCCACCTTCACGGTGACCAGCGGCGGCACCGACGTCGCGGCGGGCTCGGACATCCCGGTCAACCTCATCCTGACCGACACCGCCGGCAACTCCAACACCGCCTACACCACGGCGATCAGCCAGAGCGCCGACCGCATCGACGCCAACCGGCCGACCATCGCCTCGGCGGCGGTGAACGGGACGACGCTGACGGTGACCTTCGCCGAAGCCATGTCGGCGACCAGCGCCGCCGGCCTGACCGTCACGGTTGGCGGCCAGAGCCGCACGGCGACCTACGCCAGCGGTTCGGGCACCACCACGCTGACCTTCACGCTCGCCTCGGCGGTCGCCCACGGCGAGACGGTGACGCTCGACTACAACCCCGGCACCGGCAACCTGACCGACACCGCCAGCAACGCTCCAGCCACCGTCACCAACCAGTCGGTGACGAACAACACCGCAGCGCCCGACACGACGCCGCCGTCGATCACGACGGTGTCGATCCCGGACACGGTGATGAAGATCGGCGACGTGGTGACGGTGACGATCACCGTGGCGTCGGACAGCGACACCTACACGCTGGGCAATGGCAGCACCGTCGGCGGCTTCGCGCTCGGCAACCTGACCAAGATCGACGCGACCACCTACACCGCCACCTTCACGGTGACCAGCGGCGGCACCGACGTCGCGGCGGGCTCGGACGTGCCGGTCAACATCGTGCTGACCGACACCGCCGGCAACTCCAACACCGCCTACACCACGGCGATCAGCCAGAGCGCCGACCGCATCGACGCCAACCGGCCGACCATCGCCTCGGCGGCGGTGAACGGGACGACGCTGACGGTGACCTTCGCCGAAGCCATGTCGGCGACCAGCGCCGCCGGCCTGACCGTCACGGTTGGCGGCCAGAGCCGCACGGCGACCTACGCCAGCGGTTCGGGCACCACCACGCTGACCTTCACCCTGGCCTCGGCGGTCGCCCAGGGCGAGACGGTGACGCTCGACTACAACCCCGGCACCGGCAACCTGACCGACACCGCCAGCAACGCTCCGGCCACCGTCACCGGCCAAGCCGTCACCAACAGCACCCCCGACACGACGCCGCCGTCGATCACCAACGTCACCATCCCCAACCAGCCGGCCAAGGTCGGCGACACGGTGACGGTGACGATCACCGTGGCGTCGGACAGCGACACCTACACGCTGGGCACCGGCAGCACGGTCAACGGCTTCGCGCTCGGCAACCTGACCAAGGTCAGCGCGACCACCTACACCGCCACCTTCACCGTCACCGCCGACGGCCAGCGCACCGGCGACCTTGCGGCCAACCAGGACATCCCGGTCAACATCGTCCTGGTCGACAGCGCCAGCAACGCCAACACCCCCTACACCACCCCGATCAGCCAGAACAACGACCGCATCGACACCAACGCCGCGCCGGTCCTGGCCGTCCCGACCACCCCGCCGACCCTCGTCGACACCGCCGCCAACGACACCTTTCCGCTGATCGAGGGCCAGCTCTCCGCGACCGACCTGGAAGGCGACACGCTGACCTTCTCCATCGCCGGCTCGCAGGCCTCCCCGGTCCAGCACGGCAGCGTCACGCTGAGCAACGGCGTCACCTACGACACCTGGTCCACCGGGCCGGGCGGCACCTCCTACGTCAACAGCCAGACCGGCCACTACGCCTACGTGTTCGACGCCGCCTTCCTCAACGGCGTCCCCGCCGGGCCGATGCAGGGCACCAGCACCTTCACCGTCTCCGACGGCAACCGCACCGTCGAGCAGCAGCTCACCCTCAACTTCTCCGGCGCCAACGACAGCCCGGTCCTGTCCGGCGACGTCCGCAGCCTGGCCGCCATCGACCAGGGCGTCGCCGACGCCGCCAACACCGGGACCACCGTCACCGCCCTGCTGGCCTCCGCCGGCACCGCCACCGACGCCGAGTACGACAGCCCCTTCCCGCTGGTCACCGTCCTCCCGCTGGGCATCGCCGTCACCGGCGTGACCAACACCAACGGCACCTGGCAGTACAAGGTCGGCAACGGCGCCTGGACCGACATTCCCACGGGCTCGTCCAACGGCGCGGCGCTGCTGCTCGCCGGGTCGGACCGCGTGCGCTTCGTGCCGAGCGGGTCGGGCTTCACCAACACCGACACCGGCGGCCTGACCTTCAAGGCGTGGGACCGGACCAGCGGCACCGCGGGCAGCACCGCCGACACCACCACCGCCGACGCCTACAGCGCGGGCAGCGCCACCGCGACGATCACCGTCGACGCCGTGCCGACCCTGAGCGCGACCGGCGGCAGCAAGACCTTCGGCGTCGGGGTGGACAGCGCCACCACCAGCCTGTTCAGCGGCGTGGCGGCCTCCACGGTGGAGGCCGGGCAGAGCTTCCGCGGCGCGGTGTTCACCGTCAGCGGCGTGGTCGACGCCAGCGAGGTCCTGACCATCGGCGGCACCGACGTCGCCCTGACCAACGGCGCCACCGCCACCCTGACCGGGCTGGGCGCCGCGGGCGGCAACGCCAGCGTCACCGTGTCGGTGGTCGGCGGCGTCGCCACGGTGACCGTCACCGGCCTGGAGCGCAGCGACGCGCAGATGAGCGCGCTTCTGGGCGGCGTCACCTACAAGAACAGCAGCGGGACGGCGACGCTGGGCGACCGCACGGTGGCCATCGCCAGCCTGACCGACAGCGGCGGCGACACCGGCAGCGCGGCCATCTCCGGCGTCAGCACGGTGGTGAGCGTGGCCGACGTGACGCCGCCGGCGGTTCCGGTCATCACCAGCGCGGCGCTGACCAACAGCGCGACCCCGACCCTGGCCGGCACGGCCGAGGCCGGCAGCACGGTCACCGTCACGGTGGGCGGGGCGACCTACACCACGACGGCGACGGGCGGAAACTGGTCGATCGACCTCGCCACGGCGACGCCGACCACCGGTTCGCTCAGCCTGAACGCCAACGGCACGAACGCCGTCTCGGTGACCGCCAAGGACGCGTCCAACAACACGTCGACCCCCGGCACGCAGACGCTGACCATCGACACCACCGCCCCGACCGCCCCGGCGGTGACCTCGGCGACGCTGACCAACAGCGCGACGCCGACCATCGGCGGCACGGCGGAAGCCGGCAGCATGGTGACGGTCACGGTGGGCGGCGCCACTTACACCACCACCGCGACCGGCGGAAACTGGTCGATCGACCTTGCCACGGCGACGCCGACCACCGGCTCGCTCAGCTTGAACGCCAACGGGGCCAACCCGGTCTCGGCGACGGCGACCGACGCGGCGGGCAACACGTCCTCGGCCGGCACCCAGTCGCTGACCATCGACACCACCGCTCCGACCGCTCCGGCGGTGACCTCGGCCGCCCTGACCAACAGCGCGACGCCGACCATCGGCGGCACGGCGGAGGCTGGCAGCACGGTCACCGTCACGGTGGGCGGCGCCACCTACACGACGACGGCGACGGGCGGAACCTGGTCGATCGACCTCGCCACGGCGACGCCGACCAGCGGCTCGCTCAGCCTGAACGCCAACGGCGCCAACCCGGTCTCGGCGACGGCGACCGACGCGGCGGGCAACACGTCCTCGGCCGGCACCCAGTCGTTGACCATCGACACGACGGCGCCCAACGCTCCGACCGTGACCACGGCGCTGAGCAACAGCACCACCCCGACCCTGGCCGGCACGGCGGAGGCTGGCAGCACGGTCACCGTCACGGTGGGCGGGGCGACCTACACCACCACCGCCACCGGCGGAAACTGGTCGATCGACCTCGCCACGGCGACGCCGACCAGCGGCTCGCTGAGCCTGAACGCCAACGGTGCCAACCCGGTGTCGGCGACGGCAACCGACGCGGCGGGCAACACCTCCACCGTCGGCGCGCAGTCGTTGGTGATCGACACCACGGCGCCCAACGCTCCGACCGTCACCACGGCGCTGAGCAACAGCACGACGCCAACCCTGACCGGTACGGCGGAAGCAGGCAGCACGGTCACCGTCACGGTGGGCGGCGCCACCTACACCACCACTGCCACCGGCGGAAACTGGTCGATCGACCTCGCCACCGCGACGCCGACCGCCGGGTCGCTCAGCCTGAATGCCAACGGCGCCAACCCGGTGTCGGCGACGGCAACCGACGCGGCCGGCAACACATCCTCGGCCGGCACCCAGTCGCTGACCATCGACACGACGGCGCCCAACGCTCCGGCAGTGACAAGCGCGGCGCTGACCAACAGCGCGACGCCGACTGTTGCCGGCACGGCGGAAGCCGGCAGCACCGTCACCGTTACGGTCGGCGGTGCCACCTACACCACCACCGCCACCGGCGGTGCTTGGTCCATCGACCTCGCCACCGCGACGCCGAGCACCGGCTCGCTCAGCCTCAACGCCAACGGCGCCAATCCGATCTCGGCCACCGCCACGGATGCGGCCGGCAACACATCCTCGGCCGGCACGCAGTCCCTGACCATCGATACGACGGCGCCCAACGCTCCGACCGTCACCACGGCACTGAGCAACAGCACGACGCCAACCCTGGCCGGCACGGCGGAAGCTGGCAGCACCGTTATCGTCACGGTGGGCGGCGCCACCTACACCACCACCGCCACCGGCGGCAACTGGTCGATCGACCTCGCCACGGCGACGCCGACCAGCGGCTCGCTGAGCCTGAACGCCAACGGTGCCAACCCGGTGTCGGCGACGGCAACCGACGCGGCCGGCAACACATCCTCGGCCGGCACGCAGTCCCTGACCATCGACACCACCCTGCCCAACGCCCCGACGGTAACCTCGGCGACGCTGACCAACAGCACAACGCCGACTTTGAGCGGCGCGGCTGAGGCCGGCAGCACGGTCACCGTCACGGTCGGCGGCGCCACCTACACCACCACCGCCACCGGTGGGACGTGGAGTCTGGACCTGTCCACCGCCACTCCGGTGAGTGGTTCGCTGAGCCTGAACCCGAACGGCACCAACACCGTGTCGGCCACCGCCACGGACGCGGCCGGCAACGTCTCGGCTCCCGGCACGCAGTCGCTGACCATCGACACCACCGCCCCGAACGCTCCGGCGGTGACCAGCGCGGCGCTGACCAACAGCGAGACGCCGACCATCGGCGGCACGGCGGAAGCGGGCAGCACCGTCACCGTCACCATCGGCGGCGCCACCTACACCACCACCGCCACCGGCGGTGCTTGGTCCATCGACCTCGCCACCGCGACGCCGAGCACCGGCTCGCTCAGCCTCAACGCCAACGGCGCCAATCCGATCTCGGCCACCGCCACCGATGCGGCCGGCAACACATCCTCGGCCGGCACCCAGTCGCTGACCATCGACACCACCCTGCCCAACGCCCCGGTGGTGACCAGCGCCGCGCTGACCAACAGCACGACACCGACCCTGGCCGGCACGGCGGAGGCCGGCAGCACCGTCACCGTCACGGTGGGCGGCGCCACCTACACCACCACCGCCACCGGCGGGAACTGGTCGATCGACCTCGCCACGGCGACGCCGACCAGCGGATCGCTGAGCCTCAACGCCAACGGCGCCAATCCGATCTCGGCCACTGCGACGGATGCCGCCGGCAACGTGTCGGCTCCAGGGACGCAGTCGCTGACCATCGACACCACGCTCCCGAACGCCCCGGTGGTGACCAGCGCGGCGCTGACCAACAGCACCACCCCGACTGTTGCCGGCACGGCGGAAGCCGGCAGCACGGTGACGGTTACCATCGGCGGCGCCACCTACACCACCACCGCCACTGGCGGGGCTTGGTCGATCGACCTCGCCACGGCGACGCCGACCAGCGGCTCGCTCAGCCTCAACGCCAACGGCGCCAACCCGGTGTCGGCCACCGCCACGGATGCGGCCGGCAACACGTCCGCGCCGGGCACGCAGTCGCTGACCATCGACACCACGGCGCCCAACGCGCCGGCGGTGACCAGCGCGGCGCTGACCAACAGCACCACCCCGACTGTTGCCGGCACGGCGGAAGCCGGCAGCACCGTCACCGTCACCATCGGCGGCGCCATTTACACCACCACCGCCACCGGCGGGGCTTGGTCCATCGACCTCGCCACCGCGACCCCGACCACCGGGTCGCTCAGCCTGAACACCAACGGCGCCAACCCGGTGTCGGCGACGGCGACCGACGCGGCCGGCAACACGTCCTCGGCCGGCACGCAGTCGCTGACCATCGACACCACGCTGCCCGACGCTCCGACCGTCACCACGGCGCTGAGCAACAGCACGACGCCAATCCTGGCCGGCACGGCGGAAGCGGGCAGCACCGTCACCGTTACCGTGGGCGGGGCGACCTACACCACCACCGCCACGAACGGTGGGACGTGGAGCATCGATCTCGCCACGGCGACGCCGAGCACCGGCTCGCTCAGCCTGAACGCCAACGGTGCCAACCCGGTGTCGGCCACCGCCACGGACGCCGCCGGCAACGTCTCGGGCCCCGGCACGCAGACGCTGACCATCGACACCACCAACCCCAACGCTCCGACCGTCGCCACTGCCCTGAGCAACAGCGCGACACCGACCCTCACCGGCACGGCCGAGGCCGGCAGCACCGTCACCGTCACGGTGGGCGGCGCCACCTACACCACCACCGCCACCAACGGCGGCGCCTGGAGCCTCAACCTCGCCACCGCGACCGCCGTCAGCGGCACGCTCAGCCTGAACGCCAACGGCGCCAACCCCGTCCTGGCCACCGCCACCGACGCCGCCGGCAACGTCTCGGCCTCCGGCACCCAGACGCTGACCATCGACACCACCGCTCCCACCGCCACCGTGCTGTTCGAGGACGACAGCATCGACGCCATCGAGCAGACCAGCGCCGCCTTCACCATCAGCGGCGGCGAGGCCGGGACCAGCTTCACCTGGACGATCACCTCGGCCGGCGGCGGCCAGGTGACGGGCAGCGGCGTGATGAGCGGACCGACCACCCAGGTGACCGGGCTGGACCTCTCCGGCCTGGGCGACGGCACCCTCACCCTCACCCTCGGCCTGACCGACCCGGCGGGCAACGCGTCGGTCCCCTTCACCGCGACGACGCAGAAGCTCACCGCCACGGTGGAGAAGCCCGCCCCCGTCGCCCCGCCGCCGGTGGCCACGGTGGACGGCGCCACCGTCAGCGGTTCGGTCACCACCGGCAGCGACGGCAGCCGCACCACCACGGTGACCATCGCGGCCAGCAACAGCACCCGCGTCGAGGACAGCAGCACCGCCAACGCCGATCTGGCCGACGTGCCGGTGGTGCGCGAGCAGGTGGTCGATGCCCAGACCGGGCAGGTCTCCACGCTGACCACGCTGACGGTCAGCGTCTCCACCGGCGTGGCGGTGACCACCACGGGCAACGCCGAGCGGCAGACCGCCTCCCAGGCGCTGACCGGGGTGACCGGGCTGATCGCCGCCATCGAGGCGCGCACCGACGAGGGCACGGCCTCGCGCGGCAACCTGACCGGCGGCGGCTCGGGCTTCCTGTCGGTGCTGTCCACCCAGGCCCAGCTGCTGGTGCGCACCATCGACTTCAGCGCGCCGGGGGTGGCCGCCGGGCAGGCGGTGCAGACCAAGGTGACCGGCAACACGCTGGGCGGCACCGGCGTCGCCAGCACGGCGCCGACCGCGGTGGTGCTGAACACCACGGCGTTGGCCGGACCGGTGACCATCCAGCTCGACAACGTCGAGTTCGCGGCGGTGGTCGGCAACGCCACGCTGGTCGGCGGCGACGGCGAGCAGATCGTCTACGGCGACGACCACGAGCAGTACATGTATCTGGGGGCCGGCGACGACATCCTGCACGGCGGCGGCGGCAACGACACGATCGCCAGCGCCGGCGGCAACGACACGCTGTACGGCGACGAGGGCGACGACCTGGTGATGGGCGGCGAGGGCGACGACTGGCTGTTCGGCGGGTCGGGCAACGACCTGCTCGGCGGCGGCGTCGGCAACGACGCGCTGTTCGGCGGGACGGGCGCGGACATCCTGTTCGGCGAGGAGGGCGACGACACGCTGACCGGCGAGGAGGGCGACGACACGCTGGCCGGCGGGTCGGGCAACGACCTGCTGTTCGGCGGGGAGGGCAACGACTTCCTGATCGGCGACGACGGCGACGACACGATCAGCGGCGGGTCGGGCAACGACGTGGCGCTGGGCGGGGCGGGCCGCGACCTGATCGGTCTGGGCGCGGGCGACGACCTGGCCAGCGGCGGCGACGGCGACGACACGCTGTTCGGCGAGGACGGCAACGACACGCTGTTCGGCGGGGCGGGCAACGACCTGCTGAACGGCGGGGCGGGCAACGACGTGCTGTTCGCCGACGGCGGGGCGGACACGCTGTGGGGCGGCGCCGGGGCGGACGTCTTCGCCTTCGGGCGGGCCTCGGGCGGATCGGTGGTGATGGACTTCCAGGTCGGGGTCGACCGTCTGGCCTTCTACGACGCCAGCATCGACCTCGGCGCGGTGATCCGCTCGGCGCGGGTGGAGGGCGGCAACACCACCCTCGACATCGGGGCGGGCAACCGCATCACCATCCTCGGCCAGACCGGAAACGTCGCCGCCTGGTTCGGCTGAGAAGGCGGGGCCGCACAGCATCCGGAAAAAAGGGCGGGTGACGGGGCCTTGCGGGCTCCGTCACCCGCCCTTTCCTTTGAGGCGGCGGGTCGGCTCAAACCCGGAGCCGGCATTCAGGCCACCTCCGGCACCGATGGGGCGTTGGGCCCGGAAAGAGCTGGGCGGTCAGTAGGACTTCGGCAGGTCCAGGACATGCTCGGCGACATAGGCCAGGATCAGGTTGGTGGAGACGGGGGCCACCTGATACAGCCGGGTCTCGCGGAACTTGCGCTCCACGTCGTACTCGCTGGCGAAGCCGAAACCGCCATGGAACTGCAGGCAGGCGTTCGCCGCCTCCCACGAGGCCTTGGCGGCGAGATACTTCGCCATGTTGGCCTGGGCGCCGCAGGGCTCCCCGGCGTCGTAGAGGCGGCAGGCCTCGAAGCGCATCAGGTTGGCGGCCTCCACCTCGATGAAGCTCTCGGCGATGGGGAACTGTACGCCCTGGTTCTGGGCGATCGGGCGGCCAAACACTTGGCGGTCGCGGGTGTAGTCGCAGACCTTGTCGATGAACCAGTAGCCGTCGCCGATGCATTCCGCCGCGATCAGCACCCGTTCGGCGTTGAGGCCGGTCAGGATGTACTTGAAGCCCTGGCCTTCCTCGCCGATCAGATTCTCCGCGGGGATTTCCAGATTGTCGAAGAACAGCTCGTTGGTCTCATGGTTGACCATGTTCCGGATGGGCCGGACGGTCATGCCTTTGGCCATCGCCTCCTTGATGTCGACGATGAAGATCGACATGCCTTCCGACTTCTTGCGCACCTGATCGAGCGGCGTGGTGCGGGCGAGCAGGATCATCAGGTCGGAATGCTGGACGCGGGAGATCCACACCTTCTGCCCGTTGATGACGTAGCGGTCGCCCTTCTTCTCCGCCCGGGTCTTGATGCGGGTGGTGTCGGTGCCGGTGGTCGGCTCGGTGACGCCCATCGACTGGAGGCGCAGTTCGCCCGCCGCGATCTTCGGCAGGTAGCGGCGGCGCTGCTCCTCCGAGCCGTGCCGGATCAGCGTGTTCATGTTGTACATCTGGCCGTGGCAGGCGCCGGAGTTGCCGCCCGAGCGGTTGATCTCCTCCATGATGACGGAGGCCTCGGTCAGGCCGAGGCCCGAGCCGCCGTATTCCTCCGGGATCAGGGCGGCCATCCAGCCGGCCTTGGTCAGCGCGTCAACGAATTCCTCGGGATAGCCGCGCTCCTCGTCGATGCGGCGATGGTACTCGCTGGGGAATTCGGCGCAGAGCGCGCGCACGGCGTCGCGGATCTCGTCGAAGCCCTGACCGATGCTGGTCTTCATGTCTCGTCACCCTGCGTTCTTGGTTGTTGCGGCGGTGCGGGCCAGGATGGCCTTCGCCCGCTCGGCGACGGGACGGTCGACCATGCGCCCGTCCACCGACACGGCGCCGCGCCCCGCCGCCTGGGCCTCGTCCCACGCCGCGACCACCCGCCCGGCCCAGGCCACGTCGGCGGCGGAGGGGGCGAAGACGTCGCGGACGACGGCCAGCTGGGCCGGGTGGATGCACAGCGCGCCGGTCATCCCGACGGCCCGCGCCTGCGCCACCATGGCGCGGTAGGCGTCGAGGTCGCGGAACTCGGCCAGCGAACCGGGCAGGCCGATGGCCGCGAGGCCGCGGGCGGCGGCGGCCAGCGCGATCTGGCGGCACGGCAGGGCGAGCAGCGCCTCGGTCGGCTCCACCCCCAGAGTCAGGGCGAAATCCTCGCTGCCGAGCGCCAGGGCCGCCACGCGCGGCACGGCGGCGATGTCGGCCAGCCGTTCCAGCCCGAGCGGGCTTTCGATGAGGGCGACGAGGCCGATGGCGCCCGGCGTCAGGCCGCGCTCCACCTCCCACTCCCCGATCATGGCGGAGAGGACGCGCAGCGCCCCGGCGTCCTCGGCCTTGGGCACCACCAGGGCGGTCACGCCGGGGCGCACGGCGGCCTCCAGGTCGGCGACGGCGTCGCGCCAGCCGCTGTTGATCCGCACGAGCACCGGCACCCCCAGCCCGTGCAGCCGGTCGATCGGTGCCGGGAGACCGCGGCGGGCCTCCGGCTTGCCGGCCGGCAGGACGGCGTCCTCAAGGTCGAGGATGAGGGCGTCCGCCCCGCGCTGGTGGGCCTTCTCCAGCAGCTTCGCGTTGTCGGCGGGAACGAAGAGGAAGGACTGGTACGGCAGGGACATCAGACCTTTCCTCCATTCATGGTGCGGATCGCCGCCGTCATGACCGCTCGGCCTGCAACTCGGCGGACATGGCGACGAAGCCCTCGTGATCGGTCACCCACAGCGTGGCGCCGGTGTCGGTCGGGGCACCGCACAGGGTCAGCGGATGGATGTCGAACAGCGGCCGCTTCGCCCGGAAGCGGAAGCCGGTCACCCGCGCCCCCGGATTCTCGCGCAGGAACAGGTCCATCAGCATGGTGGCGCTGAGCGGGCCGTGGAACACCAGCCCCGGATAGCCCTCGACGTCGCGGCAATAGTCGCGGTCGTAATGGATGCGGTGGCCGTTGAAGGTCAGGGCGGAGTAGCGGAACAGCAGCACCGGATCGGGCTGGATGCGCCGCTGCCACACCGCCTCGCCCGCCGGGCGCTCGCCGGGGACGGGGGCGTCGCCGGGCTTGGCGGCCTCGCGGTAGACGATGTCGTGGAACTCGGTGATGGCGACGCCGGCGGCGGTGCTGATCTCGTGCCGGACCTTCACGAAGACCATCCGGCCCGACCGGCCCTCCTTCGGGGTGACCTCCTCGATGGTCGAGCGGCGGGTGATCGCCTCGCCGCTGCGGATGGGCCGGTGGAAGGTCAGCGTGTCGCCGGCCCACATGCGGCGGGGCAGCTCCACCGGCGGCAGGAAGCCGCCCTTGTGCGGGTGGCCGTCCTCGGCGATGTCGCGCTGCAGCGCCTTGGGCAGGAAATACAGCCAATGCCCCAGCGGCGGCACCTCGCCCGCCGGCCAGGGCGGGTTGTCATGGTCGAGCATCGCCGCCAGACCGGTCAGCGCCACCGGCGACGCGACGTCCTCGGCGCTTTCCGACCGGCCGATCCAGTCGCGCAAATGGTCCATGCTCATGCTCCCCCCTTATTGTTCGACGATTTGACGCCGGACGGCGTCGGTTCGAAGATTTCACGCCGGACGGCGTCGGTGTGCTGGCCCAGCGCCGGAACGGCGCCGGAGGCGTAGGGTCGGCCGCGCACCTGCACCGGCGGCGCCACCACATCGACCGGTCCGCCCGGCGTCCCGGCGGTCACGCGGCGCAGCTGCGCGTGGGTGGACAGGTCCGCCACCTCGTTCAGCGAGCCGAAGGCGGTGCGCGCGCGGTTCAGGCGGCGCACCGCCTCGGCGTGGTCCATGGTCCGAAAGATGGCGGCGACGAGCGCGTCCAGCTCCGGGCGGTTGGCGACGCGGCGGTTGTTGGTCGCGAAGCGCTCGTCGGTCGCCAGCTCCGGCCGCAGCAGCACGTCGGCGCAGAAGGCCGCCCATTCGCGCTCGTTCTGGATCGACAGCACCACCTGCCGGCCGTCGGCCAGCGCGAAGGCGGAATAGGGGGCGATGCTCGGGTGCATCAGGCCGACCCGTCCCGGCGCCTTGCCGCCATGGTCGTGGTGCATCAGCGGCACCATCATCCACTCCGCCAGCGAATCGAACAGGGACACCGCCACCGCCGATCCCTCGCCGGTGCGGTCGCGCTCCAGCAGCGCCTGGAGGACGCCGGTGTAGGCGTTCATGCCGCAGGCGATGTCGGCGACCGACACGCCGACGCGCCCCGGCTGGTCCGGCGACCCGGTGATCGAGGCCAGCCCGGTCTCGCTCTGCACCAGCAGGTCGTAGGCCTTCATGTCGCGGAAGGGGCCGTCGTCGCCGTAGCCAGAGATGTCGCAGGTGATCAGCCGGGGATGGCGCCGCCGCAGGGCGTCCGAGCCGAAACCGGCCCGCTCCGCCGCGCCCGGTGCCAGATTCTGCACGAAGACGTCGGCGCGGGCGATCAGCCGCTCCAGCAGCTCGGCGTCCTCGGGCTTTTTGATGTCGAGGACGACCGATTCCTTGCCGCGGTTGAGCCAGACGAAATAGGAGCTCTGCCCGTGGACGACGGCGTCGTAGCCGCGGGCGAAGTCGCCCTCCGGCCGTTCGATCTTGATCACCCGCGCCCCGGCGTCGGCGAGGCGCGACGTGCAGAGCGGTGCCGCCACCGCCTGCTCCAGCGAGACGACCAGAAGTTCCGTCAGAGGTGAAGTCATTCTGGAAAGCCTCCGCTGCAAGCCAGGGCCGATCGTCCGAGGCCGCGATGGTAAACAGCCGGACCGGCCCCGATCCAATACAGATGGGGCATGCATCGCATAACGAAGCGCTATGAGGCCGAAGCGTCAGGACGCCGCCGCTTCCTCGTCCAGCAGCAGGGTGCCGGGCCAGTCGCCGCCGCCGACCAGATCGCGCACCACCCGCAGGAAGGTCTCGCGCACCGCCGCCGCGGCCTCGGTCACCGGGGCGCCGCGGGGGCGGCAGAGATGGACCGAGCGGCGCAGGGACGGCGAGACGATCAGCCGGGCGGAGACCTGGCCCGCCCGCCATTCCTCCATCACCGCCGAGATCGGCAGCACCGAATAGCCCACCCCCTTGGCGACCAGCGTCTTGATCTGGGGGAGCCCGTTGATCTCCACCGCCACGGTGACGATCGTGCAGGTCTCGCGCGCCACCCGTTCGATGCGGTCGCGCAGATTGTGCGGGCGGCTCGGCAGGATCAGGTCCTTGCCGGCCAGCTCGTCGAAGGCGATGTCGCCGCCCTCGCCGCCCGGCGGCCCGATCAGGTAGAGATCCTCGCGCACCAGCGATTCGGCCAGCAGGGTGCGCGACCGCGTCACGTCGTAGATGCAGCCGAAATCCAGCCGGTCGTCGTTCAGCCATTCCAGGATCGTCCCGCTGAAGGATTCGACCACCCGCAGCGACACCTGCGGCAGCTCGGCGCGGACCGCCTGCACCAGGGGAACCGCCGCCACCAGCGCCACCGACGAAGTGAAGCCGACGGTCACCAGCCCGCTCGGCGTGCCCGAGCAGTTCCGCACCTGCTCCGTCGCCTGGGCGACGTGGCGCAGGATGATCTCGGCGTGCTCGTACAGCCGGGTGCCGGCGGCGGTCGGCTTGACGCCATGCACGCCGCGGGTCAGCAGCTTGACCCCGAGGCCCGCTTCCAGGTTGCGGATGTTGTGGCTCAGGGCCGGCTGGGCGACGTTCAGCTTCTGAGCCGCGGCCGTGAAGGAGCCTTCATCGACGATGCCGATGAAATACCGCAACTGACGCAGATCCAACACGCACCTTCCTTTGCCGGCCCTTTGACCGCGGAGGCGACGAGCCTTCCGCGCCGGCCAATCATGTCGGGGCGCCGCAAACGGATCAAGGCAAGTGGCGGATCAAGGCAAGTGGCGGATCAAGGCAAGTGGCGGATCAAGGCAAGTGGATGAGGGCGGGCGGTTCGGAGAAGCACCGGACAAACCCCGTTCAACCGTCCGCAGGGACGCTCCGTTCCATTGATCCGCTTCATAAGCCTTATCGGAGACCGGCGGGTAATCGCCGGACCGGCGCGGCCTAGCTTTTCCCCATCCGCACAAGCGGATGAGCCGTCCGCACGCCCGCACCCCGTCCTGCGGGGCCGGGATCACAGCCAGGAAGGGAAGAGGAACTCACCGATGCACTATTCCGGCGACCTCGACATGACGCGGCGCGGCCTCCTGCTTGGGACCGCTGCCACCGCCGCGCTGACGGCGGCGCCGTTCCGGGCGCCGGCGCGGGCGGCCACCGTTGGAGAGACCGCCATGCCACCCCCCGCGACCGGAGCCGACGCGCCCGCACTGACACCCGTTCTGTCCAAGGTCACCGTCACCGTGAACGGACAGCGCCACGATCTCGAACTCGACACGCGGACGACCCTGCTCGACGCGCTGCGCGAGCATCTCCACCTCACCGGCACCAAGAAGGGCTGCGACCACGGCCAGTGCGGCGCCTGCACGGTCATCGTGGACGGGCAGCGGATCAATTCCTGCCTGTCGCTCGCCGTGATGCACGAGGGCGGCAGCGTCACCACCATCGAAGGGCTGGGCCTGCCCGGCAAGCTGCACCCCATGCAGGCGGCCTTCGTGGAGCATGACGGCTACCAGTGCGGCTACTGCACGCCGGGCCAGATCTGTTCGGCGGTGGCGATGCTGGACGAGATCAAGGCGGGTGTGCCCAGCCACGTCACCGCCGACCTCAACGCCGCGCCCCAAGCGACCGTGGATGAGTATCGGGAGCGGATGAGCGGCAACATCTGTCGCTGCGGCGCCTATTCCAACATCGTCGATGCGATCTCGGACGTCGCACGGAGGGAGGCATGAGACCCTTCACCTACGAGCGGGCGGACTCCCCCGCCGCCGCCGCCGCCGCGGTCGAGCGCCAGCCCGGCGCCAAGTTCATCGCGGGCGGCACCAACCTGCTCGACCTGATGAAGCTGGAGATCGAGACCCCGGCCCATCTGATCGACGTCAACGGGCTGAAGCTCGACACGCTGGAAGCGACGTCGGACGGCGGGCTGCGCATCGGCGCGCTGGTGCGCAACACGGCGCTGGCCGCCGACCCGCGGGTGCGGCGCGACTACGGCGTGCTGTCGCGGGCGCTGCTCGCCGGGGCGTCGGGCCAGCTGCGCAACAAGGCGACGACGGCGGGCAACCTGCTCCAGCGCACGCGCTGCCCGTACTTCTACGACACCGCCCAGCCCTGCAACAAACGCCAGCCCGGCAGCGGCTGCGCCGCCATCGGCGGCTACAGCCGGCAGCTCGCCGTGGTCGGGTCGAGCGACGCCTGCATCGCCACCCACCCCAGCGACATGGCCGTCGCCATGCGCGCGCTGGACGCCACGGTGGAGACGGTGCGCGCCGACGGAACGACGCGCCGCATCCCCATCGCGGAGTTCCACCGGCTGCCCGGCGACACCCCGCACATCGAGACGGCGCTGGTGCCCGGCGAACTCATCACCGCGGTGACCCTGCCCAAGCCGGTCGGCGGCACCCAGGTCTACCGCAAGGTGCGCGACCGCGCGTCCTACGCCTTCGCGCTGGTCTCCGTCGCGGCGGTGGTGCAGCGCGACGGCAGCGGCCGGGTGGCGGTGGGCGGCGTGGCGCACAAGCCGTGGCGCGTCGAGGCCGCCGAGGCCGAGATGCCGCGCGGCGCCAAGGCGGTGACCGCCGGGCTGCTGGCCGATGCGAAGCCGACGCACGACAACGCATTCAAGCTGACCCTGGTCGAGCGGACGCTCGCCTCGGTGCTGGCCGAAGCGAAAGGGTGAGACATGAAGTTCGACACTCCCGCGACCACCAACCCGATCGACCAGCTCAAGGTGGTGGGCAAGCCGACCGACCGCATCGACGGGCCGCTGAAGACCACGGGAAAGGCCACCTACGCCTATGAATGGCACGACGTGGCGCCGAACGTCGCCTATGGCTGGGTCATCGGTTCGGGCATCGCCAAGGGGCGCATCGCGTCCATGGACCTGGAGGCGGCGCGGAAGGCCCCCGGCGTCGTCGCCATCGTCACGGCGGAGAACGCCGGACCGCTCGACAAGAGCAAGCGCAACACCGCCACGCTGCTCGGCGGGCCGGAGATCGAGCATTACCAGCAGGCCGTCGCGCTGGTGGTGGCGGAGACCTTCGAGCAGGCCCGCACCGCGGCGGGGCTGGTCCGCATCGACTACACGCCGGCGGACGGCGCCTATGATCTGGCGGCGGTCAAGGACAAGGCGGAAAAGACCAAGGACGGCGATTCGGTGGTCGGCGATTTCGCGGGCGCCTTCGCGGCGGCTCCGGTGAAGCTCGACGAGACCTACACCACGCCGGACGAGAGCCACGCGATGATGGAGCCGCACGCGACCATCGCCGCCTGGGAGGGCGACCGGCTGACCGTCTGGACCTCCAACCAGATGATCGACTGGATGGTCACCGACCTGTCGGCGACGCTGAAGATGCCGAAGGACAAGGTGCGCGTCATCTCCCCCTTCATCGGCGGCGGCTTCGGCGGGAAGCTGTTCCTGCGGGCCGACGCGCTGCTGGCGGCGCTGGGCGCGCGGGAGGCCGGGCGGCCGGTGAAGGTCGGGCTGTCGCGGCCCCTGATGATGAACAACACCACGCACCGGCCCGCCACCATCCAGCACATCCGCATCGGCGCGACGCCGGACGGCACGATCACCGCCATCGCCCATGAAAGCTGGTCGGGGAACCTGCCCGGCGGCTCGGAGGAGACGGCGACCGACCAGACGCGGCTGCTCTACGCCGGGGCGAACCGCCTGATCGGCAACCGGATCGCCACGCTCGACCTGCCCGAGGGCAACGCCATGCGCGCGCCGGGCGAGGCGTCCGGCATGATGGCGCTGGAGGTCGCGATGGACGAGATGGCGGAAAAGCTGGGCATGGACCCGGTGGAGTTCCGCATCCGCAACGACACGCAGACCGACCCCTCCGACCCCAACCGGCCCTTCTCGCAGCGCCAGCTCGTGCAATGCCTGCGCCTCGGGGCGGAGCGGTTCGGCTGGGCCAAGCGCAACCCGAAGCCGGGGCAGGTGCGCGACGGGCGCTGGCTGGTCGGGCTGGGGATGGCGGCGGCCTTCCGCAACAACCTGCTGACCAAGTCGGCGGCGCGGGTGCGGCTGGACCAGCGCGGGATCGTGACGGTCGAGACCGACATGACCGACATCGGCACCGGCAGCTACACCATCATCGCCCAGACCGCGGCGGAGATGATGGGGGTCGGGCTGGACAAGGTGGCGGTGCGGCTCGGCGATTCGAGCTTCCCGGTGTCCGCCGGCTCGGGCGGGCAATGGGGCGCCAACAACGCCACCGCCGGGGTCTACGCCGCCTGCGTGAAGCTGCGCGAGGCGGTGGCGCAGAAGCTGGGCGTCAACTCCGCCGACGCGCAGTTCGCGGACGGGCAGGTCGTCGCCGGCAACCGCAAAATCCCGCTGGCCGAGGCGGCGGGCGCCGACGGCCTGTCCGCCGAGGACGGCATCGAGTACGGCGACCTCGACAAGACATACCAGCAGTCGACCTTCGGCGCCCATTACGTGGAGGCCGCGGTGGACGCCGCGACCGGCGAGATCCGCGTGCGGCGGATGCTGGCGGTCTGTGCGGCGGGCCGCATCCTGAACCCGAAGTCGGCGCGCAGCCAGGTGATCGGCGCCATGACCATGGGCGTCGGGGCGGCGCTGATGGAGGAACTGGCGCTCGACAAGCGGACGGGCTTCTTCGTCAACCACGACCTCGCCGGCTACGAGGTGCCGGTCCACGCCGACATCCCGCACCAGGAGGTGATCTTCCTGGACGAGACCGACCCGATCTCCTCGCCGATGAAGGCCAAGGGGGTGGGCGAGCTGGGCCTGTGCGGGGTGGGTGCCGCGATCGCCAACGCGGTCCACAACGCAACCGGCCTGCGGGTGCGCGAGTACCCGATCACGCTCGACAAGTTCCTGGACCGGCTGCCGGCCATGGGGTGAGGGACGGCGGAGTCCGGGGCAGGTCCCGGACTCCGCCGCTTCTTTTTCACAGGGTCCATGACGGTCGACGGACCCCGAACCCACCCGGAGCCGTTGCACCGGTTTCCCAAAGCGCCATAGAACACGTCCGCCACCATATCCACGTATGGCGCACATCAGGCTGAGGGAAACAGGCATGGCACGACGGAGAGGCGGAGCACCGCGGGGAAGCCGGAGGGGCCGTCCCCTGACGCTGGGCGGGCTGGTCGCCGTTCTGCTCGTGCTGGCCGCGGTCTATGGCGCGGAGCGCTTCCACCTCGTCCCGCCCGGCACGCTGGATTCCATTCTCGGCGAGGAGAAGACCCAGCGCCCCCGCCCCGTCCCCCGCCCGGTCCCGGACGCCAGCATCGACTACGCCGCCGTCGCCGCCCAGCTCGACCGCATCCAGGTGACGGAGGAGCGCCGCCGCGGCTATGTGCGGGAGGAGTGGCCGCACTGGCTGACCATCGACTCCAAATGCCTGAACACGCGCGAGCAGGTGCTGATCCGCGATTCCGCGAAGCCGGCGAAACTGTCGGCCAACGGCTGTTCGGTGCTGTCCGGCGTGTGGAACGATCCCTACACCGGCGAGGCCTTCACCGAACCGAAACAGGTGGACATCGACCACCGCGTGCCGCTGGAGGAGACCTACGCCAGCGGCGGCTACGACTGGCCGCGCGAAAAGCGCGCCGCCTACGCCAACGACCTGAGCGACCCGCTGACCCTCGTCACCGTCTCGGCGGCGGCCAACCGCGCCAAGGGCTCGAAGGGGCCGGAGGACTGGCTTCCGCCGCGCGAGGAATACATCTGCGCCTATGTGGCGGGCTGGATCGCCGTGAAGGCGCGCTGGGAGCTGACCATGGACGAGCGGGAACGCGTCACCGTCGGCAACATCCTGTCCGACTGCCGCCGCACCGCGGTGGGGTCCCGGCCCGCCCGCTGACCCGCCTTTCCAACACATCCATGCACTGGTGTGCGTCGTCCGTTGCCAATGTCACTTTTGAAACCTGGCCGAAGTTGATAGAACCTTTGTATGCGGTCGTCCTGACGGAACGGCGGCGGGGTGTTGAAGGGAGCGGCCGGGCGTCATGGCGAGGGAACGCGGTCTGCGGACGACGGTGGCTCTGACCGGCGCCGTTCTCGTCCTTGGCGTCTCCGTCGTGCTGGCGGGACTGACCGGCCTGCGCTCCCGCGAGCGGATCGAGAGCGAGATCGGGCACTCGCTCGCGGAGGCCGCCCACAACATGGCCGACCGGCTGGACCGCTCCATGTGGTCGCGCGCCAGCGAGATCGGCATGCTGGCCAAGCTCGGCATCACCCCCGCCATCGACGACCCGGTCCGGCTGCGCTGGCTGCTGGAGCAGTTCCAGGAGTTTTTCCCGACCGTCTCCTGGATGGGCGTGACCGACACCAAGGGCAAGGTGCTGGCCGCCACCGGCGGCCTGCTGGACGGCGTGGACATTTCCAAGCGCCCGGTCTTCCAGAACGGACAGAAATCGCAATTCGTCGGCGACGTGCACGACGCGGTGATGCTGGCCTATCTGCTGCCGAACCCGACGGGCGAGGCCATGAAGTTCGTCGACATCTCCACCCCCGTGCACAACGAGCGGGGCGAGGTCGTCGGCGTTCTGGCCACGCATCTGAGCTGGGAATGGACGCGCGAGATCCGCCGCTCCCTGATGGACACCATGCGGGGCCGCGCGGAGCTGGAGCTGATCGTCGTCGCAGCGGACCGCACGGTGCTGCTCGGCCCCCGCGAGCTGCTCGGCACCCCCCTCGACATCGAGGCGGTGCGGAGCGCGCAGAAGAACGAGGGCGGCTGGACCGTGGAGCGCTGGCCGGACGGGCAGCGCTACCTGACCGGCTACGCCTTCGGCAACGGCCACCTGAGTTATCCGGGCCTGGGCTGGAGCGTGGTGGCCCGCCAGCCGCTGGCGGTCGCCTACGCCCCGGCCACCGCCCAGATGGTCGAGACGGTGCTGGCCGGCGGCGCGATGGTCCTGCTGTTCAGCACGCTCGGCTGGATGGCCGCCGGGCGGGTCACGCGGCCGCTGCGCCGCATCGCCCAGGCGGCGGAGCGCATCCGCAGCGGCGAGCGCGGGGCGGAAATGCCGGTGCTGGGCGGCAGCGCCGAGATCACCTCGCTGTCGGCGACGCTGCGCGATCTGGTGGACGGGCTGACCCACCGCGACGCCGCCCTGGTCCGGCTGGAGGACATCGCCTATCAGGACCGGCTGACCGGCCTGCCGAACCGCCGCTATTTCGAGCAGTATGTGGAGGCCACGACCGCCGGAAACGGCTCCGCCGCCTTCCTCTACATCGATCTGGACGGGTTCAAGCCGGTGAACGACCGGCTGGGCCACGACGCGGGCGATCTCGTGCTGCGCCAGGTGGGGGAACGTCTGGCCGCCTGCTTCCGCGGCGACGACGTGGTGGCCCGGCTGGGCGGCGACGAGTTCGCGGCCGTGCTGCCGCAGCGCGCGGGCGCCGAGCCGCCGGACCTGGACGGGCTGGCCCGCCGCATCATCGAGGCGGTGAACGAACCCGTCGGCATCGACGGCGAGATGGTGCGGGTCGGCTGTTCCCTCGGCATCGCGCTGTGGCCCGAGGATTCGCCCGACGTGGCGGAAGCCCTGCGCCGCGCCGATCAGGCGCTCTATCAGGCCAAGCGCGCGGGCCGCAACCGCGGCATCCGCTGGACGGCGGACCTGCCGCCCGCCCCCGCCGAAAGCCAGGGCATAGCCGCTGAGGCGACGAGGACCGCGGCGTCCTAGGCCCCGCGGCCAAGCCTCCGCCAAGCGGGGAACCGCGTCCGGCGGGCGTCCGGCCAGCGGTGGGTAAAGCCGTTGCACGCTGGAGCCTTGGAGCTTTTCTGCCGTTTCATGTCCATCGGAGCACGACTCGGACGGCCATGGCGGGAGATTGGAAGATGAGCCTCGACACCAAGGGACAGCGTGCCCGCATGCTGCGTCTGCTCGCCGTCGTCGAGCATTACGAGCGCAACAGCGCGGCGGGCGCGCAATTGATGCGGGGCACGCGCTATGAGCTGGCCGTGCAGGCCACCGACGTGAACGGCGACCGCTGCCTGTTCCCCGCCTGCGGCTGCGCCCAGGCCGATTGCTCGCGCCAGCCGCCCGCCGGCCCGCAGCTCAGCTGGTGCGGCCCGCGCGGCGGCTGGAAGATGCGATAAGCGTCCGCAAGGAAGATCAGTAATGGGGCGGGGGCGGCTCGTCCTGCGGCGCGCGGGGCACGCCGGACTCCAGCTCCGCCACCCGGTCGCGCAGGCGGCGCATCTGCGCGGTCATGAGGTCGATGGTCCGCCCCTGCTCGAACAGGACGGCGGACATCTCCTCGGCCATCCGCTCGTGATGGGCGAGGCGGGTTTCCAGCTCGGTCAGGCGGCTTTCGGCGTCGGCGTCCATGGATGGCCCTGCGGTGTCGCGGAAGGGACAGAGCTTTAGAACCGCTCCGCCGGCCAACGCAAGATCAATGCGCCATCGATGCAGCCGGCATCAATGCAGCCGGTCCCCGGCGAACACCCAGCGTTCGACGATCTGGACCGCCTGCGGCACGTCCAGTTCCGGATGATGCCAGCGCAGCACCACCGTGGCGGCCTCCAGCGCGTGGCGGTCGGGGCGCCCGCAATCGACCAGTTCGCGGTAGGCGCGCTCCACCACCGGGCGGCAGCCGCAGACCGCGGCCTCGCAGGCGGCGAAACGCTCCGCCGGATCGCGCTCCGGCCCGGGTCTCCGCTCCGCCGCCATCAGGCCGTCTCCGGACCTTTGCGCTGGATGCGGCGCCCGAAGATCTCCAGCCGCTGCCCGATCATGTCGAAGCCGAGATGGCGGGCGATGCGGGTCACGGCGGCCTCCAGCTCCGGGTCCTGGAACTCCACCACCTCGCCGGTCTCGATGTCGATCAGGTGATGGTGATGGTCGCCGCGCGCCTCCTCGTAGCGGGCGCGTCCGTCGCCGAAATCGTGGCGCTGGATGATCCCGATCTCCTCGAACAGCCGCATGGACCGGTAGACGGTCGCCAGGCTGATCCCGGCGTCGATCGCCGCCGCGCGGCGGTAGACCTCCTCCACATCGGGATGATCGGCGGCTTCCGACAGGACGCGCGCGATGATCCGGCGCTGGCCGGTCATCTTCAACCCCCGTTCGGCGCAGGCGCGTTCCAGCCGCGACGGCAGGGCTTCTTCGGGCGTGGTCACGGGGCCGGTCCTTTCCGATGCCTAACCCATGGAGTCAAGAGATGGAGAGGAAAGCCCAAAAGGACAACGGTCATCCGCAAGACCTCAACGAATGGCCGGGACGAATGGCCCGCTGTAGGCCCATCGCATCGGGCGGAAGGAGAGTCCTGGGGCAGACGGACATCCCCATCTCGCAATCGCATCACCGCCCGATACCCCGGATGGCCCGGACGGGTTCCCCCACCGGAACGCCGCAACCCACCTTCCGCCACCGCGTTTTTCGTCACAGTCGTCCGTACATGATGCAGACGCCGAAAAATAGGAAAGATCGGATGAGATCAAAGTTTTCGAGACGTCGATCCAATCCCATCTTTTGCACGTAGACACTCGAAGCCGCCCCTTCATCAACATCCCCCGGGGAAGACCGAGCCCATGGACATGAGGACTCTTGTTGAGGACGACGGCGAAACCATCGACATCACCTTGCAGCCTCTGGACGATCCCGGAAAATTTGAAAAGATTTGGATTGATCTGGAGCGGCGCGCCGACGGGTCCTTCTTCCTGAGCTGGCAGTGGATCGGCAACTGGCTGGCCTCCCTGCCCCGCGGCACGCGGCCCCACGCGCTGGTGGCGCGACGCGACGGGCGGGTCGTCGGGCTGGCGCTCCTCTGCCCGCGCACCCAATGGCGCTTCGGCCTGCTGCGCACCCGCTGCTGGCTGCTGCACGAGACCGGGGAGCGGACCTTCGACCGGCTGTTCGTGGAGTACAACGGCATCCTCGCGGACCGGAGCTGCGCGGACGCGGTGCTGGCCGCCTGCTTCGACTGGCTGGGGCACCGCCTGACCAATTGGGACGAGCTGGTGCTGGGGGGGCTGGAGCCGGAAGCGGAGGCGGCGGTTCGGCTCGCCGCGGCCCGGCAGGGCCACACGCTGCAGGTCCGGGTGGCCGACAGCTGCCAATGGGTCGATCTGGACGGCGTGCGCCGGCAGGGGGCCGGCTATCTCGCCAGCCTCGGCAAGAACACCCGCGCCGCGGTGCGCCGGGCCATGCGGCTCTACGCCGAGCGCGGCCCCCTCACCTACCGCGTCGCCGCGACGGCGGGCGAGGCCCTGGAGGATTTCCACGCCATGGAGATCCTGCATCAGGCGAGCTGGAACGCCCGCGGCCAGTCCGGCGCCTTCTCCAACCCCGCCTTCCGTCCCTTCCACGAGCGGCTGATCGCCGGCGGCGTGCCGGCGGGAACGGTGCGCCTGTGCCGGGTCAGCGCCGGGGACGCGATCATCGGCTATCTCTACAACTTCGTCCATCGCGGGCGGGTGATGAACTACCAGGGCGGCTTCGCCTACGAGGCCGACAACCGGCTGAAGCCCGGTCTGGTCGCCCATGTCCTGGCCATCGAGGACACGCTGGCCCGCGGCGAGGACTGCTACGACTTCATGTCCACTCCGGCGGGGCACAAGCCGCTGCTGTCCAACACCGAGCAGCCGATGAACTGGATCGCGCTCGGCCCCGACCGGCTGAGCCGCCAGATCGACACCCGCCTGCGCCGCGTCAAGGCGGGTGTGGCCGACCGGATGAGGCGGCTGATCCGCAGCCCGCTTCCCCTGATGAACCGCTGACTCCGCCAAAGCCACCGCCGCAACCGCAGGGCCGCCGACCGGGCGGTTGGAGGATGCCGAGAATGAAGAACACCCCCGCCGCCATGAAGTCCGCCGCCAAATCCGCCGCCATCAACCCCGCCTTGGCCTGCGTGATGGGCGACATGGACATGGTCCGCCCGCTGGGGCTGGCCGGGCTGCGCTGCGCCGTGGTCACCCATCCCGGCGCCCCCGCCCTGCACTCCCGCTTCACCAGGGACGCCATCCTGTGGGACGACCCGGCGCGCAACCCGGACGGGCTGGTCGAGGTGATGATGGCCTTCGCCAAGGACCAGCCGGAAAAGCCGGTCCTCTATTTCCAGGACGACACCCAGCTCCTGCTCGTCTCGCGCAACCGGGACCGTCTCGCGGAGGGGTTCCGCTTCGCCATCGCCGACGCCGAGCTGGTGGAGGATCTGGTCGACAAGGGCCGCTTCCAGGCGCTGGCCGAGCGGCTGGACCTGCCCGTCCCGGCGACCCGCCGCCTTTATCCGACCCGCGAGGCGGCACCCGACGTGGTGGACCTGCGCTTTCCCCTGATCGTCAAGCCGCTGACCCGCCGCCGGGTGTGGGACGAGGCGGACGGCTTCGCCAAGGCCATCCAGGTCGATTCCGCGGAGGAGCTGCGCGCCCTGTGGCCGCGGCTGGCGGCGGTCGGGCTGGACCTGCTGGTGCAGGAGATGATCCCCGGCCCGGAGACGCGGATCGAGAGCTACCACGTCTATGTGGACGAGGGCGGCGGCGTGGCCGGGGAGTTCACGGGGGCCAAGATCCGCACCTACCCCCTCGCCTACGGCCACAGCACCGCCCTGACCATCACCGACGCGCCGGACGTGGCGGCGCTGGGCCGCTCGCTGACCGAACGGCTGGGCCTGCGCGGCGTCGCCAAGTTCGACTTCAAGCGCGCCCCCGACGGCGCGCTGCATCTGCTGGAGGTCAACCCGCGCTTCAACCTGTGGCACCATCTGGGGGCGGTGGCCGGGGTCAACCTGCCGGCGCTGGTCCACGCCGACCTCCTCGGCCTGCCGCGCCCGGCGGCGGGCAAGGCGCGGGCCGGGGCGCGCTGGTGCCACATCACCAAGGACCGGCTGGCCGCCAGGGACAGCGGCCTGTCGATGGCCGCGTGGCTGCCCTGGGTGCTGGGTTGCGAGGCCAAGGCCATCGCGCTCGACGACCCGATGCCCTTCCTGCACAACCAGCTCGCCCGCTTCCTGCCGTCGCGCGCGCCGCAAGACGCGCCCGGCGGTGCGATGAAGGCCCAATGAGGGCGTCGCCGCGATGAAGATCGGCATCCTGTCGGACATCCACGCCAACCGCGAGGCGCTGGAGGCCACGCTGGCCGACATGAGCGGCGCGGGGGTCGGGCGCGTCGTCTGCCTGGGCGACGTGGTGGGCTACAACACCGACCCGTCGCCCTGCATCGCCCTGCTGCGCGCGGCCGGAGCGGTCTGCGTCGCCGGCAACCACGACCGCGCGGTGACCCGCCAGATCCCCACCGACGGCTTCAGCGTCCGGGCGATCCGGGCGATCGCCTGGACGCGCAAGCGCCTGCCGCCGGAGGACGTCGCGTGGCTGTCCGCCCTGCCGCTGAAGACCAGCGTCGGCGACCAGCTCGTCGCCGTCCACGGGGCGCTTCATGTGGACCGGGGCTGCGAGCTGGTCCGGCTGAACAGCGAGGACCGGCTGCGGCGCACCGCCCAGGCCCTGCTCGCCCATCCCTCCGGCGCCCGCGTCTGCGCCTACGGCCACACGCACCGGCTCGGCATCCACGAATACCGCAACGGCGAGCTGTGGGAGCACGATCCCGACAGCGAGGTCGCCCTGCGCGGCGGCTCCTGCTATCTGCTCAATCCCGGCACGGTGGGGGAGCCGCGGACGGAGGAGCGGCGGGCAAGCTGGATGCTGTTCGACACCGGCCGCAGGACGGTGAGCGTGCGGCGGGTCGCCTACGACGACCGCGCGGCTTTCGAGAAGACGCGCCGGGCGGGGATCGAGCCGCGGCGCCTGCTGGCCATCCCGGCGCCGGTGCGCGCCGCGCTTCAGGGGGGGCTGCGGCGAATGGGGATTTACGAGATGGTGCGGCGGGTCATCAACTCGTGACCCGCTCTTTTACTGAACGGTCGCCAGCATCAGCAGCGATGCGCCGAGCGGCAACAGGGCGAGCAGCAGCTTGAGCATGGGTCCGGCCATCGGGGTCTCGTAAGGGGGGGCTCCAAACGCGCGCGACTGTAACCGGACGGCGGGCGATTTTCTGTGACAAATCCCACAACCCAGCCATCCATTCCCGCGTCCTGAAAAATTTTCCTTTTGATCCAATCTCTCGGAAAATCCGTATCAACTCTTTGGTGCTATCGTCGGTTCCGCCGCAGGGCGGGCCATCCCGGAAGGGGCCATCGGCAACCGGCGGCATCCAACAAGTCTTCGACGATACGGACCGGCGGGAGTGTGGACAATGAATTGGTTCCGAAACGCCAAGGTCGGCCTTCGGCTGATGCTGAGCTTCTCCAGCATCCTGGTGCTGATGGTCGCCCTGGCGGCCATCGCCATCTACAAGGTCAACAGCATCAACGACAGCCTTTCCACCATCAACGACGTCAACAACGTCAAGCAGCGCTACGCCATCAACTTCCGCGGCAGCGTGCATGACCGGGCGATCAGCCTGCGCGACGTCACGCTCCTGTCCGACGCCGCGGCGCTGAAGGCCGAGCTTGCCACCATCGACCGGCTGGCCGCCGACTACGCGCGCTCCGCCGAGCAGCTGGACCGCATGTTCGCCGTCGGCACCCACATCACCGCCAAGGAACGGGAGATCCTCGCCTCCATCAAGCAGACGGAGGCCAAGACCCTGCCGCTGGCCCGCGGCGTCATCGAGGCCCGTCAGGCCGGCGACACCGACCGCGCCGTCAAGATCCTGGTCGAGCAGGCCCGCCCCGGCTTCACCGAGTGGCTGGCCCGCATCAACGCCTTCATCGACCTCCAGGAAGCCGAGAGCCAGGCGGTGGCGAAGCACGCCCGGACGGTGTCCGAGAGCTTCCAGGTTCTGATGATCTCGCTGTGCGCGGTGACCGTCCTGCTCGGCGCCGGCCTCGCCTGGTGGTCGATCCTGACGGTGCGACCGCTGCGCCGCCTGACCGACACCACGCTGAAGCTGGCCGAGGGCGACCTGACCATCGCGGTGCCGCAGGCGACCAGCCGCGACGAGGTCGGCGAGATCATCCGCGCCGTCCAGGTCTTCAAGGACAACATGGTCCGCGCCCGCCGCATGGAGTCGGAGAAGGAGGAGACGGAGCGCCGCGCCGAGGCCGAGAAGCGCGAGGCGATGAACGGGCTGGCCGACCAGTTCGAGCGCAGCGTCGGCTCCATCGTCGAGCTGGTCTCCCACGCCGCCGCCGAGCTGGAGGGCGCCGCCCAGACGCTAAACGCGACCATGGAACGCGCCAACGATCAGGCCGGCACCGTGGCCGCCGCGGCGACCCAGGCGACGGCCAACGTGGAATCGGTGGCCACGGCCTGCGGGGAACTCGCCGGGTCGGTCAGCAGCATCGGCCAGCAGGTCCGCCAGTCCGCCGACATCGCCAACCGCGCCGTCCGCAACGCCGAGGACACCCAGGCCACCGCGGAGGGTCTGGTCAGCACCTCGCAGAAGATCGGGGAGGTGGTGCAGCTCATCAACTCGATCGCCCAGCAGACCAACCTGCTGGCGCTGAACGCGACCATCGAGGCCGCCCGCGCGGGCGAGGCCGGCAAGGGCTTCGCGGTGGTGGCGAGCGAGGTGAAAAATCTCGCCAACCAGACCGCCAAGGCGACGGAGGACATCACCGCCCAGATCGCCGGGGTTCAGGACGTGACCCTGCGCACCGTGCAGTCGATCCGGGAGATCGCCCAGGTCATCGGGGAAAGCAGCCAGATCGCCGACGACATCGCCCAGGCGGTGGAGCAGCAGGGCATCGCCACCCAGGAGATCGCCCGCAACGTCCAGCAGGCCTCGGCGGGCACGGCGGAGGTGTCGGGGGCCATCGTGCAGGTCAGCGGCGCCGCCTCGCAGGGCGGGACCGCGGCGGGCCGTGTGCTGGGCAGCGCCCAGGAGCTGAGCCGCTCCGCCGCCCGCCTGCGGACGGAGGTCAGCGGCTTCCTCGCGAAGGTCCGCGCGGCATAATGAGGCGATCTATTCCCTCTCCCCTCCGCTCACGCGCAAACGCAGTTTGCGCTGACGCGACAGGCGGACCTTTGGTCCGCCGAAAGCGGGGAGAGGGTTAGGGTGAGGGGGTTGCGCGTGTCGGAACGTCCGGCATAAGCGCACCCCCCTCACCGGCTCTCAGCGGATGCCATAGGCATCCGCCTGTCGCCGTCAGCGCTGGCTGAAAGCCAGCGCGAGAGGCCCTTCGGGCCACCCTCTCCCCAGAGGGGAGAGGGCTATATCGGGCCTCACGCCGGGGAGCGGTCCTTGTACTTCACGATGACGTACAGCGCGTGGATCATGCCCGGGATGTAGCCGAGCAGGGTCAGCAGCACGTTGATCCAGAACTGGGCGCCAAACCCCACCTGGAGGAAGACGCCGACGGGCGGCAGCAGAAGCGCCAGGATGATGCGTATGATGTCCATGCCGCGATAACGCTCCCGCCCCGCCCCCGGTTCCCTTCGCCTTTCGCGATCCTCAGCCCAGCAGGCCGATCTGGTCGAAGGGCAGATGGTCGAACCCGTGCTGGTACACCGCCGAGCCCGCCACCGGCGCGAAGTTGTCGTGCGCGGCGTCGGTGAACTGCGGGTCGAAGGTGAAGGACCCCTTGTCGTAGCCGGCGGCCTGCCACTGCGCCAGCGTGCCCGTGGCGCCGCTCGCCATCACCTGCGGCCAGGCCTGGAACAGCGCCTCGTTGGGGTCGAGGTCGGCGTAGAAGTTGCCGGTGAAGGTCCCCGCCGTCTTCGGCCCGTCGATGGCGACGGCGCGCCCGTCGCCGGCGTCCACGATGTTCTGGGTGATGGTGTTGTTCGCCATCGGCGTGCCCTTCCAGCCGCCCCAGCCGACGCTCTGCTGCAGGCCGATCTGGGTGCCCAGATTGTCGGCCAGGATGTTGTCGGTGACCGTGTTGTTCCAGCCGCCGTGCAGGAAGATGCCGCCGACGTTGTCGTGGACGACGTTGCCCTTCACCGTGGTGCCGCTGGTCCAGTCGTCCAGATAGATGCCCCAGCTCACCAGCTTCGTCGGGTCGAGGAAGGTGGGGGAGACCTTGCCGTCCCAGGTCACGTTGCCGAAGGCGGTGGTGCCCGACACCTCGTTGTAGGCCACCGTGTGGCCGGCCAGATCCTGCTGGCGGTTGATCAGGTAGATGCCGCCGCCGTCGCTGGTCTCCTGGTTGGCGCCGACGATCTTGTTGTGGGTGATCGTCGCCCGGTAGGTGGCGTCGCCCGAGGCCTGGACGGAACCGACCGCGATGGCCTTGCCCGGCGTGTCCTCGATCTGGTTGTGGGTGATGGCGACGTCGTTGCTGCCGTTCACCCACAGCGCGTCGCCGCCGTGGTCGACGGCGCTGGCGTGCTGGATCAGGTTGTCCGACACCTTGGTGAAGTTGGACCCCGCCTTGACGTAGACGGCCTCGCGCCCGGTCTCGGCGAAATGGTTGCCGGAGACGGTGCTGTTGGCGCTGCCCTCCACCGTGATGCCGTAGCCGGTGTTGGTGACGGTGTTGTTCTTGAAGGTCAGGCCGGCGGCGTTGTTGGCGTAGACCGCGTGGCCGTCCGGCGCGCCGTCGGTCAGGGTCAGCCCCTCGATCGTCACGTTCTTCGCACCGCCCAGCCCGATCAGCACGGGAAGCTGCGCCGCGACGACCTTGTGCCCGGCGACCGCCCCGCCCTCCGGCTTGAACAGCACCTGGTTGGAGGCCTTGTCGAAGAACCACTCCCGCGCGGTGTCGAGCTGGTCCTTGCCGTTGAACAGGTAGAAGCGGCTGCCGGCGCCGAGCGCGTCGTAGGTGCTCTGGGCCAGCGTGATGGTGTTGCTGGCGTAGTCGATGCTCTTCACCGGCACGGTCATGTTGTCGTAGCCGTGCTGGGTGAAGACGCTGACCATCAGCCCGTCCGTGCTGGAATAGGTCGGGATCGCCCCCGCCTTGAAGCCGAACTGGGTGTAGGCGTTGGCCCCGGCCTTGGTGGCGATCAGCCAGCCGCCGTCGATGGGATGGCTGGGGTCGGCGTTCGGCGTGCGGGCGACCGTCTGGCGGTCGCCGTCCATCGACAGGTCGAGCACCGCCTTAGACCCGCCGGGAAGCTGCGCGCTGTAGAGGCCGTTGCCGCGCGACACCCAGTTCTCGACCAGCGAGCCGCCGTGGAAGACCGGCTTCTCGCTGCCGTAGGCGGCGAAGCGGACCCCGCTGTCCTGGCCGTCCAGCCAGAGCATGTCCTTCATGTAGTAGTCGCCGCCGCGGACGTAGGTCACGTCGATGTCCGGGTTGGCGCGCATGGCGTCGCGGGCGGCGGTCAGCGTCGCCTTCGGCCCGTCGGTGCCGTCCGCGTTGGGGGCGGCCAGCTTGCCCGACCAGCTGTCCTTGCCGTTGGTCGCCACGAAGATCGCCGGCCCGGTCGGGGCGGGGGACGGCGTGGGCGTCGGGGTCGGGGTCGGGGTCGGGGTGGGAGTCGGCGTGGCCGTGCCGGTCGCGAAGAAGCTCTTGTCGGCGTCGACGACCAGCGTGCCGTTCCACCACATCCCGGACTGGCCCTTGACCACATCCTTCCCGTCGAGTGCACCCTTGTCGTAGGTGACGATGCTGTCGGTGGCGGAGACGGACTTGCCGTTGATCGTGACCTTGTTGACGATCAGCGAGCGGTCCTGCCCGTTCACCACGGCGTCGTTGTCATACTGGATCTGCACCTTGTGCGCCTGGTCCGGTGCCACGTTGGCGGTGAAGCTGTAGTCCTTGGCCGATGTGCCGACCGTGCCCTCCCCCACCTTCTTGCCGTCGACCATCAGGTTGAAATGCGCGTTGGTGCCGCCCGCCGCGATGCCCTGTGCGTTCACCACGAAGGTCGAGGTTCCGGCGGCCGGCGCCGCCGGGGCGGGGAAGTCGGAGGCCGGGGTGTCCACCACCAGCGTGCCGTTCCACCACAGGCCGGCCTGCCCCGTCACCACGTCCTTGCCGTCGAGAGCACCCTTGTCATAGGTGACGTTCGCGTCGGTCGGCTTGTGGGTCTTGCCGTTGATGGTGACCCCGCTGACGATCAGCGAGCGGTCCTGGCCATTCACCAAGGCGTCGTTGTCGTATTGGATCTGCACCTTGTGCGCCTGCGCCGCGGTGACCGGCACCGTGAAGCTGTAGGCGGTCGGGCTGGTGGCGTTGACGGTTGCCTGGCCCACCTCGACGCCGTCGATCAACAGGCGGAAATGCGGCCAGATGCCTCCGGCGGACTGCCCATAGGCACTCACGACAATCTTGGCGTCGGTCTTGCCCGTGGTGGTCGAAGCCATTGGATGGTTCCCTCGCTCTTATGCTCAACGGCGGCGAGCATGGCGGGGCCGGCCGGACATTTGTGCGCCATTTTGATAACAGGCGAGGGCCACCGGGTCCGTGCTTCTATCCGCCACCGCCTATGACGGGAGAGGCGGTTGAACGGGAGTCATACGCACCAAAGCGCAGGCTCCCCCGGATTAAAGCGAAGCCTTACGTGTTGATGGCTTATACGGAACCAAGAGGCAGAGACCCTATGAAGAAGATCGCTGTTACCGCCTTTGTCGCCCTGTCGCTGGCCGCCTGCCAGAGCGGCGGCGGCGGCCTCGGGACCAAGCAGACGGTCGGCGCGCTCGGCGGCGCGGCGGCCGGCGGCGTGATTGGTTCGCAGTTCGGCGGCGGCACCGGCAAGCTCATCACCACCGGTGTGGGCACGCTGCTCGGCGCCTATCTGGGCAGCGAGCTTGGCCAGTCGCTCGACCGCGCGGACGAAGGCTACGCCCAGCGCGCCGCCACCCAGGCCTACGCGGCGCCGATCGGTTCGACCATCCAGTGGAACAACCCGGAATCGGGGAACCGCGGCACCATCACCCCGGTCCGCGACGGCCGCGACAACTCGGGCAACTACTGCCGCGAGTACCAGCAGACCGTCTATGTCGGCGGCAAGGCCGAGCGGGCCAACGGCACCGCCTGCCAGCAGCCGGACGGCAGCTGGCGCATCGTGTCCTAACACCCGGCGTGTCCTAACACCCGGCGCCCCCGCCCCGGCCGTCCCTTCCGCACCCCGCGGAAACGTCGGCCGGGGCGGGAGCCCCGTCACGGCGCGGGAAGCGCAAGCAGCCGGATCGCCACCTGCTTGGTGTGCGGGCTGACGGCGATGATCTCCCAGGCCGCGCCGGACTCCTCCGCATATTCCATGAAGGCGCGGTACTCGTCCTCACGCCACGTCCGGTTCCCGATGAACTCGTCGAAGACCAGCACCGTCCCCGCCCGGAAGCGGGGCGCCAGGGCGGTCAGCACCGTCCGCGCCGACGAGTAGATGTCGCTGTCCACATTGACGAAGCGCACCGCGCCGCCGTGGGCCGCCAGGAAGCGCGGCAGCGTGTCCTCGAACCAGCCCGCGTGCAGCACCGCGTTGCCGCGCACCGGCGGCAGGCTCTTGCCCGTACTGAGCACGCCGCGCGGCGCGTTCACCCAGCCCTCCGGCAGCCCCTCGAACGAATCGAAGCCGTGCACGGCCTGCCCGGCCGCGTCGGCGATCTGGTTCAGCGAGGTGCCGCGGCGCACGCCAAACTCCAGCACCAGACCGGGCACCTCCGCGCGCTCCAGCGCGAATCGCAGCAATTCCGCCCCGACGCCGAACAGCCGGACGTCGGCCGCGAGCTGCGGCCGGATCGCCGTCACCGCCTCCACCAGCGGCAGACGCTTCGGCTGACCGGCCAGCTTCGCCGCGAACAGGTCCTCCGCCTCCGCGTCGCGGCCCAGCAGAAGCAGGTAGGCGCACAGGAAGCCCCAGTATTTGCCCGCCGCCCCCGGACAGTCCGCGGCCCGGCGCAGGCGGCGCAGCGCGTCCTCGACCCCGTTCAGGCCCAGTGCTGCGGCGTGGCTGCCGAACCACGCGGCGGCATGCTCCGGATCGTCGGCCAGCCGCTCGTCGAAGACGGCCAGCGCGCCCGCGGCGTCGCCGAGATGGGCGAGGCTGACCGCCCGCTCATAGAGAATGTCCGCGGACCGGTTCCCGGCAGCCAGCGCCTCCCCGGTCACCCGGAGCGCCTCCTCATAGAGGGCATCGCGGCGGTAGGCGCCGGCCAGCGCCTCGCGAAGGCCGGGAAAGGCGGGATCGACCGCCGCGACCCGCTCCAGCCAGCGCACGGCCTGCAGGCGGTCCCCTCCGGCCAGCACGGCCTGGGCCAGATGATGGAGGGTCTCCGCGTGCGCCGGCTCGCGCGCCAGGGCACGGCGCAGGGCGGCGGTGGCGGTGGCGGCGTCACGCCGGCCGAGTGCGGCCATGCCGGTCAGCCGGTCGCGCTCGGCGGACCCGCCGGCCTCCGGCGCCGTGTCCCGCAGCAGGCGCACCGCCTGCCGGTAATGCCGCGCCGCGATCAGGCGGCGCGCCTCGGTCAGAACCTCATCCACGGGGAAAACCTGTCGGTCGGGCATGGTCGGAATGGGGCACAGATGCCCCGTGAAAGCGGCGGGATGCAAGCGCCGCCTGTGGCCCTCGCGGGGGTGAAAAGAAAGAAATGCCCCCTTCGATATTTTTCCCTTTGACAGGGGGCCGCCTGGATTGCTATTCACCCGCTCCCGCCGGACGCTGCCGTAGCTCAGTGGTAGAGCACTCCCTTGGTAAGGGAGAGGTCGAGAGTTCAATCCTCTCTGGCAGCACCATGGGGCCGTAGCTCAGATGGGAGAGCGCCTCGTTCGCAATGAGGAGGTCAGGGGTTCGATCCCCCTCGGCTCCACCAACTTCTTCGGCGGTTGGTTGGTTGACTTGAGTAAGTTGGGTGAGGTTGAATTTAGTGCTTGCTTCGGCGGTCTTTGTTCTTTAGAAGATCGCCAACGACGCGGGTGTAGCTCAGTTGGTTAGAGCGCCGGCCTGTCACGCCGGAGGCCGCGGGTTCAAGTCCCGTCACTCGCGCCACTTTCTTGTGGTTTGGTTAGGTATCTCGCGGTTTGGTCCTGTAGCTCAGCGGGAGAGCACTACGTTGACATCGTAGGGGTCACTGGTTCAATCCCAGTCGGGACCACCATTGGGGGATCGTCTAGCGGTAGGACAGCGGACTCTGACTCCGCCAGCCTAGGTTCGAATCCTAGTCCCCCAACCACCTTCTCCAAATGGCCAACACTTTCAGGAACTTACGGGCTGCGCGCACCCCGCAACGCCGGGCGTGTGCGAAACTGACTCGCAACGCTGTCGCACATCGCGCACCCCGGCCGGCCTGGAGTGACCGAGCGTGGCGAAGCTGGCCCACCTCTCTCTGCGTTCCGGAATCTGGTATTGGCGGCGACGCTGCCCGCGCGCTCTTCCCTGCGGCGATCATCGGACGACATACGAGATGTCGCTCAAGACGGGCGACCGGCGCACGGCCATTCGACGGGCTCTTGCGCTCGATCTCGCGTTGGAAGAAGTCATGCTCATGGAAGTCCCGCCGCCCGGTCTCACCATCCGCACGCTGATGGTCAACCTGCGCAACGAGCTGGTGCTTGAAGGCGAGATGGAGCGCGCGTCGCGCCCGACGGCGCCCAGCGCGGCCTTCGGAACGCTTCCCGCGTCGAACCCGACGGGCTTGGCTGGATCCCCCCTGGCCGATCTGATGGCACTCAGCGAAATGCCTTCGGTTCCAGATGAAGACCTGATCGAGGAGCATCCTCTTGGCCGACGCTCGTCTGGCGATGCGCCGGCCGCGGGCGCATCTACGGCAACGGACGCCGTGCCCCCGCCAGATCTCGCCACACCGGCACGGCGCGCGGCCTACTTTGCGGGTCTGTCCCACTACATGACGCAGGCGGTCCGTAGGAATGACCTCGAACTGGCGGATGGCGTCGTGGAGCGCTTGCTTGGCGAGCACGCCTCTGGGGTTCCGCTTGACGTTTCCGCGCGGAACCTGCTTCGACGCTCGGTGCTGCGAACATTGGCAGAAGTGCATGGGATCAATGCCCGTCGGGAGCGCGGAGATTACGGCGCCTTCCCAGCCGATGACCCCACCCTGGACATGCCCTTGACGCCCGCCATCGTGCGTCCCGGAACCGCAGAGAAGGTTGAAGCCCCCATAGCGGCGCCGACCTGTCAGGAACGCGGGAAGCTCCTGTCGGAGGTTCATGCAGAGTATGAGCGGTACATGATGTCGTCGCTGGCCAAATCCGACCGCTGGACAAACCAGACGAAGTTGCAGAACGCCATGACGATCCGTCTCCTCATTGAGTTTGCGGGCGACCGTCCGATCAATGGCTACGGCGAGGACGAGGCGCGCAGCTTCAAGGTTGCCTTGGAGCATCTTCCGCGCATGCACGGGCGGTCCCCTGATTGGAGGGTGCCGATGCGCGATGCTGTCAAGCGCGTAAAGGCGCTGGTCGAGAGCGGGGAGAATCCGCCCGAATGCCTAGGGTCCGGACTCATAACCAGTAGGCGACGGTTGCCACGATGTGGACGGCGGCCATGAAGTTGGTGGCGGAGCGGTCGTATCGGGTGGCGATGCGCCGGAAATCCTTGAGGCGTCCGAACATGCGCTCGATGACGTTACGGTTCCGATAAAGGTAGGGAGAGAAGCAGTTTTTCCAGCGCTTGTTGGCGCGTGGCGGGATGTTGGGCGCGGCTCCCGCCTCTTCGATCTTCCGGCGAACAGCGGCACTGTCGTATCCCTTGTCGCCGTGCAGGAGATTGGTGGCGGGCATCCGGTCGAGCAGACGGTCGGCGGCGGTGCAGTCAGCCACCTGACCGCCGGTCAACAGGAAGGCGAGCGGCCGACCGCGCGGATCGCTCAGGGCGTGGATTTTGGTGGTTCTCCCACCTCGGGACCGTCCAATGGCCTGGGCGCGCTCCCCCCTTTCCCGCCACTCGCTGAACGATGGGCGCGGACCGCCGTGGAGTCGATCATCACCTGGGCTGGTGGGCCACCTGCCGCTGCCAACGCATGGAAGATGTCCTCCCACACGCCTTTGGCCGCCCAGCGGACGAAGCGGTTGTAGAGCGTCTTGCGCGGACCGTAGACCGGCGGTGCGTCCGCCCAGCGCCCACCCGACTTCAGCACATGGACGATCCCGCTGATCACACGTCGGTCATCCACGCGCGGCTTGCCTCGGGTATCGCGCGGAAGGTGTGGCTCAAGCCGTCCGAACTGCTCCACCGTCAACCAGAACTGACCGTCGTTCATAACAAAGCCCCTTTCCAGGGCTTTGAATCACAACGATTCCCTTCGGGAAAGGCTCTTTATGGGTCCGGACCCTAGCAATGAAGACCATCAAACGGCATATGTCGGCGCTGTCCGGCCTGTTCTCCTGGGTGAAGGAGCGGCCCGAGGATTACGGTTATAGGGGAGCGAACCATTTCCAGGGGCATCGCTACGGTCGTTCAGAAGTGAAACGCTGGATGTGGGAGACTGAAGATCTGCAAGCCCTGTTTAACACGCCGATTTGGACTGGCTGTGATCTGAGTCGCCGCGCGAAGCCGGGAACTGCATTGGTCTACGACGCTTACTATTGGCTTCCTCTACTCGCTACGTACCATGGTCTTCGCCAAGAGGAAATCGCTCAACTTCGCGCGTCGGACATCCAAGAAGAAGATGGCATCTGGTTCATCAACATTCATTCTGAAAATGGGAATCACGTAAAGACGGAGGCTGGCGAGCGGCGAGTTCCGATCCACTCGTACATAATCTCGCTCGGCTTTCTCGATTATGTCTCCATTTTCCGTAGAAAATCGGATAACCATCTTTGGCCGACTCTGAAGCGTGGCGGCCCGGATAAAAAATTTTCTCACTATTACACACAGAGGTTTACCGAATACTGTCGCCAGACCGGCATTTACGATGAATCGCGCCCCTTCCATGCATTGCGTGCCTCGTTCCGCATCTTCCTTGAAGACACACAGGCGAAATCCGTTCACATCTCCAAAGTAGTTGGGCATAGCCTCACAACGGAACTAGGAGAGGGCGGCCGCTATACCAAAAAGTTCAATATGTCTACTCTCAAGCAGGTGGTGGACAAGTTTGACCCCAAAGTAAATTTGCCTCATCTTGTGCGTTTTGATCCGGCTAAGCATCGAATTCAACCTTGAGCGAGCATCCAGCGTTCTCGCGTCAGGCGCTAGCTTTCCCAGATCATTCACCAGCGCCTTGGCGCTACCCGGAAGCGTACCGTCGGGCACCACTGCGGGTAGCCGCTCAGGGTTTGGCAGGGCGCGGATACGAATTCGTTACGGAGCAAAATGCCCTGGCTTTCATGGTCACAGCTGGTCAGCACGGGCGGACAGCGGGCACGTTCTCTGCGCCGAACTGCAAGCCTCCTCCAAAAACACAGTGATCATTCTCGACGCTGCGGCGAGGATCGGCAAGGTTGGCAGGCCGTGGCAGAACAATTCCTCGTGTGATCAAAGGTTTACCGACAGAACAAAGATCGGCAGGCACATCGGCAGAATTCTGAACGCTGGCGTAGAAATCAACAGAAAGACCAAAGGGTTAGCGGATTGGAAGATCGGCAGATGATGAACGGGGGAGCGGGACAACTCGGCCGGATGCGTCCATTCTGTCGAGATGGTAGCCCATTCCGCCCGGTTCTGTGTACAGCCGCGTTCGGGACCAGCAACGCGCCCTGCCGAAAAGAAGGCGCCGTGCCAAATGGGTCGAGGCAGGGAGCCCGTATCAGGAGCCGAAGCGCGGTCGGTTCCTATAGAGGGGCGCACCAGGACGCTCCGGCGCCCCCACCTACTGCGCAGCGCCCTTGCTCACGAGATGCACACGGATGACCGGGCGGTCGAAACCGCGGAGGAGAACCAAGCCGGCATCGAGGGCCGTGTCGAGGTCTTCTACGATGTCGAAGATGTCCTGTACCGACAGGGAAAGCCGGTAGTCCATCGCCTCTGCTGCCTGGACGATCATGTCCAGCGTCCGCCGCTCGGCGGCGCCGCGCTGCCCGCAGGCCCAGCGCTGTAGGGTTTCCTGAAGCCAATCTACGAACTTCATGGTCGCCGCGTTCTGTTCCGCTGTAAGCACACGGATGATCGCGTCGTCTTCGATGCACGCGGCCAGGGCTGCGCCGCTCCGCACTGGAGTGGTCATCATCACGGGTCGTCCTGAGTTGCGACCGCCCGGTGTGGCGGCCCGCAGGGCAGCCGCCACACCGGGTGGACGCAACGCCGACGCGTCCCAACCACTGCCTGTCACCTCGCATACTCGTCGCGGATCCGGGGCTTGGACGGCTGGAGAGGCTGCAGGGCAACGCCACGCTGCCGCGCAACCCTTGCGATGACCGAGTAGGCGTGCCGGTGTTCGTTCCGGCGCCCCTCCTCGCCCGCCTCACGCGCTGTCCGTTCGGTTGCCCGCGCGGCCTCCAAGAAGTCGTCCTTGCTCATCGCGTTGAGCCGCGCCTCCAAGGCTTTGACGGCCTCGGTCGCGGCGCTGGTCAACCGGACGGCGCCCGCCACCACGCCCGATGGCCGCGGCTTCTCGCCGGTCATGGCCTCCAGCGGCTCCTGGATTGCCGGGGGTGGCTTCACGCCGCCCATGATGGGCGCCGCTTCCGCGTCGGGGTTCACCTTGTCGGGCTGCCCAGTCTGCTGGCCTTCCTCCTGCCGCGGGCTCCTGTTCAGCGCCTCACCGCGCGCTGGAGCATCATCGCGCCGGCTGGCGAGCGCAGAGGAAAGATCGCCCGGCTCCTTGCCATGACTGATGGCATCCATCAGCAGACGCCACGCCGCCTTCGCCGGTTCGACCAGCCCGGCCTGCCGGGCAAGGAGCATCACCAATCGCCGGCCGTGGCGAACCAGTGTCTGATATGCGCGCTTCCACCCCTGCGCTTCCAGTTCCGCCTGCTCGCGGCTGGCGCGCTCCCGCGCAAGCTCCGCATTCCGCCCTTCGATCGCCGTCGTGAGGATCGCCAGAGCCGTGGGAACCCGCTCGGCAGCGGCACCGCGGAGGTGCACACCGTGTCTGATATGCGCGCTTCCACCCCTGCGCTTCCAGTTCCGCCTGCTCGCGGCTGGCGCGCTCCCGCGCAAGCTCCGCATTCCGCCCTTCGATCGCCGTCGTGAGGATCGCCAGAGCCGTGGGAACCCGCTCGGCAGCGGCACCGCGGAGGTGCACACCAAGCGCCCGCACCGGCGCGTCGGTCGTGTCCCGAGGCGTGGTGTAGGAGCCGGGGCGCTCATCTGGTCTCCGGCGTGTCTGGCCGGGACAGTCACGCGGTCGCAGCGGGCAACGTGAGGGCGAGATCATCGCGCAAGGGGGCGATGGTTTCCAGGGTCATGTAGCGTGCCCGCTGCACCGCCCATTCGTCGTTCTGTTCGAGCAGGATGGCGCCGATGAGCCGGGTGATCGCCGCCTCGTTGGGGAAGATGCCCACCACCTCGGTGCGCCGCTTGATCTCGCCGTTCAGCCGCTCCAGCGGGTTCGTGCTGTGGATCTTGGCGCGGTGCTCCTTGGGAAAGGTCATGAAGGCCAGCACGTCCTCCTCGGCCTCGTCGAGCAGGGTGGCCAACTTGGGCAGCTTGGGGCGGACCTGATCGGCCACCTGGCGCCACTGCGCCTTGGCGGCGCCGGCGTCATCCTGGGCGAACGCGGTGGCGATGAAGGCCGACACCACGCGCCGGCCGCTCCGCCCGGCATGCGCCAGGGCGTTGCGCATGAAGTGCACCCGACAGCGCTGCCACGTGGCGCGGAACACCTTGGACACGGCGGCCTTGATGCTTTCGTGGGCGTCGGAGATCACCAGCTTCACCCCGGCCAAGCCGCGGCGCTTGAGCTTGCGCAGGAACTCGATCCAGAAGGTCTCGGCTTCCGAGGCGCCGATGTCCATGCCCAGCACCTCGCGCCGGCCGTCGGTGTTCACGGCCACCGCGATGGTGACCGCCACCGAGACGATGCGCCCGTTCTGGCGAACCTTCACGTAGGTGGCGTCGATCCACAGGTACGGCCAATCGCCTTCGATGGGACGCTCCAGGAAGGTCTTCACCCGCTCGTCGATCTCCTCGCACAGCCGGCTGACCTGGCTCTTGGAGATGCCGCTCATGCCGAGCGCCTTCACCAGATCATCCACCGAGCGCGTCGAGATGCCGTGGACGTAGGCTTCCTGGATCACGGCGGTCAGCGCCTTCTCGGCCATGCGGCGCGGCTCCAGGAAGCCGGGGAAGTAGCTGCCCTTGCGCAGCTTGGGGATGCGCAGCTCGACGGTGCCGGCTCGGGTCTCCCAATCACGCTCGCGGTAGCCGTTGCGCTGAACCAGCCGCTCGGCGGAGCGCTCACCGTGGGCGGCGCCGGTCAGGCCTTGCACCTCCAGTTCCATCAGCCGCTCGGCCGCGAAGCCGATCATCTCGCGCAAGACGTCAGCGTCAGGGCTCTTCTCCAGCAGCGCGCGAAGCGCCATCATCTCGTCGGTCATCGTGGTCACCCTTCGGTCGGGTTGAGGTGTGGTGACCAGACTCTACCGAAGACCCACGATGACCGCCCCGCTGTGGAAAACCGGCCCGCCTACGCCAGCTCTGGGGGCGCTTCGGCGGGCCGGCTCCCCACAGCTCCTACACCACGTTCAGGGACGTGACCGGCGCGTCCAACAGGGTGGCCACCTCGTCCAGTTCCCGGTCACGGTTCGCCTGCGCAATCGCCCGTAGCTGGGCGCCGGGTTCGCCGGGCAGGACCTCCGGCGTCAGCCCCGCTGACCGCGCCGCCTCCTCCACGGCGTCGGACTGTCGGCTGGCAGCCTGCAACCGCTTGCGCAGCTCAAGCGCCAACTGTTCGTCGGCAGCGTCGGTGTCGATTGTCTGGCGCACGAGGCGAAGTGCCTCTTCGGCACGGTGACGCCCTTGCCGGTCTTCGTCGGCCTGCCGGGCAGCCGCCGCTCCGGTGATGGTCGCAGACTCGGCGCTGCGCTTCGCCTCGGTCAGTTGCTGCCGCAGTGAAGTCCCTTCCGCGCGCAGGGCACCACAGTCCGCTTCCGTTGCCCGCCGCTTCTCCTGCTCCAGCACCAGAGCGGTCTTCGTACGTGCCAAGTCCCTGGTGAGTTCCTCGGCGCGCATCTCCGCCGACGCACGCGCCTGCTGCTCACGCGTCAGCGCGCCGCGCGATCTCTCGTACGCGGTCGCCATGGCGCCGCGGGCGACGGTGACGATGCCGTCGGCCAGAGACACCGCGGCATCCGGCTGCGCCTGCCCGGTCGCCGCAGCGATGGTCGCAACGCTCCGCGTGGCAGCGTCCAGTTCCTCCCTCAGCCGCGCCGCCTCCATCGTCGGTTCCGGCGCCGTCGACATCCTGTCACTTGCCCCAGGACCGGCGGTCCCGACGGTCCCCGGTTCGGGCGCACGCACTTTCCGTTCCGCGTCGCGGGTCTCCAGGTAGTCGAGCACCATCGCGTGTATCCCGCTCCACAAGGCGCGGTCATGCCAGTCAACGACCACACCGGAAGGAGCTTCGACCCTCACCATCCCACCCGTTTCCCGGCTGAAGCGAACCCCTTGCGCTTCCAGTTCCTCGATCCGGACAATGGCCCGAGCCAGACGCACCGATTTTTTGTCGGGCGCTGCGCGTCTGGACTTTTCGAGTTCCGCCACGATGGCATTGAATTCATGAGGCATGACGTCCACTCCTCCAAAATCCAGAGCGCGCCCCTCGACGACCGGGTGATAGGCCGGACCGAGCGGCACCTGGGAAAGCGGTTCATGGTGCGGCCCGACGGCGCCGAGGTCCTGCTGTTGACGGTGGCGATGCCACTTCGACCGCTGATTTACGCGATGGGTCGCCCCGGCCTCGGCCAAGGCCTGGTTGCACAGGTGCTCCCACAGCTTGCGGCTTCCGATCAGAAGGGCCTTCCGCGACAGGTCGCGGTCCTTCGGGCCGAGGGCGCCGTCGACGAGCGGGCGCGTCGTCGCCAGAACGTGCGCGTGCGGCTGGTAGACGACGAGGCGCCCATCGGGCAACTCCAGGGCGTGGGGGCCGTCCACCGGGGGAGTGCTGGGGACACGGGCCACCGGGATCACCGGCCACCCGAGATCGACCGTGTTCGCCAGCCTCTCGGCGGCGGCCGGCACCCTGGGGTCCAGGGGGCGCCCATACAGATGGATCGCAATGTCGGCGATCAGGTTGCGTGATCCGAGGTGCTCATCAACGAAGCGCTCCACCGACCGGATCGACATCGCGATGGGGATCTCCCGGCTGAGCGACAGCGTGTATTGCAGCGCCAGCGTCGCGTCACGGCGCCGTTCGCTGAGTTCCACCCTGGTCCACAAGGTTTGACGGTCGGCGCACCAAGCGGGCGCGCCCGCGGGCACGCGGATGTCGGTGTGGTGAACGCCCGACTTGCCCGTGAAGTCCGCAACCGCCGACACAGGATCCTGCCCCTTCGCCGCCCACGCCTCCCGCAGGTCGGCGCCGATGGTCAGACCGACCCCAGCTTGGTAAGCGGCCGCTGCGATGACGGTGCGGAACCGTCCACCGGATTGATAAGCCGCCGAGGCCCCGGCCTTCGCGCCGGCGCCGCGGGAGAGCATGCTCTGTTCAATGCGAAAGTATCCCAGGTCCGCCACGGCATCGGCACCTCCACGCCGTCGTCGATCCGGCAACCGGCCCTGGCCGGCCCCGGAGGCGTTGCGGCCCGCCGCAACGCCTAACTGCACACTTCATCGCTCGAGGCTGCCCGTGGCGAGGGCCGGAGGTCCGACGCCCGGGCAGCCTGGCTCGGAAGGAAGCCTATGGAGGGTTCCGCCCCGCCGCATCGGGCGCCGGGCAATTTTTTGGGTGTTGTTCTGCATTGGCCCCGGCAATCCCAGGGACATGCGCCGTACCCAGGCTCGGAACCGAGCTGTGGTCATCCGATCATCGAGGGGCACCACCAGCGACCCCTGTGGATCGTCCTGGTACATCACGCCGTTGAGAGTGGAAAGCGGCTCGGCGCGATCTGACGGAATGAGCCGCCGCAGGAGCGTGGAAGCGAAAGCCGTCCCGACATTCCCAACCAGAATTTGCCTCACCCGACGCTTTGGCCTCGACGACGGCAGGCGTGTGTTCATCCGGGTAGCGGGTAGCGGGTAGGCAGGCGTTCGGCGGAGACCGTTTGCGATTCCGCAATGCCCCTTCCCCGGCCAGAAAAAAATGGCAGATCACGGGTACGCTGACGCCATGGCGTCGCCATCTGCGAGGTTTGTAAATGTCTTCCCAGAAGAGCGATCCCACGCTCTACGCGGTAATCCGAACTGCCGTGATTACGTTGGTTAGCCGCAAGATCTCCCCGACATACGACGACGTCCGTGCTCAGATCGGCGGCGGCTCTTACCGGGACATCGGCCGCGAAATCCGGGCGTTGAAGGCACAGGAACCTGATCTTTTCGTCGTCGATGAACCCACGACGAGTCCCGCAGATGTAGAACCGCCCGAGAGTGGGTCCGAAGTACGAAACCGGACGGCTGAAGCCCATTTCCGTCAAGCCGTTGAACAAGCGTTGAAGGCCTTCTTCATTGCGACCGAAGCGGCCCGGTCCGAAGAGAGGCGGTCCAGCGCCCAGCGGCAGCCCCTGGCATTGGAGGGCGTTCAGCGTTCACTCGCTGCCAGTCAGGAACGGCAGAACGGCCTCACCATGCGACTCGCGACCGCAGAGAAGGAGTACGAGAAACTTCTTGCGGATTTTGACACTGCCGTCGAGGAGCAGGAGCGGCTCCGGATCGAGCTTGCGGACAGCGAAGCCAAAATCCTGGCGTTGGAGGAGGCCGTCGAGGACGGTAGGCGTCGGGAAGCTGAGGCACAGACCGAGCGACAGGAGATGCGCCGTCAATTGGAACAGTTCACAGCCGAGCGTCACGAGTCTCTGTTGGAGCAGATCCGTGCAGACGTGGCCGCCAGAGCTCACTTCGATCAGGCGCTTCAGGATACCCGGGAGGAGATGGCCCGCCTCCAGGAGCAGGTGGAAGTCTTGAAAACGTCAGTTGCGCCTTCCGCGCAGTCGAGTCCTCGACCGGCGGCGCGGAAGATGCTGCCCGCCGATCAGCCTGGCCTGGGTCTTGCGGAGGCCGCTGTGTCGGGCGGCGCCTGAGCCAGACGTTCTGTAAGAGTGCGTAACAAAACCGGCCGGGAACGGTTGGTAGGGGCATGGCAGCCCCTCTTGTTTGCGACGCCTTGTGGGCGATCATCGAACCGCTGATCCCGCCGGAGCCGCCCAAGCCGAAAGGCGGACGGCCCCGGTTGGACGATCGTGCGGCGCTGACCGGCATCCTGTTCGTGCTGCGCACGGGCATCCCTTGGGAGCTTCTGCCGGTGGAGATGGGCTGCGGCTCGGGGATGACCTGCTGGCGGCGTCTGCACGAGTGGCATCGGGCTGGGGTGTGGGAACGGCTGCATCGCGTGCTGCTCGACCGGCTCGGCTATGCCAACGCCATCAACTGGGATCGTGCGGCGGTGGACAGCGCCAGCGTTCCAGCAAAAAGGGGGGCGAGGAGACCGGCCCGAACCCGACGGATCGCGGCAAGCCGGGCTCCAAGCGTCACATCCTCGTCGAAGCCAATGGCATCCCCCTCGCCCTGAAGATCTCGCCGGCCAACCGGCACGACAGCAAGCTGCTGGAGACGCTGGTCGATGCCGTGCCGGCGATCCGCCAGTGTGCGGGCCGGCCACGGCGTCGCCCGGCCAAGCTTCACGCCGACAAGGGCTACGACTTCGCCCACTGCCGGAGGGCGCTGCGCCAACGAGCGATCATTCCGCGGATCGCCCGGCGTGGCGTCGAGAGCAGCGAGCGTCTGGGCCGACACCGATGGGTGGTCGAGCGTACGCTCGCCTGGTTCGCCCGCTTCCGCCGCATCGCCGTCCGCTACGAACGGCGCGCCGACATCTTCACCGCCTTTCACCACATCGCCGCCAGCCTCATCTGCTGGCGCTTCGTCCAAAGATGGTTCTGTTAGGCGTTCTAAAACGTCCCAGTCGGGCGGTCTGCCCAACGGCTCCAAAGGCGCTCTCACATGGATGGTTCGACGGCGCTTTCCTGCGAACCCATCACACAGCTGCAGTGAACGCGCAGGCAGGACGCCAAGCCATCTCCATCAGTACCGCTCAATACGGCGCCGAAGGCGTGCTCCGCAACGTAATCGGCTGTGGCATAGGCGGAGGCGTCCTGGTCCAGCGCAGGGACGATGATGAACGCGGCATGGGCTCTGCGGTCGCGATGGCGCAGGGCATCTCGGTAGACGTGCAGATCACGCAGCGCGTCATGCACGGCGGCGCGGCTGGCGCGGTATTTGGCGTCGAGAATTACCCACCCGTGGCAGTCGCCGTCCGTCTCGAACACGATGACGTAGTCGGGACGGAGTTCCCCGCTCAGGCTGCGCCACATGTTGGGCTTGCCGGAATGCGCCCGGAACGTCTGCTGGTACAGCAGCCGCACGGACTCGGCCGGCTGCCCATCCCGCTGCCATTCAACAGCGGCATGAGGTTTCTCCTCGTGCACATCGCCAGCCGGTTCGGACCAGCGCGCCGTCCAACCCGGGCCGAGCGCCGCCTGCACCGCGTCGGCCAACCTGTAGAAGACCACCGACTCGTACAGGTCGTAGGTCCGCTTTACGCTGGCCTCCAGCGCAGACTCAACATCGAGCTGCAGGCCGGCGCCGAGCAGCCGGTGCGCCAGACGCTGGACCGCGGCCGCGGCGGGCAGGTCCGCCAGCGCCTGCAAGGCGCCCTCCCGTGCCGGTTCGGGCGGCGACTGTCGGAAGGCAGGGGCGGACAATGCGTCGGCCAGCGCGGCGCGATGCTGACGGCATTGCTCAGCAACCCGCGCGGCATACCCACGAACAAACGGATCGATGCGCCAGTTGCCGCTGCCGGCCAATGTCTCGAACCGGCGCGCCGTGGCATCCACCATCTGGCGCACCCGCAAGAGCTGGAAGTGGAGATGGCGGGTGACCGGGTGGTCGTGGTTGGTCACGGTGATCGGCTGCTCCACGCTGGGCAGCACGGCCAGCTGCTCCCCGGTGCCCCGGTCACCTGGGCGCAGAGCCAGCAGGGTCCGCGCATGGTTGGCGAGCCAGCGTACCGTCTGGGTGTCGGGGCGCCGCGCCATGGACAGCGGCGCCAGGTCGCGCCGCCGCACCGCGATCGGCGGGTCGCGCAGGAAGCGGCGGAGGTGGCGCAGCATTTCCGGCATGAGCGCGTCCAGCACCGCCGGGAAGATCGCTGCCGCCGTCGGACCGGCGATGCGCCCACCCTGCTGCCCCGGCGACATGCCCCAGGGCAGGGCGGCGGAGCGCTCCGACAGCTCATTCAGCATGGCTGCGAAGGCTTCGATGCCAAGCTTCCCAGGGTGTGGCTGCACATCGAGGATCAGCCGGCGCCGACGCTCGCCCACGGCAACGTGCAGGCTCGTGCGTCCCGCCCAGCTGTCGATGACGAACTCGTAGGCGGCTTCCACTTGCCCTTCCACCATGCCTAACCGGGCCGGTGCGAGGTCGTCGCCCCCCATATGGACCGTTGGCGCCTCCGCCGCCCTCACCCGCAGCTGCAGCCGGTCTCCCTCGGTGCAGGCAACGATGGCGTCCTCGTCCGGCGGGGTCGCGTCCTGCCAACCATTGCTCTTCCGGTACAGGGAAAGCGTGATGTCCACATCAGCTCCAAAAGCGGACGACGCCCTGCGCCCGCAGCTGCTCGGCCATGCGGGCAAGCCGGTCGGCGGAGGTCTTCAGTGCGTGGGCGGAGCAAACGGCGCGAGCCTCCTCCAGCGCCTTCGGTAGGGCGCCGCCGCCGTCGCCGCGGATTTTCGGCAGCACCTTCGCCAGTACGGCCGCGTCCAGCGCCACCGCCGGGTCGGGGCCGGCGAAGGCTTGGCAGAAGGCCAGCACCTCGTCGCAGGCGCGGTAGCCGAAGTGCCGGCGCGCCGGGTAGAGTGCGGCGTAAAGCGCCTCCAGCGCATCGCCGACGCGGCCGACCAGTTCCGGGGCGGCACCCTTGGCGAGCGCCCGTTTGCGCCAGCCGGGCAAATCGACGTCCCAGAACTCGAAGGTAAAGGCGCGGTCGAGCACCTTGTCGGAGAAGGGGTGCGTCGTCTCGTCCATGTTCACTGTGCCGACGATCACCAGGTTGCGCGGCCAGGGAACGGTGGTCGGCACATTCTCCACTACGTCGCCGGCGGCGTGGATGGACAGGCGGGTGGACCGCCCCTCCATCGCCGACAGGAAGGGGGCGAAATAATGCTCGACGCGGGCGAGGTTCATCTCGTCCAGGCACAGGAAGAAGGGCTGGTCGCGCTGGCTGTCGGCGGCCATCAGGAAGCGCAGCGTCTCGGTTTCCTGGTAGGCCGGCGGGTTGGCGAGCGGGTTGACGAAACCCAGCAGCCCCGTCGGGTCGGTCCAGTCCGGCAGCACGGCGGTCTCCTGATAGTGCCGCTTCACCGGCAGCCCCAGGATGTCGCAGCAGGCCCGCGCATCGCCTCCAACGCCGCCGGATCGTCGGGAAGGCCGCTCGCCCAATAGTCGCCGTCTTCGGTCAGCTCAATGCCGCCTGCTTCGGAGTCGCGGATGAGGCCGAGCGTGCTGGCCCACTTGATCAGCATGTTGGGCGCGCGCTCGCTGGTCCAGCTCGGCCGGCAGGCGCGCACCACATCGATCATCGCCGACTTGGTCACCGGTCCTTCGGCGCGGCGCAGCTCGTCCAGCAGGATGGCAAAGCCGTAGATGTTGCGCAGGAAGACCTTGGCCAGGATGTTGGCCGGGTTCTCACCCTCCAGCAGAGCCGTGCCGGCCTCCGTCGGGCGGTAGGTGCCGCTGTCCACAGTCAGCAGGCCCAGGGTCACGGCCTGAGACAGCACCTGCCCGGCCGAGTTGGCCTTGAGCTGCGGCGCTTCCGCCATGATGGCAGCGATCATCTCGTCACGGCCGATGCCGCCCTCGGCAGCGCGCAGGATCGACAGCAGCAACGACAGATTGTCGGCAACGAAGAACATGCCCTTGCGCGGCTGGGCGGGCGGCAGCAGGACGACGTGAGGCCGGTCGGTGGCCGTGCGCTCCGGCGGCTGGGGCGTCGCGGCGAGCGGCGCCTCGGGCAGCTCCACCTCGCCCATGGGTTCGATCACCCGTTCCCACAGATACCAGGCGAACATGCTGTGCCGGATGTCGATCTTCAGATCGGTGCTCTCGCCGATTTCGCGGCGGAGTTCATCCCGGATCACGACGTGGTTGCCGATCAGGCCCAGGCCCCGCTGGACCGGCATCTTCAGATAGCGGCGCAGCGCCTGGATCCGCCGGTCGTCCAGCAGGCACAGGACATCACGGGGGAACATGACCGCGAAGATGCGCACCAGCCGCGCCGACGGGCGCCGGACATTGTGCTTCGGGTGGACCAGCCGCATGATCTGCTCGAAGGCAAGGTCGAGCTGTCTCGCCCGCTGCTCTGCGACGACCGGCAACTCGAGATTCTTCACCTCCCACAATGCATCGACCACCGTGGGGTCGGAGGCGGCGCTGGACACGTTCACCGAGCGGCCCAGGCCGATGTTGGCCACCTCGTCCATGTCCCACAGGCGCATCTGGAAACGGGGGTGCTTCCATTCCGCTTCCGACAGAGTATGCACATCCTCCACGGCACGGTAGTAGTTCGCGTGCCATTCCTTACTGAAGTTCGCCGCGAAGCCGGCCTCGTATATTGTCTTGAGATCGTCCACCGCACCGCTCTCCCACACGTAACGGCGCGCAAGATAGGACACGTCAATGTCGAGGTCCATCATAGTAATGCCCCGGGTAGCGTAGGATTGCAGGTTCCTTTAAGCGATGCAGCGGTATGAGAGTGAATTGTCCGCTTGCACCTCATTTCCGATCATATGGGTAGGGCTGGCGCCAACCAACTCCAGAACTTGCGGCACAAAGAAGAAGCGATCACCTACTGCCCTTGATTGGCAGCGCGGAGCACGGCAATCGTGGTGTCGATGTCAAGCACATAGCGCTCTACGATCTCCGCGGCGCAGCGCGGCGGCAGAACATCCTGAAACTTGCTCAGGCGGTAGTTGGGTAGGCCCGCAAGCATGCGTTCCAGATTGTCGGAATGTCGCCACCATTCATCATCGGCCATCGCTCTGAATGCTGAGAGGACGGCCTCGGCGCTCGCTTCTGAATGCGCAAAGCGGATGGCCAGATTGTCGGCGCTGACGCGCAGCCCCCAACATGTCTGCAGGGCGAGTCGGAGCGTGGCATTGACCCGCCCTCCAGCAAAGGTCCAGAGGGTGCTGCCCGCTTCATCGCCGATTATCGGAATTTCGACGCGCCGCAGAGAGTCACCGAGCTCAGCGCGGTAGCCTTCTATGGCGGTCGAGGCAGCGGTGTCGGCGTAGGGCAGAACCTCTCCGTTGGTGAGGATCATCCGCATTCGCCGACACAGGGCATGACCGAGATACTGCGGGATGAAGCCGCCCCACGTCGGCTTGCGCCCCTTTGGCGCCTCTCGGACGATGATCGTCTTGTCCGCGTGGCGTATCGCTTCCACGACCCATGCGCGTCCAGCTAGCAGAAAGGACGTCATTCCCTCGGCCAAACGATCGACGAAGCCCTGCTCCAGCGAACCGAGGTCGCGACCGGAAGCGGTGCGGACACGGTAGAGCACGGGGCTGGAGAACACGGCATAGAGTTCGGAGAAATTGCGGCGGCCGAACTCGCGCTCTGCCCGCTCCCCGAACGAGAGAAGCCCTCCCGCCTGAAAGAGATGTCCGTCGGCCACCATCACGCCGATAAGGGCGTCGAACTCCTTGCGGGCGATGCCCGTGAAGTCCGGTATCCGGCAGAGGAACTGCCAGCACCGCTCCGCGCTGATGGCACCGAACTGTAAGGTCAGGGCGAAGAGCTGATGCACCAGGACCGGCCAGCAGCGATCCTGGCGTTCGACGGGCTCCACCCAGCCCTCGCGGGCCAGTTCGACGATCGCCGCCGCCTGCAGAACAGCTTCCGGCGTTTCGCACAAGAAAGTGGTGTTCGCCGCCTGCCCATCCCGACGCCCGGTTCGTCCCATCCGCTGCAGGAAGGAGGACACGGTGCTCGGCGCGTTGGCCTGGAACACGAGGTCGAGATCGCCGACGTCGATGCCAAGCTCCAAAGTCGAGGTGCAGACGATGCACGCGTTGCTGCCGTGATGAAAGCGTTCCTCCGCCGCTTGGCGCTCGGCAAAGGCAACCGAGCTGTGGTGGACGAACACCTCCGTCCCCTGGCCGCGCAGCCGCTCCGCCACCGTTTCGGACAGTGCGCGGCTTTGGCAGAAGAACAGGCTCTTGCGGCCGGCGGCGCGGGCTGCCGCGGCACGCGCCAGTTCATGCACCGTCGGCTTCAGACTCACGAGGATTTCGCGGCGGCGCGGCTGACGGGGCGGGTCGACGACCCGGCCTGGACGGTGGGAGGCGCCCGCCAGCCAAGCCAGGATCTCCTCAGGGTTGCCAACCGTGGCGCTGAGCCCGATGCGCTGCACGTCACCGCCGGTCATCGCGGTGATGCGCTCCAGCACGCTCATCAGGTGGGCGCCGCGATCCGTGCCTGCGAAGGCGTGCACTTCGTCGATGATGACCGCGCGCAGATCGGCGAACAGCTCCTCTGCTGGGATACGCTGCGAAAGCAGCATGACTTCCAGCGACTCCGGCGTGGTCATGAGCAGTTCGGCCGGCTCCTTCAGGAATGCCGCCTTCGCTGCAGTCCGCGCATCGCCGTGCCAGACGAAGCGGCGCATGCCGACCATCTCGGTATAGGTACCGAGGCGCTCCTCCTGGTTGTTCAGCAATGCCTTGATGGGCGCGATGTAGAGAGCCCCGACGGCGCGCGGCGGCTGTTCCATCAGCCGGGCGACCACCGGGAAGACGGACGCCTCGGTCTTGCCGCCGGCGGTCGGCGCCAGCACGACGGCATTCTCGCCGTCGAGGATCGCGTGCGCCGCCATCTCCTGGACAGGCCGGAGACTGGACCAGCCGAGCCGGGAAACGATGGCCTCCTGAAGCCGAACCGGAAAGCGGGAGAAGGCCGAGGGCGCCACCCGTCAGAACTCCAGCGCTGCCGGCGCGTAGCCCTGCTCGTCGCCCGGCTCGGGATCGAAGGGATAGCGGTTCTCGATGAGGAGCTGCTCGTTCTCGTTCAGGGAGGACTGATCGACCCCGGCCACTTCGGCATCGAGCCCCTCGTCGATCAGATCAAGCATGGTGACCAGCCGCCGCAGGAATTGCCGCGGCACCACGCCCACGTCGCCCCGGAAGCCGTCGCTCACCTCGTCAACGAGACGCTCGACGACCTGCGGCGTGGCCTTGCGCTCGACATCGGCGCGGTCCTGTGCCGGATAAAGCTCGCGCAGGCGCAATGCAACGTCGCGCAGGCGTGCCTTGTCGAAGGGCCGCAGTTCCAGCTGGGCCTGCCGCAGGCTGGCAACGCCGCCATGGGTGAGGAAGGCGATGCGGTCGTGCAGCGGCTGCAACCCGGCGACACCGCGCCGGGTGTCGAAGAACTCCGGTGTTCCGGTGAACACCCAGAACAGGCCGGGGAAGGCGGAGGCCGCGTCGATGATCTGGCGGATGCCGTTCAGCGACTTGCCGCGCACGTCCTGCCGCATGCGCAGGATCGTCTCCACCTCGTCGATGACGATGACGAGGCCCTTGTAGCCGGCGGCCTTCACCACCTCCAGGATGCCGTGCAGGTAGTCCATGGCGTCACGGCTCTTGATGTCGCCCTTGATGCCCGCCAGCTTCTTGACCGCCGCCCCGACATTGCCGCTGCCCGCCAGCCAGGACAGCAGCGCCCCCGCCTCGGCCAGGTTGCCCTGCTGCTTCTGCTGGAAGACGGCGCGCAGCACGCGGACCAGATCCTCCGGCGCCTTGCCCCCGGTCAGCGACGCCAGTTCCTCGCCCAGCCGCTCCTCGACACGAGCGTCGAAGTCGGGCGCAGTCTCGTCGGCACCGCCTTCGATCACCGCATCCTCGACCTTGGCGATCCAGCGGTCGATGATGTCGGGAAGGGCGCCGCGCGGGCAGGAGCTGGTCGACAGCTCCTGAAGCACCTTACGGTAGACGTCGTCGAACTTGTGGAAGTGCAGGTCGTTGTCCGACACCACGACGAAGCTGGTGGCGAAGCCCTTCGCCTGGGCGTCGAGGACGGCGAGACGCGCCATGAAGGTCTTGCCGCAGCCGTAGCCGCCACGCAGAAACTTGAACACCCCCTCGCCGTCGCCAGCCATACCCAGCAGGCGGCCGATCTCGGCGCGAGGCCGCTCGATGCCGACGGCGAAGGCGTCCAGCCCGCGCTCCGGCACCAGCCCGTCGCGCAGGCGCTGGAACACATGTTCGGCATCGCGGCGCGTCAGCGTCATGGCCTAGATCTCCCGTTCCTTGACATAGCGCTTGCCCCGTTCCGTCGTCTCGACCCGCACCAGGAAGGGAAGCTGCCGCTTCATGTCGTCGAATGCGGCGGCAAACCGGCGCGCGGCGCGCGGGCTGCCCAGAAGGCGCACGGCTTCCTCCTCGGTGATGGCGCCGTGGCGGGCGATGTGCAGGAATACCTGCCGCGCCCCCTCGTCGGCAATGGCCAAGGCCCAGTCGTCGCCCGTGGGAGCCGCCGGTGGCTCCGACAATCCGGGACGTCCGGTCCCGGCCACGTCGAACCAACCCTCAAGGATCCGGACTTCGACCGTCTGGCTGCCGTCGGGATGGAAGACCTCCATCTGCACGCGCTCGTCGCGCGGCCCTTCCAGCGCGAAGAACACCTCGGCGGCGGAAGTGCCCGGCGCCAGCACGACGCGCCCGCCGTCCAGCGCGGCGCCCTGCGCTTCCTTGACCAGCACCCGGACATCGTCGCGCCCGACCGCGCGCAGCATCAGGCCGATGCGGGACGGCGACACGAAGGCCAGCCCCTGCTCCTGCCCGACCGCCGGCTGAAGGCGCAGCCGCACCCGCGCATGACCGAGCACCGCGGGCAGCACGACGGCCTCGATCTCGTAGGCGGTGCGCGACGCGGCGGCCTCGCGCCGACGCTTGAGGGTCAGCACGGGGATGATCCGTTCCTGGGGGCTGTTGCCTCCATGGGCGAACAGCACACCGGTGGCCCCCGTGCGGAACAGCGCCGTGTCCTCGCGGAACAGGACGTAGCCGTCCGCCACCTCATAGCCCAGCGACGACAGCGCCACCGGCACCAGCCCGCCGTCGGCCCGCGGCTCGGCGGCGTAGACATGCCGCCGGTTCGGTTCGGTCCTGCTGCCGAAGGGGTGCGTCTCGACCGTGGAGTCGAGCAGCAGGAAGCCGTGGTCGGCGGTCACCACGACCGAACGCACGCCGGCCGCCTGCAGATGCACGCAGGCGGCGCGGATCTGCCTCAGAGTCGTTTCGAAGCTTGCCGGGCCCAGGTTGGCCTCGCCGGCATCGTCGATCTCGCGGCTGGCGACGACGATCAGGCGGGCGTTCGCCACCTGGCGCTTCAGCCGATCGGGCGGCGCGTCCCACACCTCCGCCAGCGGCAGCAGCAGGGCGGCTCGGCCGACGCTGCGCTCGCCCATGGCGCGGGCGCGGTCGGCGGGGCCGCGGACGGTGTATTCGCCGGACCGGAACCCGGCCACCTCGCCGCCAGCGAACACCGGCGTCAGCCGCCCGCCGCCCGCGACCGGAGCCAGGACATTCATGCCCACCGCCGTCAGCGTCGGCAGCTCGGCGAGGCGGGCGCGCAGGTCCACCGTGATCCCCGGTCCCCTCAGCTCCTCGGCAAGGTCGGCGGCCATCTCGTAGCGCAGGGCGTCCACCACGATCACCGCCACCCGGTCGCCGTCGATGGTCGTCAGCGGGTGGACGACCTGTTCGTAGAGCGTGCGCTGCTGCAAATCGGCCGGCGGCAGGAAGCCGTGGGCGCGGCACAGGGCGCTGAAGTCGCGCGCGATGTCGTCGGCCCAGCGGCGATAGCGGCGGCGCAGATCCTCCACCACCTCCTTCAACTCGGCGAAGTGGGGCAGGCGGGGTTCCAGGTAGAGCGAGCGCGCCTGTTCGAAGCGGCGGTGTTCCCGGTCGACGGGAGCGGCGGCTTCGGCATAGAGCTCCAGCGCCTCCTCATGCCCGGCGACCTTGGCGAGCGGACGCGGCGCGTCGGCGATGCGCCGGCCGAAGGATGCCGCCTGCCCGACGAGTTGCCACGCCCAGCGGCGCGCCTGATCGCGGGTGAGCCAGAAGGCGTTGGCGCCCTCGCGCGCCGCCACCTTGCCCGCCGCCTCGGCCCACCGCCCGGCGATCAGATCGGCGATGGCGGCCTCCAGCACACGCATTTCCTCGACCCGGAAGGTGTCGATGTGGCCCAAATCCTCCGCCCGGATGCGGGTCACCTCGTCGGCCAGCCGCGGTTCCACCTCGTCGGCCAGCGCCGCATAGCGTTCCGGCTGTTCGCGGCGCAGCCTGTCGACCAGGGCGCAGCAGCGTTCCACCAGCGGCTTGGACAGCGCCTTCAACGGCTGGAGCTGCGGCAGGTGCGGCGTGCGGCGCAGATCATGGACATACTCCACGCACAGCAGCCACGCCGCCAGCGCCTCGGCCAGCGGATCGAGCCGGTCGGGCGCGGGTGCGCCGTCTCCACTGGTGCCGCCGCCGATGAAGGAGCGCCACGCCGCGTCCATGCCGGTGTGGCGCTCCAGAAAGGCGGCGACGTCGTCCACATCCTCGGCCGAGCGGACCTTGGCACGCAGCATGGTGTCGGCCACCAGCAGTTCCGCCGCGACCACGTCCGCCGAGATCTGGTCGAGAAAGGCGGCCAGTCCCTCGCGCGCCGCCGTGGTGCGCGCCGTCAGCCAGGCGTCGGCCCCGGCCAGCGACAGCCCTGGCGCCGCCAGGAACTCCTCCAGGTCGGACGGCGGCACCCGCCCGGCGGCGGCATCACGCACCAGCGTGTCGAGCGCCTTGCGGTAGCGCGTGCCCAGCTCCCACAGTTCGAGCAGGGGCGTGTCGAGGATGGTCTCTTCCGTCTGGCCCGGCAGGTGGACGAGCAGCGCCTCGTTGGCGCTGCCCCCCACATGGCGTTCAAAGGCGAAGATCAGATCCAGGAAGCTGCCACGGAACGCGACCACCGGCACCGCCACCTCGCCGGCCCGGTACCGCTCGGCGAGGCCGTCCACGAACGCGGTGTAATGCGCGTCCCTGTCCAGCCACAGCGTCACCCCATGCCGGCGGGTGAAGCTGAGCACGTCGTGTTCGAGAGCGGCGGAGATGCGACGGACGGACTGGCTCATCGGAACCACGTTTCATTCCTTTGGGGCCGCCGAAATTGCCGGGGCTCATCGTTCCTCAATACCACAGCTTTCCGAACCACATGCTGGCAGATCAAGCAAGTTCTCCAAGTCCGCCGGTTCGGGGAAAGCGTTCGGAAAGCCTGATCGCGCAACCGTCGGGCGATTTGCCCAGCGGCCAGCACGGTGATTTCAGCAGGAGCATGTGTCTCCAGACCGGTAGTGGAAAACCAAGCTGCCGGGATGAATAGCCATGCGCATTTGAGGGAAGTTCAGAAGTATGCACTCTCCCCTCAGCGGGTGTGGCTGATGAGGACAGTTGGTACAGGCCCGGATGTTGGAGGAAAGGGAACGGAATACAGCGTCGGGCTCAGGGTGTCTGCTCTTCCCGCCGCTGCGAACCCAAAGTGCAACGGTCGCCCACGCGTTGACCCTCGAGTACGCGCCGTCGTTCGAATGGGAGCCATGGTGTGGAGCGGTCGCAATGATTCTCTCCAATGGCTTCCATCCCAGCGTCGCAAAGAAGGAGTTCCGATGCCCTCGCCCGACCGCAAGCGGCGAGTCGGCGCAGAACAACACTCCGCAGGTGAGCGCGTTGCCCGGTGCATAGAACACCAAGCTTTGGCGGTTTTTTTTCGACAGGTGCAACATGTATGACCGGAGCCCTACAGGGGCCGGTGGGCAATCCAGTTCAACGGCGTTGATTGGCTGCAGCAGGCCATGAATGCCGCCACGTGGCTTCCTGCTTTTCTCGTATTCGTCGAAATCGAACCAGCGAACTGGGACATCGAACTCCAGCGCCTGCTTGGCGATGTTCCGAATGATCTCCAGCGTGTCGATGAAACCGACCCATAACCGCCCAAGCGAAGCCGAAATCTTCCCCTTCTTGACTCGACTGACCACGCGCTCTCGCGCCGATTTGAAAGCCCTCCCCGCAACCTTATCGCGGGACAGGATATCCCCAACCTCATCGCGGAGTTTGTTCCACCACTTTGGGTGAATAGGAGGATCCCAGGATAACTCACGATCAGACCCATCCGATGTGGCTTCACGCTGACGGTTATCTTCCTCCTCCGGCAGCCCTTCGGCGCGATTATCGGCCGCGCCGCCGTCTTTATGGCCCTCACGGGCTCCTGAGACGTGGGCGAACCACGCGCTGACAGGATCGTCCAGACGGTCGTCCGCCTCATCCGCGGGCGACCCGTCGTCTGACCAGTCCGGATGTCCTCCACCATGGGCAGCAATGCGGTCCAATTCAGCGACGAGCAGGTCAACGAAGCCTTTAGGATCCTTCAAAACTTCCGGTACGACGTCCGTCCAGCGTCCGGGCAGCCAGAACTCTCCTACTGTGCCTCCCCACTCAGTTACGTTGCGCGGCTCGTTCTTCCTCAGGAGATTGCACAGCCCCTTCGCGTGGTCCTCGTCGGCATGGGTGCACACGACGACGTCGATGTGGGTTACCTCAGGAGTCAAAATGTTTAAGGATGCGGCAAGCCGGTCCGGCTCCTCACCGCCGTCAACCAATAAAACTTTGCCCTTAGCGCGGTAAAGGAATGCATCGCCCTTGACGGGAAGTGCAAACAAAGAATCGAAGTCGTGAGGCATAATTTCTCTACCAGTTACGTTTATGTAGCTTTTGGCCCGCCGTAACCGTCCGAAAATACGGGAACGGCATCATCGTCTACTGCGTCCTTCCGCCCCTTCCTCTCCCGGCGCTTCCGTTCCTTCTCCCGGATCTCTGCCGCCAAACCCGGCTCCTCGGTGAGGAACCGTTCCCGCGCCGCGTCGGCTTGCGCTTCCTCGATGGTGAAGTCGGGGCGGAGTTCGTCTTGCAGGCGGAGTTCCCAGGCGTAGGCGCGCGCGGGATGGTACTTCCAGAAGTGTCCATGTGCAACCGCAAGAGACGGATCCTTGCGGCAGGCCTCGTCGACGCGGGCGGGCCAGTAGCGGGCGGCGAGGTGGGACCAGTCGTAGTTCTTTTTGCCCTTGGCCTCCGACAGCTCCTTCCACCAGCCGGCGGGGTCCTTCCATTGCGGGGCGAGCAGGGGCCACAGGGCGGCGGCGTTCACCATCACGCCGTCGTCCAGATCCATGCGGAAGCGGGCGTCGGCGGCGCGGGTGCGGCAGCCGTCGACCGGCGGGGCGCCGTGCTCGGCCAGCTGCTCCACCGCGGCGATGAAGGCGTCCAGCTCGTCCAGCCACTTGCGCAGCTCGTCATAGCGCTTTTCGGCGGCGGCGCGCGCCTTGCCCTCGGCACGGGCGCGGGCGGCCTGGATGTCGGCCAGCTCGCCCTGGAGCGCGGTGCGCGCTGGGATCAGATGGTCGGCGCGCAGCACGTCCAGCGTGTCGTCGGCCCAGCGGTGGATCGACACCCAGGCGACGAAACTCTTCTTCGCCGATGACAAGGGCAGCCAGATCGGCCGGTTCTCGTACAGCGCCTTGTGGTGCTTGAAGAAGTCGGCGCGCAGCCAGTCGCGCAGTTCCGCCGCCGGCTTCACCGCACCGCCATGCTCCTTCCACGCGGCGCGCAGCCCGGCCGTGGCAGGATCGGTCAGCGAGTCCGCGGCCGGCGGCGGCGCCAGGAACAGGATGCCGTGCGGCAGCGCGTCGGCCGGGGCGGCGTCGAGGATCCCCTCTCCGTTCGCGCCGAAGCGGCCGAGCGCCACGCCGACGGCGAAGGAGACATGATCGACCGGCTTGACCTCCTCGTAGTCCGGCTGCCACGGCGGCAGCGGCTCCCCGGCCGCGCGGTCCACCGCCCGCTGCGCCCAGTCCTGCGCCCAGTTCCAGGCCGAGCGGCCGGGCCGCTTGAACTCCACGGAGTTCTCGCGGGCGGCTTCATGCGCGGTGAAGGCTTCGTCCAGGCGCGCGTAGATCTCGTCGGCGGATTCGACGGGGAAGATGGGTAGGCGGTTTACGTCGCCCGCTTCGAAATGGTGCCCAGGGTTAAGTGCTTCAAGAACACTACGTGCACTCTGAGTATTCAGAGTGCAAACCAAATTTGGCAAGTCGTTTCCGTAGACTGAGGCCCCCATGTTGCCAATAATGCCGCCAAATCGATGAATTCTAGCAAGAAAATCAACCCCAATTGACGTGAATGCTATTCCGCGCCGAAAGCTATACTCCAACGACCGAATTGTAGCTCCAGTCGTAGTTTCGGCGGCTACGCGAATGGCAAGCCCCCGACACTCCCAAGCTACAACATTGATAAGCGGCTCATACCAGCACCGCCCTTTTCCACCTTGGATGAACGGAACCCAGAAGGCCCTATTTGGAGTTTCACACCGCTCGCCAATACTCCAATTCGTTGAAGCCACCTCCCATGGGAACCGGCTGAATCGAGCATTGTTTCCCGTATCAATCCCCTTTTTGGCCGGAGCCACAGACGAAATCTTCCGAAGCGCCTTGTAATTCTGTATAAATTTGTCGGTCCACCCATACACCATGGGAATGCCAGGTATTGCAGAAAAAGCGGACTGTTTTATCGCTCGGACCAACTCAGGATAAACTAGTGATGCGGCATTACGAACGGGCTGTTCATCATCGCGAACCACAGTTTTTCGCGGAAGCTGACGAACAAACCGCCCAGACCATTTTTCACTTCTTCCCTTTCTTAGAACGTTAAGCGCGATGGGGACAAGTTTCACGCTGGAAAACGCACCCTTGTAGATGTCAGCAACTACGCCAATACGATGGTGACGCAAGAGATCGATGCGTAGCTTTCTATAGGAGCTGCTGAACATCCAATTTTGAAGTAGAACCATCGCCACCGAGGCAGATGAATTTGCTAACTCAAGAGAGCGCAACATGAATGCAGCAAACAAGTCAGAAGCACCAAACCGATAATTCCGCTTCAGATAATTTGCAGACTGTAGTTTCCCCGTCCCTTGATAAGGCGGATTCGCCACCACAACATGGTACATCCGCGGTTTGACCATGCGTACAAATCGCACGCCGGCGGCGAGCTGTTCGCCGTCCAGGCGCAGGCCGAGGTCAGCGGCGGCGGTGTGCTTGGCGAGGAAGCTCTCCAGCCGCTTTAGGATCACGTCTTCCGGCGGGAAGGCGGCCAGGTCCTTGACCTGCCCGTCGGCCCAAGCGTCCAGCGTCGGTTCGCGGTCGCCGGTGGCGAGCTGGTGGGCGAGCAACGCCTCCTTCACCGCGTCCTCCACCTTCAGCAGCGTGCCCAGATGGTCGGCGCCGGCCAGGGCACGGACGAGGCCCAGGGTCAGGTGTTCCGGCAGGCCGGTGTCGACGTGAAGCTCGTCGATCAGGCGGCGCAGCGCCGGGTCGTCGTCGGGCAGGCCGGCGAGGTTGAAGGCGGGGGCGACGAGGTTGAGGGTGCGCGGGCGGGCGTCGCGGCACAGGGTTCGCGCCTTCAGATACAGTGCGGCGGCGGCGATCTGCACGGCACGCGGGTCGATGTCGATGCCGTGCAGGTTGTTTCCGACAATCCAGCCGACGATGTCGGCGTCGGTCCACGCCTCGCCACGGTGGCGCGCCTCCTCCCGGTAGAGCGCGAACAGCAGGTCGCAGGCGATGACCAGGAAATGGCCGGAGCCGCAGGCGGGGTCGAGCAGCTTCAGCGCGCGCAGGGACTCCGGCGCGGCCGTCACCGCATCCTCCGGGATCTCCTGGGCGACGTAGTATTTCCAGTGCTCCTCCAGTTCGCCATCGATGGGCATGAGGGCGTCGAGCGGCACCTCGCCCCGTGCGCGCTTCTCCCGCCACTCGGCCCGGCGCGCCTCCAGCGCCGGAAAGATGCGCTCGGCGTCGGGCGTCCATCCCTGCTTCCGGCACATCGCCAGCCAGGTGACGCCCAGCGAGTTCTGGAGCAGCCACTCGACCATGTAGCGCTCGGTGAACATCTGGGTCTTGGAAGCGATCTCGTGCAGCTCGATCTTGCCGCCGTCCTTGATCTTGGCGTCGAGCCGCTCGCGCTCCGGGTCGTTCCAGTACTGGTAGATCCAACCCAGCGTAGTGTCGTCGGTCCAGGCGCTGTCCAGCTCCGGCTTGTCGAGTTCCTCCACCACCCGGCGCAGGGCGGCCACCGGAACGGGGATCAGATCGGTCAGCCCGACGCGGCCATAGAGGCCCGGCAGATCGACCGCGAGGTCGTCGAACACAAGGTCGAGCAGCGTGGCGTAGCCCTCGCTGCCGTCCTCCAGCAGCGGGCCGGCATATTCGCGGAACTCGCGGTAGCCACGGCTGTTCCACCCGCCGGTAACGATGCGCGCCTTGCGCAGCCCCATCGCCTCCATCAGGCGCAGCAGCACCAGCCGGTTGAGCAGCGTCGCCGCCGCCTCCTTCACCGCGTCGCCGAGGAAGCGCGGACGCGCCTTATCCAGCTCTGCGCGGGTCTTCGCCCCGCTGGCGCGCGCGCGTTCGTCCAGCCACGCCTCCAGCCGCCCCCGCCGCACCGCCTCCGCCTCGCCCAGCCCCGCCTTGTCGGCGGGCACGGCAAGCCGGTAGACGGCAGCGGCGTTGTCCTCCAGCGCCTGCAACAGATAGGCGCGCAGGCCACGAATTGTCGCGGAGAGCTTGGACTTCGCGTCGGGGGTCAGGGGCATTGTATATCTGTATTTAGGTTAAGGAATCGGGATTAGGGGAACGTTTTCATTCGGGAAATGCATACTCTTTGCGTTAGCATCCAAGTAAATTATAACATCCTGACTTCCGTTCCTGAAATCGAATACACCAATGAGCTCCATCGGCGCATCATCGAACTCCGCGTCGCAGCCATAGACATCGACTTGCCCGGCAGAAATAGCCCTTTCTTCAAGATCGTGATCAATTGTCGTCAAATGCTGCTCACGCCTCTCTTCGACAATTTTCCAAAGCGCAGCATCTTCGCGAAATTTTTCAAGAATTTCGCGAAAACGAAAGAATTCAAGGACGCCAAGAGCTTGATTTTTGCTCCAATATGGGCCCGCCATACATGCTCCATTGCTAGAGAACACAAAATATCCGAAAGACCGCTGATCGGAACAATCGCCCTCATTCGCGCTATTATCTTTTGAAAGCCAAAGAACCTTCATCATTCCTCACATCACCCGAACCCGTACACCCTGATCCACCAGGGGGCCGAGTTCGTCTTCGATTTCCCGCAGGAAGGTCTTGAGCTGGTCGCGGGTTTCCAGCTCGCGGCCCTGCACCTTCAGGCGCACGGGCTTGACCGGCTTGGCGAGGATCTTCTCCAGCTCCTCGTCCAGGCGGGCGTCGGCGTCCTCCGCTTTGCGCCGCAGGCGGTCGGGGAACTGGGCGGCCATGTCGAAAAGGGCCGGCTGAACGGCGTCCTCGCTGGTGGCGAACAGCGCCTCGGCGATCGGGCGCAGCACGCGATGCGACGCATCGGGCGACAGCTTGGCGAAGCCGTCGCGCGCCTTGATGCGCTCGCGTGCCGCCTCCGCCTCCGTCTCCTGGCGGGCGAGGATGGCACGGCGGACTTTGCGGTAGCGGTCGCGCACGGTGCCGGCGGCGGCCTCGGCACCCGCCCGCTCGCGCCAGGGGCGATCCTGGGCCAGCTGCGCTTCCAGGGCCTTGCCGGCGGCCTCGGTCCCGTCGTCCATGCCATCCGGCGCGGTACGGAGTTGGGCGAGTTGCACGTCACGCACTTCGGCAAGGGCGCGCACCGCCTCCACCGCCTCGTCGGTCAGTTCGGAGCGGACGATGCCCAGCAGCTCCAGCCCGTCGCGCAGACGGTCCAGATTGGCCTTCACCGCCTTGACGATGGCCTCGACGTGGCGGTCGACGACGGAATCCTCCAGCGCCCTGGTCAGGGCGGTCAGCGCCGGGGGCAGCTCGGGACGGCCGGGCAGGCGTTCGTACCGTGCCTCCACCTCGCGCAGCTCGGCGCGCTTGTTGGGGAAATGCTTGAAGGCGGCGTCGGCGATGGCGTCGCGGTCGCGGTCCACCTCCACGCCCAGCGCGCTGTCGAAGAACTTGCCGATGGCGTTGAGGTCGCGCTGGGTGATGTCGCCCTCGCGCCCCGGATAGTATTCCGCCTGCCGCAGGTTACGGTCGCCGGCGAACAGCTCCTTCACGCCGGGGTCGTTGCAGGAGGTGACATGGGTGCCGCCGCCCTCCGGCCGGATGCGGATCTTACCAGCACGCAGCAGGCCGATCAGGCAGGCGCGGACCACGTCCACGGGATAGCCGTAGGGCGGGCGGCCGAAATGCTGGATGATGGTGCTGCCCGAGGCGCCGTTGTTTTCCTCGATGTGCTGGAGGATGCGCATGGGAATGGTGCCACTGCAGGCCGGCACGGTCTTGCCGGCGTCGAGCGCCAGGATGCCCAGCCCCTCCTCGTAGAACTTGCGGGAGGCGCCGCCGAGGTCGCGTTCCAGCAGCTGCGGCCATTCGCGATCACCGACCGACAGTTCGGTGAAGTAGGTGTACAGCTCCGGCAGGAATCGCTCGGCGGCCTTGACGATGGCGCTGTCGAAGCCGTTGCCGAAATCCGACGGCTTCAGCTCGCGCCCGCGGAAATACAGGCGGCCATCGAGGAAGGCGCGGGCCGCTGCCCGGTCAACCTGTCCCTCCAGCCCGTCGCGGCGCGTCTGCTCCTCGATCAGCAGGCGCAGGCGCTCGCGGTTCAGCGCCTCGCGCCGCGGTTCGTAGGTCTCCAGCATGCGGCGTGACCGCACCAGATCGCGTACGGTATTCCGCAACTCGCTGAGGTCGCCGCCGACAAGCCAGACCAGGCGATCGCGCAGGTGCTGTTGGTCGCTTTGCCGCACCCATTCGTCGGACCGGCGCTGGCTCTGGTCGGTAAGGAAGCGGAAATCGACGGCAAACGTGGTGTCTTCGCGCCCTGATGTCAGTCGCACGTCCGGACGGAAGCGGTCGGTGAAGAACAGCGCCCAGGGGAAGGGGCGCCCCTTCCAGCGCGGCCGGTCCGGCCGGCCCATGAGGACGCCCAGCTTCTCGCGCACGACCTCGTGCACCACCTCGTCAGGGATATGCGGATCATCGCGTTCCTTCATCCACTCCTGGCCGGCGGAACTCTGTAGCTTGTAGCCGTATTGCTCGGTGTAGGAGAGGCAGTTGGCATCCTTCAGCGCCTGCAACATGTCCTGGACGGGGCGGACCTGGCTGCCCTGGCCGATCTCGGCGTACAGGCACTGAGCCACCAGTTCGGCGGTGGTCGGCAGCTGATCCTGGATCTGTTCCAGCAGGGCAACGGCCTTGACAATGCGCCCGGCCAGCGGATTGGAGGCGACAAGATCGAGGTTGTGCACCTGTGCCAGCGTCTGCTGCAGACTGGCATCGAGCGACGTGTACTGGATGTCGTAGACCGCATCGAGCGTCACCAGCGCGCCCAGCGGCCTCTCCGCCAAATTCTGCGTGCGGAACAGCTCGCCCAGCATCTGGAGCAGGCCGCGGATGGCGTGGGTGTCGCCCTGCATGCGGGTGGAGTGGACGCGCATCGCCGTGGTGATCCGCATCAGCAGATCGACGTGGCCGGGCAGCAGCGGATAGACCTCGACGAAGTCCTCCTCCGTCACGTCGGCGCAGCCGTAGGCGTGCAGCTTCAGATCGGCGCGGTGTCGTTGGAACTGGCTGCGCAGCTCACCGGCCTTGTCCGACCTCTTCTCTAGCAGGCGGCGGTGCACGACGTCGCGGATGTTGGCGGCGCTGAGATGGACGCGAAGGGAGGGCGGGAAGCGGTCCTTCAGCTTCGCCAGGGTGGCACCGGCATCGTCATCCAGCTTCTGCTGGCCGGTGGCGAGCAGCCAGACGCTGCCCTTCAGGCGCTGGCCGAGGGCCGAGACGAAGGACTGCAGCTTCAGCATGCGGTCCTCGTCCTGGTGGACGTACTGGCTCACCTCGTCGACGACCAGGAAGAGCGTCTTGCCAGTCGCACGCCGTCGCAGCATGGCGTCGATGGCGCGGGTCGCCTCGTCCACCGACAGACCGCGGGTGGCGGTGCGGCCGGCGTGCGAATCGGCCCAGCTCATCGGGTCGGTATAGGTCTGCGGGTCCAGGCGGTGCATGGCGGCCGAGAAGTGATCCTCCGCCATGGCTTTGCCCTTGAAGTCGTCCCAAGACCCGCCCAGCGTCGCCGCAGCCGCCTCCAGGAATGCCTCCCAGCGACCGTCGGCCTCCAGCTTCAGCTCGGTCTCGGCCACCAGCACGCTTCGCGGACAATAGCCCAGGCGCTCCTGCACCTGGCGCACCACGGCGGCGTGGATGTGCTCGCCGTCGCGGGCGACGGCGCCGATGTCGAAGACCACGGCGATGGGGTCGATCCGGCTGCGCAGATCCTCCCACGCCGCGACTAGCTCTTCGCGCAGGGGCGACGTGTCACGGGCGAGCAAGGCGTCGGCCAGGGGGCGGCCGTCCGGCAGCGCGCCGCCGTCGAGCGCCAATCCCAGCAGCTTGGCGAAGCTCGACTTACCGGAGCCGTAGAATCCGGAGATCCACGACGCCGGCAGCTCCGGCCCTCCGGGCCTGCGCAGTTCCTTGCACAGGTTCCGGAGCAGACGGACGAACTGCTCGTGGATGCCGTCGGGCACGCGGCGATGCCGGGGGTCTGTCTCCGGATAGCCGCCGGTGACGATGTACTCCCCGACCTCGGCAGCCAAGCTTTCCGGCGCCTGTTCGTGGAAGTAGACGACCGGCGGGATATCCCGGGTCACGTCGTTGGTGAACAGCTCCTTGATGAGCATACCTTGGGCTCCGACGGTCAGGGATAGATGCGTGGCCGGTAGTCACGGTCGGCGGCGAGACGTCCCATGAAGGACAGGGCGTTGTTGTCCTTCACGCCGGGATAGAGCAGCACCACGGGCAGGTCGAAGGTCTTGCCGTCGATGTGCTTGAGCAGCGACGAGGTGCGGAAGAACGGGTAGAGGGCGCCCGCGCGGCCGATGAACACCACGGTGCGGTCCGGATCCAGCGTCTTGTCGGCGGCAAAGCGCTCGATACGGGCAATCACCTCGGAAGCGATGCCGCCTTCGCCCTCGACGACCGGAGAAATCTGTTCGGCGAGGTAGTTCAACGCCCGCTCCGGACTTTTCGCCCAGGTCCGACGTTCCCGCGCCGCGATGCTGGCGAGCGCGTCCTCGCCAAGTGACCGGAGCCGTTCCAGATACAGCGCCTGCATCGAGATGGACAAAACGTCCCATCCGTCCGAAACGAGGCTCTCGCTCAGCCGCCTGATGCCGGAGCGCAGGCGCAGCTCATCGCCCGGTCGATAAGCCAGAATGGCAAATCTATAGTTGCGCATGGCGCTAATCGCCGGCCCGCCCTCTGCCTTGAGATCGCGCTCCAGCGCTTCCAGGGCGACATCCAGCGGTGTGCGCTCGAACAGCGACCCACTCACAGTTCGGCCTCCGCCCAGGCCCGCAACGATGAATACTTCCATTCGATCTGAGTGAGACCACCCATCCGGTGCACCTTACCCCATTGCCCTACGCTGAGACGCTGTTCAAGCAGTACACCAGACAACCCTACCGAGCCAAGGTACGGATTCTCAAAAGGGGTACCTTCGAACTGTAACTCACGGAGCAGATGCAGGATGTAGCCGAGGGCCTTGTCAGGAATCCGCGGCACCGGAATGCGCCGGGGATCCGGTGGAGGTGTGACCAAGCCGGCCTCGGACACTGCGGAAAGCAGCTTGCCCGCCACTTGCCGGCAGGTGGAGGGACTCCAATCCTTGGGATTCGTGTCAAGAACCCACTGCAGCACCGGCTGGAAGCCAATGGTGGCGCCCGGGAGAAGGCGCCGGTCGACGAGCCAGCCTCCGGAGAACCGGCGGTAGAGCGGATCCGCAAGCTGCAAGTGCCAATGGCAGACGAGCCGGCGGGTTTCCGGTTCCATCTCAGGCCATGCCTTCAGAACCTCCAGGGCCGTCGGGAAAGCGGCATAGCGGGCCCGAAGATCGGCCATCAGCACGCGGATCCGTGCCAATGACTTGGCCCCGAACCAGCGCTCTTCGAACGCGCGCTCGCTCTGCGCCGCCGGCGCCTCACCGGGCAGCACATGGCGCCAGTACGCACGGCTCTCCTCGATGCCAAGCGCAAGCTTCTGAATACGGTTATGATACCGCACCGCCTCGGTGGCGGGCTTGTCCGCCGCCGAGGCGCCGTCCCACACGGTCATGCCGCGACCCGGTAGAAGGGCATGGGATACTCACCCGGCAACGGGCGCAGGGCGCCAACCAGATGCCGCATCATCACCTCAAGCGCATCTGGCGGCCGACCCGGCAGTTCCCGTCCAACCGGTGTGATCTTCGGCTTCGGCACATCGCCCAGGGAATCTACGAAGCGATCAAATGCTCCTTGATCAAATTCTTCGTCGAGATTGACTGGAAAGGTGAGCACTGCGCGCGGCTCTTCACCGGTCTGCTTCAAGATCCGCAGCCGCTCATTCAGCGCTTCGTCTACGGCGTAGCCCAAATGATAAATTGTCCGGACGTGGTCGTGGGCGGCCATATGGGTGCGACGGATGCGCTGATCGACGATCATCGCGGCGCGGCGAACAGCGTCGAGTTGGGCCCATTGGGCCGTTGCCGGCGTTGAGCGCTCGAAAAAGTCGCCACCGCCGTCCCGGTCCGTTAACCCGCAACTCCACCACCCGAGGCGGGACACGTCACCGCTTCCTTCCCCAGCCCAAGCAACGGTGATCTGCGATGCCAACACTGCATCCAGCACGCTGTTGGGTAGCACAACTTCATTCATCGCTCGCCTCACACGCTCTCCACGGCTTACGTGATAGCGCGCCAGCCGCCGATGATGCAAACCCGACCAGCAGGATTGGCCGCCTGCGCCGAGGCGATCCAGCGCCCTCCAAGGTCGAGCGAACAGGCTTCCCTGACGGCCGGGCTCGAACTATGCCAAAGGATACGGCTGTCACACTTGTGTGTCGCACAAGACCATGCGATATGTGGTGGAGAAGCGCGCAACCTGTTGATTTCTCTTCGTGCGGCGCCGCGCCGGTGAACGTAGTTGGGGGTCCTAGTCCCCCAACCAACTCTCACGACTTCCCATTAGAAACAGCCAATCGGTTCCGCCGCTCCTGCAACCATCCGCAGGTGGCGCCCATGGCTGCAGCCCAAAGCCGCTGCCCAACGCGCTCTCTGGCCTCGTCAGAGGATCGAGCATGGGCCGAGCCGCGCACCTTCTCCTCCGCCACCAGACTTGGCACTGACGCCGCCGCCCGCCTGTGCGCGTGGCCGGCTGAATACGCTGCCCCCCGCGGCTCAACGGCGCGCTGTGCTGCGCACACTGTCCGCCGCGACGGTCCGATGCTTGTATCCGGAGGCGTGGTGGGGTCGCCGGCGCCACCCCACACGACCACCCCACACGACCGGCCCGCGCGGTTTGACCATGCCGGAGCCGCCGGCCGTCATCTGGTCTTTGCACGCACCGTCGCCGTGACAGTCGCCCTCATCGGGTCGACCGTGCCGCGTCGAGCGCGTCCAGCGTACCGCGGATCAGAGCGATGCGGTCCGCCGTGCTGGCCTCCTGGGGCCGGACGGCAACCTTGACGCCTTCATAGAGCAGACCGGCCCCGGCGGCGTCGAGCGTTGCCGCGACATGGCCTCGATCCATCACGGACTCTCCAACCTGTTCACGGAGCGGCGGATGCACGTCGCTCCAGGCCGGACCGTAGGCGCCTTCGCGGCCGGTCGCGCCGGAGAACATCACTCCGCGCAGCAGCCCGGCCGAGCGCAGGCGGCGCGCGTGCCGCTCCGGAGCCGTTGCGTCGCGCTCCTCAATGGCGGATCGCCCCCAGTTCACGGCCATTCCCAGGGGCGTCGGCGCCGCCCCGGCTGCGGCCATCACCGCCTCGATCTCGACATCAAGGGGAAGCAGGCCCTTCTGCCACGGTCCGTCTGTGGGTCGGGCGTCGCAATGTTCGACGATAAGCGTCGCTCCGCCCCAGTCCCAGGACGCGATCTCCCGAAGCGAAGCCTCCAGCGCACAGCCCCCCTCCCCCGCCGCCGCGGCCGGAAGGGACGGGAAGGCGTGAACCTCGACCGCCAGGATGCGCTGCCCGCGCTCAACGAAGTCGGCGACCGCCCGGTGGGCCGCAGCGACCAGTTCCACGGCCCGGGCACGCCCGGCCGCATCGGTGGACGCCAGCCCGACCTTCGGGTCCTTCGCCGCGGCGGAAGCGGCGGCGCCGATCAGGGTCAACACATGCCGCCCCTGCCCTCCCCGGCGTTCCAACAGATCGGCCAGAATCGGGAAATCCTCGTCCCAGCCGGGCGCGCCCCAGGAGATTTCCAAGCCATCGACGCCGGGAAGATCCAGGACACCGTCCAGAAAGGCCCGGCGCTCCGCCGCGGCGTTCGGCTGGGCGGCGTAGGCGCCCACGACGCGAAACGGCTTTTGGTGGGAATTCATGATGCTGCTTCTCCGTCTTGGTCGAACCTGCCGGGGTTCGGACGTTCGGGACCGCTCCCGGTTCAGAGGAGCGACCCCGGTTCATGGATCGCGCCGAGGTCAGGCGCGGCTTTCGGAAGACCGAGCCTCGCCCCATTCGGCGTCCGTCGGCTTGCTCAGGTCGCGGTTGAGGGTCTCGGGCAGCGAATAGGTGACCAGGAAGGACACCAGCATGGTGAGGGCCATGTAGATCGCCACGGGAACCCAGGAGTTGGCGTACCAGGCCAGCAGCGCGGCGCTCAGCAGCGGCGCGATGCCGCCGCCGATGATGGACGAGAACTCACGGCCCAGCGTCACCCCGGCGTAGCGGTAGCGGCTGCCGAAGATCTCGGGGAAGAAGCTCATGTGCACGCCGGTCACGCCCTGGGCCGCGACCATGTAGCCGAAGACGATGATCGCGGTGATCAGAACGGGCGAACCGGTGTTGAGGCCGGGGAAGACGAGGAACGGCGTGACGGTGAGCAGGCCGGTCAGCACGAGGGTCATGCGGCGCCGGCCGAAATGGTCGGACAGCATGCCGGTCAGGAAGGCGGCGAAGGACGCGGCGATCGCGGCGGCCAGCTGCACCGGCGGGATGAAATGGGTGTCGACGCCCACCACGCTCACCAGATAGGTGATCATGAAGACCTGGTAGATGTAGGACTGCGTCGACACGCCCCAGTTCATCAGGATCACCTTGACCACGTTCTTCTTGCCGTGCTTGGCGACGACCTTGAGCGGGGCCTGGTTCTTGACGTCCACCTTCTTCTTCAGCTCGATGAAGATCGGGCTCTCGGCGAGCTTCAGCCGGATGACGAAGGCGGCGATGGTGACGAGGATGCTGCTCCAGAAGATCGCGCGCCAGCCCCAACTCATCAGCATGTCGGTGGGGAGTTGCTGGGCCCCGATCCAGGCGATGGCTCCCAGCGCCGTGCCGAACGCAGCACCCACCATGATCAGCGACGAGAGCCGGCCGCGCTGGCCGAGGGGGGCCGTCTCGGTCAGCAGCGTGGCGCCGCCCGACTGCTCGGCGCCCGCGCCGAAGCCCTGCAGGAAGCGGCAGAGAACCAGCAGCAGCGGCGCCCAGATGCCGGCCGTCTCATAGGTCGGCAAACAGCCGATGGCGAAGGTCGCCCCGCCCATCAGGAACAGCGTCGTGACCAGCACCCATTTGCGCCCATACTTCTCGCCGTAATGCGAAAAGAACAGCCCACCCAACGGCCGCGCCAGGAAGCCGATCGCATAGGCACCGAAACTGGCGATGATTCCCGCCGCCGGCGAGATCGTCGGAAAGAACAGCTTGCTGAAGATCAGGGCGGACGCGGTGCCGTAGATCACGAAGTCGAAATTCTCGAGCATCGTGCCGATGAGCCCGGCAAGCGCAGCCCGCCTGACGTTGGTGGCGTCGGCGGGGGTTGTGTCCTGGGAGACGGTGTCCGGTTGGGCGATGGTGCTGGATATCTCGGTCATAGGCTGCTTCCTTCACGAACCACCGGAACGGTGGAGTGATGATGTCACGCGACGCGTGACACGCGGTCGTGGGGCGCCACGGGGGAGCGGGTCCGACAGTGCGGCGCAGGGGAACAGGAGGGCCGTCCGCCCCCCGGCTGGTGGGGGGAGGCGGCGAACCGGTCTGGCGGGGATGGGTGGGTCCTAGCGGGGGAACACCACGTTGCGCAGCGGTTCGCCGGCCGCAAGACGGCCGATGTTCGCCGCGATGTCCTGCACCCGGCCTTCGAAGGTCTGGCGCGTGACGCCGGAGATGTGCGGGGTCATCAGGACGTTGTCGAGCGAGGCGAAGGGCAGCGAGGACGGCTGGGCGTGAGCGCCGCCGGTGGGATACTGGTACCAGACGTCGATGACGGCGCCGCCGATGCGCCGCTCCTTCAGCGCCTCGTAGAGCGCCTCGGGATCGATCAGGGGGCCGCGGCTGACGTTCACGAGCAGGGCGTCGGGCTTCATCGCCGCCAGCCGCGCGGCGTCGATCATGTGGCGGGTGTCCGGCCGCAGCGGCAGGCACAGCACGACGACGTCGCTCGCGGCGAGCAGACGGTCCAGCCCGTCGATGCCGGCCGCCCAGGTCAGCCCTTCCCGCTCCACATCGACCGGACGAGGCGTGACCGTGACGCCCGACGCGCCGAACGCGCGCATGAGCTGCCAGGTGCGCGACCCGATGTGTCCGTAGCCGATGATTCCGACGGTGGCCCCGGCCAGGGAATTCAGTTGATAGCGCTGCGATTCATAGACCGACGAATCCCAATGCCCGGTGCGCAGCGCGCGGTCCTGCTGCAGGAACTGGCGGCGCATGACGACGCTGGTCGCCGCCACATATTCGGCGATCGAGGATTCGTGGCAGAAGGTGTTGGCGCAGACGGCGCCCGTGGGAAGAGCCCCGGTGTCGATGCCGTCATAGCCGGCGCCGCCGACATGGACGAGGCGCAGGGAGTCGGCCGCGGCACCCATCGCGGCGGTGAAGCGGGGGCCGACGAAGACGTCGGCGCCCGGCAGATCGGCCACGACCGCCGCCTCGTCGAACGCCGGATGCCAGGAGAGAACGGTGCCCGCCGGAAGCCGGGCCTCCATCAGTGGGCGGTGCGGAACGAAGTTGGCGTCGGCAATGACGACGCGCCGTGGGTGTGGCGGTGGCGCGACGCCGTCGCGGTCGCCGGGCTGTGATGTCCCGTTGGGCATGGCACTCATGACTCCCTCTTGAGATTATTCGCTCGGCATCGTTTGGTGACGGAGCAACGCCGTCGGTGAAACCGATTGTCTGACCTGCCGCCTCCGCCGCCCGGCCCGGACCGCCCCGCGTTCCGAAAGCCGTTCGTCGCGGAGGTTTCCGTTGCGGCACCGCGCGGCCTCCCGAACCCCGGCGGCCTTGCTGGACGCGAAACCGGCGCCATTGGGATATTGGTACACTGGTCTTCTGACTCACTGGATAAGACAGCGTGCCAACGCCTGTCAACAGCATAACGCTGGGCATGCAAAATGTTGCGTTGGCGTGCGGCCAACGGTCGCAGCGCGACCCCATCCAAGCCACCGGCTTCGCCCGCCATGCGCCATGCCGACACCGTGGAAAGACGGCCAGCGCCGGTGACGTCGTTCCACCGGACTCCCCGCCGACCAGCCGAATGACGAATCAAGCCCCTGATATCGCTTGATTAATTTGGCGAGACCGCTGGATGCGACGCGCCGCGCGCCGACCTCCCATGCCGCGCACGCCGCGGGAAGATGTTTGCCCCTCCCACTCTTCGTGTTGACAAGCCGGCATGCGCGCCATAGCTATTAGACCAATAGACCAATTTGCTGTTTGGTTCACTGGAACCATGGCAGCGGACGCCCTCGAGACCGGACGGGCCCGTCTCCCTCCGATCCGCCCCTCCTTCGCCAATATCCCACGCGGCTCCAGGCGCGATGACGCGCCGGACCCCCATCAGGAGAAATCAGATGCGCGGCTGTGTTCTGCACGGACAAAAGGATCTCCGCCTCGAAGCCCTGGACGAACCGTCCCTGCGTCCCGGCGAGGTCCGGGTCAAGATCGCCGCCGGCGGGATCTGCGGGTCCGACCTCCATTACTTCTTCGAAGGGCGCGTCGGCGACTTCAACGTCCGGGAACCGATGGTGCTGGGGCATGAGATCAGCGGCGAGGTCGTCGAGGTCGGCCCGGACGTCACCCGGACCAAGGTCGGCGACCGCGTCGCCGTCAATCCCGGCAAGCCCTGCCATACCTGCCCGCACTGTCTGGGCGGCCGGGAGAACCTGTGCGCCAACATGATCTTCTTCGGCAGCGCCTCGCGGTTTCCCCATGTCCAGGGGGCCTTCCGCGAAACGCTGGTGGTGCGCGATTTCCAGTGCTTCCCGGTCCCGCAGGACACGCGGCACAGCAATCTGGTCTTCGCGGAGCCCTTCGCCGTCGCCCTTCACGCGGTGGCGCAGGCCGGCAGCCTGCTCGGCCGGCGCGTCCTGATCACCGGCGCGGGGCCGATCGGCTGCCTGATCGCGGTCGCCGCGCGCCGGGCGGGCGCCGGGCACGTCACCATCACGGACCTGTCCGACAACGCCCTGGAGATCGCCGCCAAGGTCGGCGCCCACGAGACGGTCAACGTCCTGTCCGACAGCGAGACACCCAGCCGCTGGCAGGCCGACCGCGGCTGCTTCGACGTGAGCTTCGAGGCGTCGGGCAGCGCCAAGGCGGTGGAGACCTGCGTCCTCAGCACGCGGGCCGGCGGCGTGGTCGTCCAGGTCGGCATGCTGGCGCCGGGCCTCACCCCGATCCCGCTCAACCGGCTGCTGGCCAAGGAGGTGACGCTGAAAAGCTCCTTCCGCTTCCATGAGGAGTTCGCCTGGGCCGTCGCCGCCCTGACGACGGGCGGCGTCGATCTGTCGCCGCTGGCCACGGCGCAGTTTCCGTTCGAATCCGCCGCCGAGGCGTTCGACGCCGCGCACGACCGCAGCCGGAACATGAAGGTGCAGATCGTCTTCGGGTGATCGCCCCCTCCTGACGAAGCCCTGCCACCGGGCCCGCCCGTTCCGGCGGGTCCTTCCGTGGAACCGACCGCTTGCGGACATCCGCAAGACCTTTGCGAGTGACCAATGAAAATCACGCAGCTGGAAACGTTGAGGACGGACGAGTTCTCCAACGTCGTTTGGGTCCGCGTCCACACCGACGCCGGAATCGTCGGCCTGGGCGAGACCTTTTATGGGGCGGGCGCGGTGGAGGCGCACATCCACGACGTCCTGGCGGCGCGCCTGCTCGGCAAGGACCCGCTGCGCATCGAGGCCCACGCCCGCGAGCTGGTGAATCTGCCGATGGCGCAATCCTCGACCGGCGCCGAGTACCGCGCCGCGTCGGCCATCGACCTCGCGCTGTGGGACATTCTCGGCAAGGTGTGCGGCCAGCCGGTGCACCAGATGCTGGGCGGCCTCTGCCACGACCGGGTGCCGGTCTACAACACCTGCGCGGGCTACGGCTATGTGCGGTCCAACAAGATCAAGCCGGTCGATACCTGGAACCTCGGTTCCAGCGAAGGTCCCTACGAGGATCTCAACGGCTTCATGACCGACGCCGGACGGCTCGCCGAGAGCCTGCTGGAGCAGGGCATCACCGGCATGAAGATCTGGCCGTTCGACCCCGCGGCCATCGCCAACGACGGACGCTTCATCACCGCCGAGCAGATGAAGCGCGCGGTCGAGCCCTTCGAGAAGATTCGCAAGGCCGTCGGCGACCGGATGCAGATCATGGTCGAATTCCACTGCCTGTGGAACCTCCCGACCGTCAAGAAGATTGCCCGCGTCCTCGAGGACTACGAGCCGACCTGGTACGAGGACCCGATCCGCATGAACTCGGTCAACGCGCTGGCCGAGCTGGCCGGCTCGACCAGCGTGCCGATCTGCGCCTCGGAGACGCTGGGCTCGCGCTTCCCCTACAAGGACATGCTGGAGGCCGGGGCGATCGGCGTGGTGATGACCGATCTGGTGTGGACCGGCGGCCTGACCGAAGGGCGCAAGATCGCCGCGCTCGCCGACACCTACCATCGCCCCTACGCGCCGCACGACTGCACCGGGCCGGTGGCCTATGTCGCCGCCGTGCACTCCTCGCTGTCCAACCCGAACACGCTGATCCAGGAGTCGGTCCGGGCCTTCTACACGGGCTGGTACACGGAGCTGGTGACCGAGGTCCCGCGCATCGTCGACGGCCATGTGCTGCCGATGGAAGGGCCGGGCCTCGGCACGGAACTCCTCCCCGCCGTCTTCGAGCGCTCCGACCTGAGCGTCCGCCGCAGCAGCCTCTGACCGGCAGTCTCCGGCCGGCAGTCTCTGGCCGGCAGCCTCCAATCGAAAGATCCGCCATTATGACGACCATGTTTGACCTGACCGGCAAGACCGCGCTCGTGACGGGATCGGCGCGGGGCCTGGGCAACGCCATCGCCGAAGGGCTGGCCGAGGCCGGCGCCGCGATCGTCCTCAGCGACATCAACCCCACCGCCCTGGCCGACGCCGCGGCGAAGGCGCGCGACAAGGGCTACACCGTCCACGAATCGGCCTTCGACGTGACGGACGAGGACGCGGTGGCGAAGGCCTTCGCCGACCTCGACGCGCAGGGGATCGCCGTCGACATCCTGGTGAACAACGCCGGCATCCAGATCCGCAGCCCGCTGGTCGATTTTCCGGTGGCGGATTTCCGCAAGGTCATCGACACCAACCTGACCAGCGCCTTCCTCGTCGGCCGCGAGGCGGGCCGCCGCATGGTCGCGCGGCGGGCGGGCAAGATCATCAACATCGGCTCCCTGACCAGCGAACAGGCCCGCGTCACCGTGGCGCCCTACGCCGCGGCCAAGGGCGGCATCCGCCTCCTGACCAAGTCGATGACCGCGGAGTGGGCGGAGTTCAACGTCCAGATCAACGCCATCGGTCCGGGCTACATCGTGACCGAGATGAACAAGCCCCTGATCGAGAACGAGGAGTTCGACTCCTGGGTGAAGAAGCGCACGCCGGCGCGGCGCTGGGGAAACCCGACGGATCTGGTCGGCACGGCGGTGTTCCTGGCCTCCCAGGCCTCCGACTTCGTCAACGGCCAGTTGATCTTCGTCGATGGCGGCTTCATGGCCATCTACTGACCTCGCAATGACGCATCCCGGCCCGCATCCGCGTGTGCCGGGAGAAGCGGAAAGCCGGCCCCATCGGAACAGGTCCGACAGACATGAAGCCGACCCCGTCGCGGCACGCCGCATCAACCGAACCGGTGGCCAAAACGGCGGCCGAAACGGCGGCGTGCCCCGCCGGGCGCGAGGCCGACGCATCCTGGCCTTGGCACGCGGACTCCCAAACGATCTATCGGGATCTGCGGAACGCCATCGTCTCACTCCACCGCCGGCCGGGCGAGACCATCGGCGAGCGGTCCCTTGGCGAGACCTATGGCGCCAGCCGCCCGAAGGTCCGGCAGGCCATCGACCGGCTGGCCGACGAACAGCTGGTCGAGCGCCACCCGCATCCGCAGCGCCATGAGGCACGGCTGCGGGTGGCGCGCATTCCCCTGCGGGCGCTGCCGGAGGCCGGCGAAATGCGCAAAGCCCTCGAAACCCGTGTCGTGCGTTACGCGGCCCGCCGGGCAACGCCCGATCACATCGCGCGGCTGCGCGCGTCCATCGAACGTCAGCGCGCCTGTGAGACGGCCGGAGACATCGAGGGTTTCCACGCGGCGGACGAGGCGTTTCACGCGCTCCTCTCCGAGGCTGCCGGTTATCCGGGCTTCTGGACGGCGGTCGGGAGGGTCAAAGCGCAGATCGACCGCTGCCGCCGCCTCGGCCTTCTGGTCTTCGGGGGCATGGGGCCGGCGATCGCCGAGCATGAGGCCATTGTCGCGGCCATCGCCGCGCGCGAGCCCGATAGCGCCGCCGCACGGATGGCCATCCACCTCGACGGCGTGACCGGGACGATCACGAAGCTGCGCGACGTGGTTCCGTGCTATTTTTACGAACCCGATATTTACGAACCCGATGACCCGCAGTCCTTGCGCTGAGACAAGCGCGAGGCTGCCCATGTTCCATGCCGCCGATCGGTGGTGGCGATCCCTTTCCGCCCAGGCCTGCGGTTGACTTGTCCGCTGCGGATGCCTAAAGAACTGGAGCGACAGCGTACCAGAGAACCAGTTCAGTGACCGGAGAGCGGCATGGATGACCCTGATTTCGACGTCTCCCGCCACCTGCAGAAAATCAAGGTCCGACGCCCGCCCGACATCATCATCGAGCAGATCAGCGACCTGATCGCCCGCCGGATCATCAAGGCGGGCCAGAAGCTGCCCGCGGAACGGGTGCTCGCCGAGCGCTTCGACGTCAGCCGCGGCACGGTGCGCGAGGCGCTCCGCCGCCTGGAATTCTTCGGGATCGTCCGAACCTCGCCGCAAAGCGGCACGGTGGTGGAAAATCTCAGCGAACATGTCCTGCTCGGCCTCATCAACAACATCCTCAACGCGGACGACACCAGCCCGGAGATGCTGATCGAGGTGCGCGGCGCCCTGGAGGCCTTGTCCGCCCGGCTGGCGACCGAGCGTGCGCACAGCGGCCAGATCGACGAGATACGCAAGGCCCAGCAGCGGATGCGCGAGCAGGCCGAGGCCAACGCCTACACCTTGGAGGAGGACCTTCTGTTCCACCTCAAGGTCGCGGAGGCGACCAACAACAACCTGCTCCGCTCGCTGATCGCTCTGATGGGGCCGGACGTGCTCCGCTTCTCGCACCAGCACGCCACCTACAAGGATGGCCGCATGCATGCCGCCGCGAACGAGCATGATGCGATCATCGACGCGATCGAGCGCCGTCAGCCGGAAGAAGCCGAACGGTTGATGAAGCAGCACATCGACAAGTCCTACGAGCATTACCGTCGTACCGGCGATTCCGGCGATCGTTCCGAGGACGACGAGGCCAAGAGCAGCAAGACGGTGCGCACCCGACGGGCCAAGGCATCGACATCCACGCGGAAGTCGGGGTGAAGACGGCCCGGTGTCAGGCGACACGGGTCCTTCCGCGTTTTCGGCGCCGCGTGAATCGGCTGTTCGCCGCCGAGCCGGTGCTGCCTGGCTCCGGCTCCGCGGCCGTTTGACCGCTTGCGGCTTCTGGCACGCACGATGCGTTCAACGATCCCCCATCCGCTCCGTGACCGTCCGCCGGCGCCGGATTCGGGGGGTGCCGGCGGGCCGGTCCCCCACAGTTCCGCTCAAAACTGCCAGTTCGCCGGGACCCAGGCGTAGCCGCCGTCCGTCTTGAGCATCCGGCCGAGGCCCGGAAACGGAAAATGGAACCCCAGCACGGGAATGCGGTCGGCGGCCGCCCGGTCGAAGATGCGCCGGCGCGAGGCGAGCGCGGTGTCCTTGTCGCGATCGGGACCGGGACGCCATGGATTGTCGACATTGACGACCGGGTGGTAGGCGAGGTCCGCGGTCAGCAGCAACTGGTCGTTTCCGGAATGGACGAGGAAGGTCGCCATGCCCGGCGTGTGGCCGGAGGCGACGATCGTCGTGAGGCCCGGCACGATCTCGGCACCGGCGTCATAAAGCTCCACGTCGCTCTTGACGGGGTCGAGGCTGCTCTTGATGGCGGCGGCGAAGCGCAGACGAAAATCCTGCGGAACGGGCATGTAGGACAGATCGGGATCGTTGCGGACGAAGAATTCCCAGTCCGCCCTCGGCACGAAGACGGTGGCCCTGGGAAACGCCTTGCCGCCGTTCGCGGTCCTGAGATTGCCGACATGGTCGGGATGGGTGTGCGAGATCACGATGGCGTCGATGTCCGCGGGGCCGAGCCCGATCGCCGCGAGGTTCTGAAAAACCCGTCCGCCGTTCGGCCCCATCGTCGCGCCCGCACCGGCCTCGACGAGGATGCGCCGTCCGCCGGTTTCGATCAGAAGGGTGTTCAGATTCAACGTCATGTGGTCCGTCGGCAGGAAGGCGCGCCGCAGCACCTCCTGAAGCTCCGCTTCGGGCGCATCGCTCGCATAGACGCGGGGCGGACCGCCGATCACGCCGTCGCTCAACACCGTCGCGCCGATCTCGCCGACCTGGAAACGGTAATGGCCGGGGTTGCCGGTCGCGGGCGTCGGCGCCGCCTGCCCAAGCGCGCCCCCACCACCGGGAAGGAACAGGGACGATGCGCCGACGACCGCGGACAGCATGATTTTGCGTCGGTTCAGAGTGAGGGCATTCATCGGTGTTTCCTCCCAAAGGGGGCGCCCTCTTCCGGCCGCGGGACCGGGAGTGACCAGTGACGGACGGCGATCAGGACGCGACGATCAACCGCAGATCGACCATGACACGGCAAGATTGCGCTGATAAGCTCAGCAAATGTGATCGGCTTGATTAGGCCAGCTTCGCAATGAACCCAATTCGCTTGGACAGCTTCGATGTGTTCGCCGCCATTGTGCGCTGTGGCGGCTTTCGCGCGGCGGCGCTCGAACGGGGCGTCTCGTCATCGGCCTTGAGCCAGACGATGAACGCCCTGGAGGAGGCCCTTGGCATCCGGCTGCTCAACCGGACGACGAGGAGCGTATCGCCGACGGAGGCCGGGCAGCGCCTCCTCGATCGTCTGGCCCCGGCGTTGAACGATATCCAGCTGGCGATCGCCGAGGTCGACGAGCTGAGGGACAGCCCGTCGGGCACGCTGCGGATCAACGCGCCGGCGCCCGCCGTCGATCATCTCCTGTGTCCGCTGGTCTTCGACTTCATGGACGCCTATCCCGAGGTGAAGATCGAGATCATCAGCGATGCCGCGGTGATCGACATCGTTGAGCAGGGTTTCGATGCCGGCGTCCGGTTCGGCAAGCAGCTGGCGCAGGACATGATCGCGGTCCCGCTTGGGCCGTCGCTCAGATATGCGATCGTCGCGTCACCCGATTACATCGCCCGACACGGGCGGCCGGAGACGCCGCATGCCCTCGTCGGGCATGACTGCATAAGGCGGAGGTTCCCCGGCGGCACCCTCGTCACATGGCGGTTCGCCCATGGGACCGACGCGTTGGAGGTCACCCCCACCGGACGCCTGACGGTCAGCACGGTGCACAACGAGCTTCAGGCCGCCCTGGCCGGCCGGGGCATCGGCCACGTCCTGGACGACTACGCGAAACCTCACGTCCAGGACGGTCGGCTGGTGGAGCTTTTCCCGGAGTGGAGCCCCAGCTTGCCGCACTGGTACCTGTATTATCCCAACCGCCGCCTTCCGAGCGCGGCCATGCGGGCGTTCCTCGATCACATGAAGGGCTACGACTGGCAGGCCGGCGGCTGACCCCGCGGGTGGGGCCGGAAGGCCGGGGGATCAGGCCATCTTCTGGACGACGGTGGCGATGCTGGAGCCCAGGTCACCCAGCGTCTTGACCGTCGAGCCGTACTCGTCCGCGTATTTCTTGAGAATCGTCTTCCAGTCGGCGTTTGGAATCGCGTCGTAGGTGGACGGGTCGAACGCCCGTCGCGCTCCGTCGATCATCGCGTCCAGGCGCTTCAGGTCGGCGCGGGCCGCGTTCAGCAGGGGGGTGAGGCGGTCGATCAGATCCTTGTACTGCTTCACCTTCTTGACGAGAGCCAGGATGGAGGCATCCTCGGTGACGGCGATTCCATCGATCTTCTTCTGATTGAGGATGCGCTCGACGTCTTCGTATTTGGCCTCCGCCGCGCGAAGCTGCCGCTCCAGCTTGTTCACCGACTCCGCCATGAGGTAGCGCCGGCTCTCAGCCCGCTCGACCACCTTCATCGCCTCCTGCGCGCCGCTCCGGTGTTTCGCCACCGCGCTTTGCAAGGCGACCACCTCGTCCGCGCCGTCGTTGAAACTGTCGTAGGCCGCCTTCCCTTCCTTGACCACGTCGAGCGTGATCTTGGCGCCCGCCACGACCAGGGGCAGCGCCGCTCCTCCGGTCAGCACCGTGGCCGTGATGGCGAGGGCCGTCGCCGTCAGAGCGAGAACGATCTTTCCCACCGTCTTGGCGTAGACCTTCCACTTCATGTCTTCGAGCATCTTGCGCACGGCCGCGTCCAGGCCGGCAAAGGCCTTCTTCACGATCAGCTTCATGACCGTCGCGATGCCGCCGACGATTCCCCCGAAGCGGTCGGCGGCCCGCTGCTCCATGGTGTCGTTGATCGTGTTCAAAAACAAAAACAGGTTGCGGCCGTCGATCTCGTGCTTTGCGATCTTTTGATCCCACGCCTGGATTTGCTTCTTTATTTCGGCAACCGTCTTCTCTTCGGTCTTCATCAACTCCTGAATGGCGTCGCGCACATTCTTGTTGAAAAGATCGACCACCTTCTTCGGTATCGGTCTTCCCGATGGGTCGGTTTTCGGGGAGTCCCAGGAAAACTCGACATCCACCTTGTTGTTGTTTCCGGAAAATTCGAAATATTTGTATTTCCCGTACTCGTAGGCGAATTTTATCGACTGGTCCGCCATGCTGTCCATCCCTCCACCGCAAAATGCCGCAAGGCGTCGTCCAGCCGGGAAGACAGCCATGACAACAGGGTGATCTCCCGATGAAAACAGCGGAAGGAGAATTGCCTCCAGTTGGGATCGAACACGCTCGCAACCCCAACATTCCTGCGCAGGATGATGTCTCGGGGCACAGTTGATCCGGCGGCCGGCGATCCACCCGGTGGACCACGCGCCCGTGACGAACGGCGCCGCGCCATCGTCACGGTCGCGGGCTATGGACCGGAATGGACCCTAGTCCTACAGTTGAAGTTGCTCGGTCATGAGCTGTGATACGCCCGGGCGACGGCCTGATGGGTTCGCCGCCACACCGACCAACCGAGGATCAGGGTGAGCCCGGGTGGACACTGCCTCTGGAAGGCGGTGATGAGGTGGCGGATCCTGCAAGCGGAACAGGCGCAACCGGGCCCAGTCGGAATAGCGCTGCCCCTTGGCGCCGACACCGGCGCTCAGCCGCTTCCAGCCATCCTCCGGCACGAGGTCGGCCAAGGCCGAGGCCTTGAAGTGGGGGAACTCGCGCTCAGCGGTCAGGACGTTGATCACCTCGTTGCCGCGCACCGCCAGCAGGTAGGAAATCCCGCGCTGCTCCAGCAGCACGCGCAGGCTCTTGTCCGAGCCGTAGTCGGCCGGGATGCGGCCCTCGCGCCGATGCGCGTCGCCCAGCCAGCCCTCGGGCAGGTCGAGCCGACGGTCGACCAGCGCGTGGCCGCGGTCGGTGGCGTAGGCCAGGAACACGCCAACCTGGCAGTTGTCGATACGCCCGGCGGTGCCGGAGTATTGCCGGGCTACGCCTACGGAGTGCTCGCCCTTCTTGAGGAAGCCCGTTTCATCGACGATGAGCACACCGTCACGGCCGAGTTGCTCGACGACGGAGGCGCGGCATATGTCGCGGATGCGATCCTGGTCCCACAGCACGTGGCTGAGCACCCGCCGCGTGCTCCAGGGCCGGGCGTCGCCGATCTGTTCGGCCAGTTGCCAGCCGTTCTTGCGCTTGGCGCCACCGAGCAGCCCTTCCGGGTACTTGCGGGCCTGCCGACGCGGCTCGGCACGCGCGAACTCACCAGAAATGCGGCCGAACAGCTCATCGAGCCGCGCCGGCCAACCCGGCAACACATCCAAAGTTCTGCTCATGGGAGCCTCCAAAAGCGGAGACTCCGTTCAACAGTTCGCACCCTTCAGCCTCTCAGGCTCAACTGTAGAACTGAAAATTGTAGATCGGCGTCCGCACTCTACGCCGGCCGGTGCGCTATCCCGTTGATCCGTCATATTTATCCTGGCCTGAATTGCACGCCGGTATACACCTTTGGGAATCCCCACCGTGAGTCAGCGGTTCGGCTGGCCGATTTAAGTTGATAATAGAAAAAATCAAATTGTGGATCTGGGTTACGGTTAATTTTTGGTTGAGATGCATACTCCTGACACATTTCCTTGAACAGTCTGCGATCAAAACATCTTCGGATTAGCGATAGCAATGTTGACATCATAACCATGATCTGCAACCTCAGGGCTGGAACAACCCTTGATCGAAAGCTCGCGCGCGTGATCCTGCGTCTTCTTCGCCCCGCCCTGGCTCTGGCCATACCGCTCGCGCTGGGTGCGTGCGTGACCACGCAGGGCAAGTCGGGGGCTGGCCTGCCCTTTCTGGAGCCATTTGCTTACGACACCCTCTCCACGTTCAAGACCAACAAAGGTGAGGGGTCTATCCGCAGGTTGCGCTCCGACGGCACGTTCGACCTGCAACCCGGTCGCAATTACTACGGCATTCCGCTGCATGGCGTCACTCGCATCGACGACGTGAGCGCCCTTGAGAATGGACGGGAGACCACCGTCATCGTGAAGGGTGCGACGAACGAGTGCGCGGTGCATTACGGCGTGCATGTCATCAAGGGCGACGCCGTCGAGAGCCATCGTATCGGAGATTGCAGTTCACCGCTGACCTTCTCGAAGACGTCGGACGGAGGTTTCGTGGCGCAACAGGGACAAGGTCCTGCCGCTCTGGTTTGGGGTTACAAGCCCCACAAATGGGTTTCCGGGCCGGTCACCCTGGCGTCCATCGAGAAGCCCTCCAAACCGCCGAAGCCCTCCTCTTCGCGGCGGACGACCGCCTCGACGTCGCGGTCCCAGGAACCGCGGAAGCCTGCGTCGGGATCGCCGGCGGCGCACACCGCATCGGCTCCCGCCGCGCCGCGTCAGAGCCCCAACCAGATTGAGCTGCCTCCCATGCTGGAACCCACCGCAAAGCCGGCGGACGTGACCGTATGGGAAATCAAGACCCCTGCCCCTTAATAATCGGACAGTCCCGGCATACGTTATGATGGCCAACAAGCGCATAATGACGGTTTTCCTACTGACCGTCACGTTCCTGTACTTGCTGTTCGAGCTGGGTTTCAGCGCACGGCTTCTCGACGCATCGGGTGGCTTGGCGGACATCGACGAAATCAAGCACATCGAACACTGGGGACGGGCGCTCTCGGGCATCGCGGCAGCTTTATTCTGCTGGGGGTTTCTCCTTAAGCGCCCGTGGTCGTATGGGAAGTTCGCCGCGGCGCTGGTGGCCTTGATCGCGGTCTGGATCCCACTGATGTTTGCCATTCAGCAGCATATCGTGGAGTCTGCCATCGAGCGTCTCGACGGCGGGCAGCGCCGGGACGCTTCGTTCCTTGTGGTCGCCACACGTTTCATGCTGGGTGGAAACCTGCGGGTGGCCAATCTGGACCTTCCTGAAGACGCGTGGAACGATCCCGCCGGGAAGGCCTTCATTGCCGTTTTCCCTGTGCTGGCATCCTCCTTGCCCAACCTGGAAACGGAAGCGAAGGGCATTCTTCGCGCCACGTTGCGCAAGCACCTGACGCAGGGCTGTACGGTTGGGAAAAACGGGTGCTTCGGGTCCTTCGAGGAGTTCAACAACGAAATCTGGCGGCCGGTCATCGGCGAGGTTTCCGAATCGTTCAGGAAATACAGCAAGGGCGTCAATGACTACGCCGATGCCATCGATCGCATTCCGGCGGAGCAGGAGCGCGCCTGGCGGGATTACGTTCGAAAGCTGAGCGAGAAGCGATACACACCGACGAGCGTTCCGGCGCGCGGATGGTCCCGTGTGCGCTCAGAGGTCCGATCCATGGGCGTTCCGGTGTCCGACACCTGGGCTCCTTCGGACCGGGCCGGCTTCAACGCCGCGGTCGCCACCGCTGTGCGTCGGAGCGCCGACGACGCCTATGAGAAGGGGATGAAAGCGAACCTGGGCGACGTTCTTCCTCGCACGCTTACCCCGGCGGCGTTCATGCGCCACCCGGCCATTCAGAGCACCATCGTCGAGAAGATGGGCGTCGCGGAGCTTCGTGTGCCCCTTGACTATGTCGTGGCGCCGCAAGACGTCATGAAGCGGATCTATCTGCCGCTGATCACTGCCGCCACGGACCACAGCTTTGGCATCTACACCGCGGCCATGCACGAATTCGACGTGGGTGGGCGGCATGAAGAGCTCGGCCGGCAGGCCGCCGAACGCCTGATCGTTCCCCCCTTGGCTCTGGTCTTCTCGCTGATCGGAGGCCTCGGCCACCTTTCGAAGTCCATTTTCCTGGGCACTCTCTTGCTGTCCCGTCGCCGCGGCATCGCATGGGCGGCTTGCCTCACCGCTCTGACGCTCGGGTTGGTCGGCGGATACCATTACAAGAACCCGGTATCGGTCAGCCCTGTCTACACCGATCTTGAGAGCCAAGCCGCTGCGAACAGCGCCTTCTATGTCCCTTGGGCGTTGCGATGGATCGTCCAGACCGAGCCCGTATCCTATCCGATCGCTGAAGCGATCCGCCGCCATGCGCTTGTTGGCCTCACCTATGGCTACGTGCCGAAGGAACTGCCCAAGGCCGCGCCCGCGAGCGGCGAAGAGGCCGTGACGGAAACGGTGGCTGTCCCTCCCGTCGGAGACGATGCCGTCAAGCTGGAAGCGGCGGCGGCAGTTGCCCCTTCAGCATGCGTCAGCGAGTTCCACGCCCATCGTGGGGTTCGGCCTCATGCTGAGAATACTGCCGCCGCCATCCAGGCCGCCGGTGCGGCCGGGTTCGACGCTGCGGAAATCGATGTGCAGCCACTCAAGGACGGGTATTGGGCCGTTCACCACGACGCTGTGACCGGCCGCGCCGTGGTAGGCGTGAAGAAGCCAGCCTCCGCTCTCACCGCCGAGGAATGGAAGCAACTGCGCGCCGTTGACGCCCGTGGCAAATCGGTCGGCGCTCCCTCCTTGATGGATGAGGCGATCGAGGCCGCCAACGCCGGCCATGTGCGGCTGCACATCGAGGTGAAGGCCCCGGTGTCCTGCCGGCAGATCGACAACCTGATCGCCATGACGCGCGGGCTTGAGAAGGCACCATATTGGTCAACCGCGTTCCCGTCGGCCGCCCGTTGCCTCGCGGCCCGCTCGGTCGAGCATCTCGGGATTGTGGTCGGACCGCAGGAACCTGGAGGCAAGCTGTCGCGCGGCATCGAGAAAGGCCAGGAGATCGGCGATCGGCTCGGGGTCGATACCAGCCGCCTTCGCAAGGCAGCCGACGGCGCGTATGAGCAGGTCTCCAATCGCAGCTTCCTGAGCCAGGACGGCATCGCCGAAGCCGCTGGCCTGGCTGCCGGCGCCAAGCGGCGGGCGCTGCACATTCCCCATACCGATCTCAGCCCAGCCCTGATCCAGCGCGCCAAGGCCAACGGCCTCACGCTCGCCGTGTACGCCGGAAACGGGGACGAAGCGGGTATGGCGGATGCGATCAAGCGCACCGGCGGCTTTGCTCCCCTGTTCATCATCACCGATGAGCGGCCGGAGTATTTCTGCCCGACCAAATCCGCCCCGTCCAAGGCGTCGCCATCGGTTCGTGCTCAGGACGTCAAGCCGGCCTCCTCCATGCCCGACATGATCAATGGGGCCGCCGCACTCCTGGATACGGCCACGCTCAATGTGTCCGGGCACACCTTGCCTCTCGCCTACGTCACGGCCGTGCCGCACCAGCGAGCCATCGAAACCGCCCAGGCGTTTTTGAAGGACTCCGGCGACGTCTCATGCCGGCGTGCGGAGGGTGAAACCTACAGCTGCCTGCTGCCTCGGAAAAACCTGGACTTGGCCGAAACCCTGGTCCTGTCCGGGCTGGCCAAGGCAAAACCGGGCGCCCCGGACAACATCGTCAAGAGTGAAGCCAGCGCCAGAACAAACAAAACTGGCATCTGGAGCATTCAGCAATAAAGCAAGCCGCGGACCAATATTTTCCGCGCTCATCCTCGGCAACAGATACACATCAAGGGAATACAATGAAGGCGAAAACTTTTGGCGTGATTGCCGCTGTGGTGTGCGTACCGCTGGTTCTGTCCGGGTGCCAGACCACAAAGATGTCTTCGGCCGAATGCAGAATGACCGGCACCGGCCTCGGCGCTTTCGTAGGTGGCATTGCCGGCGCCGCTCTCTTCGGGCAGGGGGGCGGCAAAATCGTCGCCGGTCTTGCCGGTGCCGCCGTCGGGGCGCTGATCGGCAACCAGATCGGTTCGATGCTCGACTGCCAAGACCAGCAGGCCGTGGTGCTGGCGAACCAGCAGGCCGGCAACGCGACCACCGGCAATGCCATCTACTGGACGAGCACCACGGGCGAGAAGTCGATGGAGGACTTCCGCCGCACCCAGTCTGCCCCGATCAAGCTGGCCAACGCGCCCGCTCCGAAGAAGCCCACGCCGGCGAAGGCGTCCAGCGAGAAGCAGAAGGACCGTTCCGTCCAGTCGAGCGCGACCGCCAAAGCCGGCGGCAAGGCGACGGCTGCCAACGACCCCTGGGCCATCCAAGAGCCGATCAAGTCGGCTGGGCAGTCCGGCATGTGGGGGTGGACCGAGCCCGTCAGCGATCCCGCCATGCAGGCCGACGGCCGCTTGTGCCGCGACCTCAAGCAAACGGTCGTTGACCCGCAGGGCAACCAGACGTCCGAGGTGGTCAAGAGCTGCCAGGACGACCAGCAGCGCTGGACCGTGGTCTCGCGCTAGGGGGTGAGCGCGGCACCCCAACGGGGTGACCGGGCGGCATCTGCCGAACAATCGGCTCGGAACGGGTTTGGCCTGGACCATCGCCCGTCCCCGAGCCGCCAAACATGACTCGCCAACTTCACATCAAGGATGCTCGATCATGGGTCTGTTCAAATTCGACCGCCTACTGACCCCGTCCATCATCAAAGTCCTGTTCTACATCGGGGTGATCGCCTCGGTTATTTCCGCTTTCACCATTATCAGCTCGGGCGTCGCTATGATGCAGTGGCAGGTCTGGGCCGGGCTGGCCTCCATCGTCGGCGGCTTGCTCCTGGTGTTCGTCGGCATCATCGCCAGCCGCGTGGCGACCGAGATCATCATGGTCCTGTTCATGATCCGTGACGAACTGGTCTGGCAACGCCAATCACGCAGCCAGGCGACCCCCGCGGAGTAACAAGCAAAACCGCGGGAGCGTGGCATGATCGACTCGTACAGCGTGCCAAAGGGATTCGAGGTCCCCATTGCGACCGACCTCGGCATCCCGGCGGCCACCAAGCCGATGGCCGCTTCATCGGCCTTCTCATCCAACGCCATCGCCGCCGGCTTGTCGTCGGCGGAACGGGAAATCCGAAACGTCGCGGTAAGCGCCAAGGCGGCGGTTGTGGAAGCCGCCCCGGTTGTTGGGGCTGCGGCACACGCCATGGCGGGCAAGGCGGGAGCCGAGATCCTCCGAGCGTCCGCCGGCGCCAGGACGATCATCGCGTACAACAAACCGGTCGCCAAACGGGCGGCATCGGATGCGATGGGTGTTATTCATGCTTCCATGGGGCGCCTTCGCGACGCAATGGCCGATCCGGTCAAGCGCCGCCTCGCCTATGCTGGGAGCGGCCTTGCCATCCTGATCGGCTTGGGCGTGGTGTTTGCCGAGCCGGCTGTCTCCTACATCGACGCTTGGCTGGAGCACAGGGCGGCCGAGGCCCGCTTGGAAACCGCTCGGAAGGAGATCGAGACCGCCGCCATCAAGCGGAAGGTTGAGGAGCAGCGCCGAGCGCAAATCCAGGACGCCGCTCCGCAAGTGGCGGCACAGCAGCCTCCACCGACGCCGGTCATTTCCAGCAACGCCCCGCAACCTCAGGCCAAGACCACTGTGGGTGCCGGCGGCAGCGCCAGCATCTCCAGCCCCCCAGTGGTGCCGCCAGCACCGATTGTTCCGGTTGCTCCGGTTGTTCCGCCCCCTCCGTCGCCGATCACCGGTGAAGCCGCGGCCATCAACACCGCCAATGTTACGGTCGCAGGGCAGAACCTGCAGCTCTACGGTGTTCGCCCGGTTCTGCACCCCGGAGCCGAAGCCAGCTTCAAAGGCTACCTGAAGCAGGCCGGGCCGGTGGAGTGCTTGCCGGTGGGGCAGGACTTCGCCTGCAAGGTCGTCGCGAAAGGCTACGATCTTTCCGAGATGGTGGTGTTGTCCGGCTTGGCCACGGCCTTGCCAGATGCGCCGGCTCGCATCCGCAACGCTGAGAACGAAGCCAAGCGCAACAAGTCCGGCGTTTGGCGGCAGTAATTATGAAGAGAACTTGATCGTCGATCTGCACAGCGACGACCTGAGATGATGTGGTGGACGGCCCTTTTCCCGAATGCCGGTGAAAAGCGTTGGATGTCGAAGACACCACCTCATGGGAGCCAGCGATGGGCGTGACGACGATCGGTCTGGATCTGGCGAAAAATGTCTTCCAGGTTCATGGCATCGACGGAGACGGGAAGGTTCTGGTCCGTCGGCAGTTACGACGGGGCGAAGTGCTGAAGTTCTTCCAAGGCCTGCCGGCATGCCTGGTGGGGATGGAAGCGTGTGGAACGGCGCACCACTGGGCGCGGGAAATCGCGGCGCTGGGCCATACGGTGAAGCTGATGCCGCCGATGCCGAGGCGATCTGCGAGGCGGTGACCCGACCGACGATGCGCTTCGTGGCCGTCAAGACCGTCGATCAGCAGGCTGCCTTGATGCTGCACAAGACCCGTGACCTGCTGGTTCGGCAGCGGACGATGCTGATCAACGCCTTGCGCGGTCACCTCGCGGAATTCGGCATCATCGCGGCCAAAGGCCCAAGCGGGACGAAAGCCGCCATCGAGGCGCTGCACGAGGCGCAGGATCGTCTGCCGGAGTTGGCGCGCCGGGCGCTGCACGGTCTTGTCGATCAGCTCCGCCTGCTCGGCGAAGAGATCGACCGGTTGGAGGCGCGCATTCTGGAGTGGCACCGCGCCAGCGACGTGAGTCGCCGGTTGGCGACGATTCCCGGGATCGGGCCGATCACCGCCAGTGCGATCGCCGCGGCGGTGCCGGATGGGACGCTGTTCCGATCCGGCCGGCAGTTCGCCGCATGGCTCGGCCTGACGCCGAAAGCCCACAGCAGCGGCGGGAAGGACCGGCAGACGGGGATCAGCAAGCAAGGGGACGGTTACATCCGCCGCCTGCTGGTCGTGGGCGCCACGGCGGTCATGCGGCTGGCGCGCCAGGACAACGCCAGCCGCATTTGGGCGACGAAGCTGCTGGAGCGCAAACCGGCAGAGCTGGCCGCCGTGGCTCTGGCCAACAAGACCGCGCGCATCGCGTGGGTGGTGATGACGCGGGGAGTGACCTACGCGGCGCCGAGCGCGGCGTAGACCGCGTTCGCCTCGCCGGCGTCGGATGGCTCGGCGAGGCGGATGGGCAAGGGTGGTGAGACGTGATGACGAACCGGCGGGGCCGGGGATCGGCCAAACCCACGGGGACCAAGCGCCACCGAGCGCGATGAGCTGATTTGGACGCGATCCGCGGAATTCATCAGGGCCAGCAGCCAGCGGCTGCAACAACAGGCCGGACACATGGATGCATCCTTCTCGGCCAGTCAATGCGGATTTCCCTCTTGCGCCAGAGGGGCCGTCCACACAAGGGTTCCGCCCCGCCGCATCCGGCGCCGGGCAATTTTCTGCACCGCCTGGGTGAAATGGTGGACCTGAGCGGCCCGCAGGCGGAGGGGTGGGATCGACGTGGTTGGCGACGGTAACACCGGTATCAGGTGTCGCTACCCGGTATCGCTACCGCGGCATCACCTCACCATCGGCCGGCTTGGACCGGAACCGTCAAGATTCCGTCGCCGCAGCCCTTTCCTGGCATCGCAACTCATCCAGATACTCAGCCGGCCGACAGCACGGCCGCCCAAACCGTAGTCCCCGCAGAGGTTCTGGATGTCCTGCTCCCAGCCCACCTATCCCCTGATCACGCACGAGTCCGTCTCGGAAGCGGTCAGCAAGATCGTGTCGAAGGACCACGCCTATCCGTCCTACCGCCGCATTCGCGCCGAGATTGGCGGAGGCTCCCTGCGCGACGTATCGCGCTTCATCCATGACATCAGGAAGACCGCCCCTCACCTCTTCGTCATTCAGAAGGGCGCGGTCAGCACGTCTGGCAATGCGTTCGCGGGAGGGCCGGTCGACGTCCAGTCCTGCGCCGCGGCCGAGCAGATGCGGCATGCCATCGATGGCGCCTTGACGGCCTTCATCGCGTCGATCGACGCCCTGCGGCAGGAGGAGAGGCGCCTCGCCGCGGAACAGCACGCCGCCGCGCTGGCAGCCCTGCAGAACGAAAGCGCTGCTTGCCGGAGCGAACTTCACGCCCTGACGGCGGAGATCGCTGAACAGGAGCAGGGCTACGAGGATTTGGCACAGGAGCACGACCGGATCACGGAAGACCGCAACCAGCTGGCGGTGAAGGTCGCCCAGCAGGACGCGGCGCTGACCCGCATGTCCGCGGAGATGGAGGATCGCCAGCGGCAGGTGGCGGACGCTCAAGCCGCTGTGGAGACCGTGAACCACCTTCTGTCGGAAGAAAGGGCTGCCCACCTGCGCTCCTCGCTGCAGCTCGACCAGTTGCGTTCGGAACTGACCGCCAAGCGTCAGGTGGAGCAGGCGCTGGACGAAGCGCGCCGCGAGAACGCCCGCCTGCGGGGCCGGCTGGAGGTTCTGGAGCCGTTCGCGGCGGCGCTCGCGGCATCCGCCCATCGTGAAGCCGGTGGCAAGGTGAAGCCCGGCAAGCAGGGCTCGCTGGGGCTGCCGGCCACGGCCGCGCCGCCCGACTCCTGACCGCACCTATGTCCGGGTTGGCGTCGGCGACGCCGATCTGCCGCTGTGTTTCCGCTCCTGCCACCATCGGACCATATCGTCATGGCCGCTCCCACCATGGACTTTCCACCCGTGACCCACACCACCGACTCCACCGCCGCAACGACGGCGCCCGTTGTCCAGCCGCCCCAGCAGGAGCAGCGGGCCGCTCCACTCGAGAAGCTGCTCGGATTGGCCCGCATTTTGGCGCGCCATGAGATGCGCCGGCGGCCGTCCCAGGCCGGCTTCATGACGTTCGCTGCCGGCCTCGCCCTTGTTCTTCTCGCCGCCCTGATCGCGTTTTCCCTGAAGGTCCTGCGATGACTGTCGTCCACCACCCCCGCCGTCGGGCCGTCATCTACGCCCGCTACTCGACCGACAAGCAGCGCCAGGAATCGATCGCCGACCAGATCGAGCTGTGCCGGCGTTACACCGTCCAGCAGGGCTGGGAGGTTGTCGATACCTACACGGACGCGGCGATCAGCGGCGCCTCCCGGCACCGCCCGGGCTTTCTGAAGCTGGTGGATGATGCCGGGCGCCGCCGCTTCGATGTCGTGGTGTCACCGTCTGGGCCGGCGGTTGGCGGACACCTCCGATCTCTATGACCACCTCAACTTCCACAATATCAAGCTGTACACGCCGCACCTTGGCGAGATCACCACCCTCCACATCGCCATCATGGGCATGATGGCACAGGTGCAGCTCAAGGAGACCGGTCAGAAGACCCGACGCAGCCATCTCGGCCTTGCCAAGGAGGGACGCATTCCCGGCGGCAAGGCCTATGGATACGACGTCGTCGACGGCGACAAGCCCGGCGGCGGTTACCGCCGCATCAACACAACCGAAGCTGCCGTTGTCCGCCGCATTTTTACGCTGTACGCCGACGGCATGAGCCCTCGCGCCATTGCCCGCCTGTTGAACGACGAAGGTGTGACCGGGCCTACTGGCGGCGCTTGGCTCGACACCACCATCCGCGGACAGGTGGCGCGGGGCACCGGCATCCTCAACAACGTCAACTATGTTGGTGTGCTGAGTTGGGGCCGCTGCGAGTTCATCAAGAACCCGGGCACCGGCAAGCGCGTGGCCCGCATCAATCCTCAGGAAAAGCGGGAGACCGTCGAGATTCCCGAGCTGCGCATTGTCGATGACGCTCTGTGGAACCGCGTCAAGACGCGACAGGAAGCGGTTGCCACCGAGATCGGTCGGGATGACCAGGGCAACGCGCTGAACCGCGTGCATCGCCGGCGCTTCCTTCTGTCCGGCGTGCTGGTGTGCGGCATCTGCGGCGCCGGGTACACCATCATGGGCAAGGACCGCTACGGCTGCGCCGGCCACCGGAATTCCGGCACCTGCCCGAACGACCGCACCATCACCCGGCAGGCGATCGAGCGCCGTGTGCTCGCCGGACTGAAGGAACGCCTGCTCGGCGCCGACGTGGTCGCAGCCTTTGTCGAGGAGATGGCGGCGGTGCAACGGCGCGAGCAAGCCGAGGCGCGAAACCGGCGGGGGGACCAGGAGCGCGCCCTCGCCGGCATCGACCGGAAGATCGCGTCCATCCTGAAGGCGGTGGAGGACGGGATGTACAGCCCTTCTCTGAAGGAGCGGTTGTCCACCCTGGAGGCCGAGCGTGCCGCGCTCGCCACCGAGATGGACGCCGTGAAGACGGAGGCGCCGGAGATGCTGCTGCCGGCCAACCTGCCGGAGCTGTACCGGCGGAAGGTTGCGGAGCTCGAGTCCGTGCTCGGGGACGGCGATGAGGGGATGGCGGCGATGGAGATGATCCGTGCGATGGTCGACCGCGTCGAGCTGTCCCCCTGCCCGTCTGGTGCCGGGCTGGAGGCGCAGCTTTATGGCGACTTGGCGGCGATCCTGGCGGCGTGCGCCGAGGCGGGTCCGAAACGCCAACAGCCCGCCTCCGGGGAGACGGGCTGTCAACTGTCGGTGGTTGCGGGGGCAGGATTTGAACCTGCGACCTTCAGGTTATGAGCCTGACGAGCTACCGGGCTGCTCCACCCCGCGGATGTTCCTTGGGAAGGGACGATGTGCGACGATTGTCAAGTGTGTTTGAAGCCTGCTGCGTCCACGTCCTGGCTGGCGTGGCGTGTGCCGTGGTGACCTGGCGGCGACCTACTCTCCCACGTCTTAAGACGCAGTACCATCGGCGCTGAGGCGTTTCACGGCCGAGTTCGGAATGGGATCGGGTGTTGGGAGCCTCGCCATGACCACCAAGTCACCAAGGCACACGCGAACCATCCGGACAGGGACGGCAGAGGTGTCAATGATCGAGGACGTTCTTGCATTCTTGCGGTGTTGGCTCGTGCGCCCAGGGCTTGCCGCTGCGCGCGGGCCGCCTGCTGGGAAGGATCAAGCCGATCGAGCGATTAGTAAGGCTCAGCTTCAGGCGTTGCCGCCCGTCCACATGCCTCCTATCGACGTGATGGTCTGTCACGGCTCTCAAGGGAGTTCTGGTTTAGAGGTGGGTTTCCCGCTTAGATGCTTTCAGCGGTTATCCCGTCCATACTTAGCTACCCGGCCATGCCACTGGCGTGACAACCGGTGCACCAGAGGTATGTCCATCCCGGTCCTCTCGTACTAGGGACAGATCCTCGCAAAACTCCGACACCCACGGCAGATAGGGACCGAACTGTCTCACGACGTTCTAAACCCAGCTCACGTACCACTTTAATCGGCGAACAGCCGAACCCTTGGGACCTGCTCCAGCCCCAGGATGTGATGAGCCGACATCGAGGTGCCAAACGACTCCGTCGATATGGACTCTTGGGAGTCATCAGCCTGTTATCCCCGGCGTACCTTTTATCCGTTGAGCGATGGCCCGTCCACATGGAACCACCGGATCACTATGGCCGACTTTCGTCTCTGCTCGACTTGTCTGTCTTGCAGTCAGGCGGGCTTATGCCATTGCACTCGTCGAGCGATTTCCGACCGCTCTGAGCCCACCATCGCGCGCCTCCGTTACACTTTGGGAGGCGACCGCCCCAGTCAAACTACCCGCCATGCAGGGTCCCGGCTCCGGATCAACGGAGCGCGGTTAGATGCCAGAGACCTCAAGGGTGGTATTTCAAGGTTGGCTCCGCCCGAGCTGGCGCCCGGGTTTCCTAGCCTCCCACCTATCCTACACATGAGATCCCTAGCACCACTGCAAAGCTGTAGTAAAGGTGCACGGGGTCTTTCCGTCTGACCGCGGGTACTCCGCATCTTCACGGAGAGTTCAATTTCGCTGAGTTGGTGTTGGAGACAGCGGGGAAGTCGTTACGCCATTCGTGCAGGTCGGAACTTACCCGACAAGGAATTTCGCTACCTTAGGACCGTTATAGTTACGGCCGCCGTTTACCGGGGCTTCAATTCGGAGCGTGAACCCCTCCTCTTAACCTTCCGGCACCGGGCAGGCGTCAGACCCTATACGTCGCCTTGTACGGCTTCGCAGAGCCCTGTGTTTTTAGTAAACAGTCGCCACCCCCTGGTCTGTGCCCCCCGCCCGCGCTTGCGCACGAACGGGGCCCTCTTCTTCCGAAGTTACGAGGGCAATTTGCCGAGTTCCTTCAACACCATTCTCTCAAGCGCCTGGGTATACTCTACCAGTCCACCTGTGTCGGTTTGGGGTACGGTCTGATGCGGGGGCTGTTTCCTGGAACGGGTCCCCAGCCGGGCCAATCCGATAAGGCCCGACACGCTTTCCCATTCGTCACACACCCGCTGGCCCACGAATATTAACGTGGTTCCCATCGACTACGCCTTTCGGCCTCGCCTTAGGGGCCGGCTCACCCTGCGTGGATTAACCTTGCGCAGGAACCCTTGGACTTTCGGCGACAGTGTTTCTCACACTGTTTGTCGCTACTCATGTCAGCATTCTCACTTCCGATACCTCCAGGCGGCCTCACGGACACCCTTCGCAGGCTTACGGAACGCTCCGCTACCACGTGTCAAAGACACATCCGCAGCTTCGGTACACGGCTTGAGCCCCGATACATTTTCGGCGCAGGCCGGCTTAACTAGACCAGTGAGCTATTACGCTTTCTTTAAAGGATGGCTGCTTCTAAGCCAACCTCCTGGTTGTCATGGCCTTCCCACATCCTTTCCCACTTAGCCGTGATTTGGGGACCTTAGCTGGCGGTCTGGGCTGTTTCCCTCTCGACGATGGACCTTAGCACCCACCGTCTGTCTGCCGGGCTGTGCTCCACGGTATTCGGAGTTTGGTTAGGTTTGGTAAGCCGCGAGGCCCCCTAGCCCATCCAGTGCTCTACCCCCGTGGGCAATCGCCCGACGCGCTACCTAAATAGCTTTCGCGGAGAACCAGCTATTTCCCGGTTTGATTGGCCTTTCACCCCTAGCCACAGGTCATCTCCGACTTTTTCAACAGGCGTGAGTTCGGTCCTCCAGTGCGTGTTACCGCACCTTCAACCTGCCCATGGCTAGATCACCGGGTTTCGGGTCTACAGCAAGCAACTCAAGCGCCCTGTTCAGACTCGCTTTCGCTGCGCCTCCGGCTATCGCCTTAAGCTCGCTGCTTACTGTAAGTCGCTGACCCATTATACAAAAGGTACGCCGTCACGGCACAAGGCCGCTCCGACTGCTTGTAGGCATCCGGTTTCAGGAACTGTTTCACTCCCCTCGTCGGGGTGCTTTTCACCTTTCCCTCACGGTACTGGTGCACTATCGGTCACTGAGGAGTACTTAGGCTTGGAGGGTGGTCCCCCCATGTTCGGACAGGGTTTCACGTGCCCCGCCCTACTCGAGCATTCAGTCCGGTTTACCCGTACGGGGCTATCACCCGCTCTGGCCCGCCTTTCCAGACGGTTCCGGTTATGTAGACTGAATGACTGGCCTGGTCCGCGTTCGCTCGCCACTACTAGCGGAGTCTCGGTTGATGTCCTTTCCTCCGGCTACTTAGATGTTTCAGTTCGCCGGGTTCGCCTCCCCACCCTATGAATTCAGGTGAGGATACCGCTTGCGCGGTGGGTTGCCCCATTCGGAAATCCACGGATCAAAGCCTGCTCGCGGCTCCCCATGGCTTATCGCAACGTGCTGCGTCCTTCATCGCCTCTCAGTGCCAAGGCATCCACCAGATGCCCTTCAGACGCTTGATCCTAAACTCAGCGGTTGCGCCACGCGCAGGGGCAAGCCCAGACGCACGCACAACGCCGCAAG
>NZ_CP022367.1:917500-1100000 GCF_003119115.1 Azospirillum sp. TSH58
CACACCGCCGATTGGCACCTCGGGCAGACTCTGCACGGCTTCGCGCGCGAGCACGAGCATGCGCGATTCCTTGATTGGCTTCTCGACCGTCTCGAAGACCGGGCGGTCGATGCGCTGATCATCGCCGGAGACGTATTCGACGGGCAGAATCCCCCGATCCCGGCGCTCAGCCTGTTCTACCGGTTCCTGGCGAAGGCCAAGGCGCGCTGCCCGGCGCTGGACATCGTGGTGGTCGCCGGCAACCACGACAGCGGCAGCCGGCTGGAGGCGCCCTCCCCGCTGCTGACGGAAATGGGGGTGCGGGTGGTCGGCGCCCTGCCGGTGGACGAGGAGGGCGCCTTCGCGCCGGAGGGGCTGGTGGTTCCGCTGACCAGCCGCGACGGAACGGTCGCCGCGCGCTGCGTCGCGGTGCCCTACCTCCGCCCCGCCGATCTCCCGCCTCTGGGCGAGGAGGAGATCGCCGCCGGCGCCGACCCGCTGGTCGAGGGGGTGCGCCGGGTCTACGCCGACGCGGCGGAGGCCGGGCGGCGCGCCTTGCGGCCCGGCGAGGCGCTGATCCTCACCGGCCATTGCTACATGCGCGACGGCGCTCTGTCCGAACTCAGCGAGCGCAAGATCCTGGGCGGCAACCAGCACGCGCTGCCGGTCGACGTCTTCCCGGAGGACGCCGCCTATGTGGCGCTCGGCCACCTGCACCGGGCGCAGGCGGTGGGGACCCGCGACTCGGTGCGCTACAGCGGTTCCCCCCTGCCGCTGGCGGTGGACGAGGAGCCCTACCCGCATCAGGTGGTGCTGGCCGACATCGCGGAGGGACGGCTGGCCGGGGTCGAGTCCCTGCGGGTGCCCCGCTTCGTCGCCATCCGGCGCATCCCCGGCGGCGGACGGTTCGCGGCGCCGGAGGACGCGCTGGCGGCGCTGACCGCGCTGGAGCTGGACGAGGACCTGCCACGGGAGGGCTGGCCTTACATAGAGGTCTCGGTCGAACTGCCGGCGCCCCGGCCGGCCCTGCGCGAGGAGGTGGTCGCGGCGCTGGCCGGGCGACCGGCGCGGCTGGTGAAGCTGGCCCTGCGGCTGACCGGCAGCGGCGAGACGCTGGCCGAATCCGTGCCGCTGGCCGATCTGGCGGACCTCGCGCCGGAGGACGTGTTCCTGCGGCTCTACCGCCGCCATCACGAAGGCGAGCCGGAGCCGGCCTTGCTCGCCGCCTTCCATGAATTGGTCGCGACCGTCCAGGAGGGTGCGTGATGCGGATTCTGGCGGTTCGCGGCTGCAATCTGGCCAGCCTGGACGGGACCTTCGCGGTGGAACTGGCCGGAGGGCCGCTGCGCCACGCCGGCCTGTTCGCCATCACCGGCCCGACCGGGGCGGGAAAGAGCACCATCCTGGACGCGCTGTGCCTCGCCCTGTTCGACCGCATGCCCCGGCTGCCGGACGGGCGCGGCGTGGCGCTGGGCGCCAGCGGGGACACCGACGCCATCAGCACCACCGACGTGCGCAGCGTCCTGCGCCGCGGTGCCGGGGCCGGCTGGGCCGAGGTGGATTTCGCCGGGATCGACGGCGCCGCCTACCGGGCGCGCTGGGAGCTGCGGCGGGCCCGGCAGAACGCGCGCGGCCAGTTGCAGAAGCAGACGATGAGCCTAACCGCGCTTGCGGACGGCAAGCGGCTGGGCGACGGCAAGACCAGCGTGCTGGACGAGATCTCCAGCCGGCTGGGGCTGAGCTTCGAGCAGTTCCGCCGCGCCGTCCTGCTGGCCCAGGGCGATTTCGCCAACTTCCTGAAAGCCCCGGCGACCGAGCGCTCCGCCCTGCTGGAGCTGCTGACCGGCACCGAGATCTACTCCCGCATCTCCGTCGCCGCGCATGAGCGCTCCCGGGAGGAGCAGCGGGCGCTGGAGGCGCTGGAAGCGCAATGCGCGGGCATCGGCGTGCTGACCGACGACGAGCGCGCCGTCCTGGACGCCGAGGCCGGAGCGGCGGCCGAGGCGGTGCGCCAGGAGGAAGCGGCGTTCGAGCAGGCCCGCGCCACCGTCGCCTGGCATGAGCAGGACGCCCGGCTGGGCAAGGCGGAGATGGAGGCCGCCGCCGCGAGCGCACGGTCCGAAGAGGTTTGGCAGGAGGCCGCGGCGCGGCGGGAGGAGGCGGCCCTTCTGCGCCGGCTCCAGCCGCTGCGGGTCCGGTTGGGCGAGGCGGACCGCTGCGCCGCTGCGGCCTCGGAAGCCGGGGAGGCTCTGGCCCGAGCCCAGACCGCGGTGACGGAGGCGCAGGATCGGCTGGTCCATGCCGAGGCCCGTCATCGCGCGGTGCGCGGCGCCTACGAGACGGCCCGCAGCGCCATCGACGCCGCCGAGCCGGAGTTGGAACAGGCCGCCGCCCTCGATGCCGAGATCGCCGCGCTGGCCGGCCAACAGGCCGGGGCGCACGCGGACGCCGCAACGGCGGAGGCGGACGCCAGGGCCATCGGGGAGAGTTGGACCGCCATCCGGACGGCGCTGGACCAGGCGCGCGCCGAATCGGCGGAGCGGGAGGGCTGGCTGGCCGGCCAGACGGCCCTGCAGCCCGTGGCCGACCAGTGGGCGCGCTGGGACGCGCTGCTGCTGCGCCACCGCGACTCGGCGAGGGCCGTGCGGGAGGCGGAGGCGGAGGCTGCCCGCGCCGCCACGGAGGCCGCCGCCCACGAGGCGGAACGGATCCGCCTGTCCACCGTCCGGCGGGACGCCGCCGCGCGGCGGGACGAAGCGGAGCAAGCGCTGTCCGCGCTGAAGGCCGAGCCGGTGGAGTCGCTGGACACCCTGCGCGGCCGCCGCACGGCGCTGGCGGAGCGCCGCGACGGGCTGTCCGTGCTGTCTCAGTTGGCGGAGCGGGCCGCCCGGCTGGCCGCGGACGCCGCGGAGGCCGAGGCGGAACGCAAGCGGCAACGCACCGCCGCCGTGGAGGGGGAGATCCGCGCCGCGGAGATGAAGGCACGGCTGGACCAGCGCCGGGCGGCGTTGGAGGAGGCGGACACCACGCTCCACCGCCTGCGCCTTGCCCGCAGCGAGGGCGTGGCGTCGCTGCGCGCCCAGTTGGCGGACGGCGAGTCCTGCCCGGTCTGCGGTGCCACGGAGCATCCCTGGGGGGACGGGCACACGCCGCTCGACCAGCTGGCCGAGGACCAGGAACGCCACGTCGCCGCCCTGCGCGCCGAGGTCACCGGGTTGGCCACCGACCAGGGCGCCCACACCGCCGCCGCGAAGGCGGCGCTGGAACAGGCTGTGGTCCTGGATGGCCGGCTGGCCGCCCTGGCCGCGGACCGGACGGCCGTGGCGGAGCGCTGGGCGGAGCGGGCGCCCGGCTTCGGGCTGCCCGCCGAACCGGACGCGGAGACCGTCACCCGGCGGTTGGCCGAGGTGGACGTGGAACTGACAGCGGCCGGACAGGCCGAGGCGGCGGCGCTGGACCACAAGGCGCGGCTCGACGCCGCGGTGCAGGCCTGCCGGACGCGGGATGCGGCGCTGACCGAGGCCGAGCGGGCCATCGAGACGCGGACGCGCCAGCTCGACGCCGCCCGCCATGCCGAATCGCTCGCCGTGGCGCGGCGTGATCAGGCGGCGGACACGCGGACGGCGGTGCGGGCGGAGCTGGCCCAGCCCTTCGCCGGGCTGGAAGGCTGGGACAGCCGGCTCGACCGCGATCCGGAGGGGTTCCGCGAGAGCATCGGCGCGCGGGTCGCCGAGGTCCTGCGTCAGCGCGAGGGGTTGGCCCAAGCGCGGCGCGACGTGGAGGCCCTGGAGCGGCAGGCCGGCGCCAAGGCGGCGGAACTGGAAGGCGCGCGGCAAGCCGAACAGGCGGCGCGGCGGCGGTGCGAGGGGCTGGCCGCGGCGCTGGAGGAACGGCGCGGCGCACGGGGGTCCCTGCTGGGCGGACGCGCGGTCGCCGCGGTGAAGAAGGAGCTGACCGAGGCCTGTCGACGGACCGAGGCCCTGGTCGAGCAGGCCACGATCGCCCGGCAGGACGCGGCGGCCCGCCTGTCCGGGGCGGAGCAGACCGTCGCCACGCGGGGCGACTCCGCGCGCCGCTGCGCCGCCGAGGCGGAAGCGGCGGCCGACGCCCTGGCCGCCGCGGCGGAGCGCTGCGGCGTGACGGTGGAGGCGGCGCGCGCCCATCTGGTCCGGGACGAGGACTGGCTTACCGGGGAGGAACGGGCGCTCGCCGCCCTCGAGTCGGCGCGGCGCGAGACGGCGCTTCTGGCGGCGGAGCGGACGCGGCTGCGGCGGGAGCACCACGCCGCCGGACACCCCGCGCTCGGCGCCGAGGAGGCCGGCGAGGCCGTCGCCGAGACGGGCCGGCGCCTGCAGGAGGCCCGCGCCCGGCTGGGCGAGGCCCAGGCCCGGCTGCGCGCCGATATCGAGAATCGCGGACGCCTCGCCGCCGTGCTCGACCGGGTGGAGGCGCAGCGCAAGGCCCAGGGGCTGTGGGCGACCATGGCGCAGCTCATCGGCTCCGCCGACGGGCGAAAGCTGCGCAACTTCGCCCAGAGCCTCAGCCTCGACCTGCTGCTGGTGCAGGCGAACCGCTATCTGGCCGATCTCGCCCGCCGCTACCGGCTGGAACGGGTGGGCGGGGCCGATCTGGAGATCCAGGTGGTGGACGGCGAGATGGGCGACGAGCGGCGCGGCGTGCACAGCCTGTCCGGCGGCGAGATGTTCCTGGTGTCGCTGGCCCTGGCGCTCGGCCTGTCGGCCATGGCGGGGGGCAGCGGCGGCGGCGGGATCGGCACGCTGTTCATCGACGAGGGGTTCGGCACGCTGGACCCCGGCAGCCTGGATCTGGCGCTGTCCTGCCTGGAGGCGCTTCAGGCCACCGGGCGGCAGGTCGGCGTCATCAGCCACGTCCCGGCGCTGGTGGAGCGGATCGGCGTGCAGGTGCGCGTCACCCCGCAGGGCGGCGGGCGAAGCGCCGTGACGGTCACCCGCGGGACTCTGGCCGCCCCCTCACCGGACGCGGCGGCGGAGCGGGAACTGCTGCTGCCCCTGTAGGGCGTCCCAGGGGGCTTGGGATCGCCATGGAGACATGGAGGGAGGGTTGGAGCGTCCCTCCGTGTCTCTGTGCCCCCGTGGTAAGAGAGCCGTCAGGCCAGACGGAAGGCCAGATAACTGTCGGCACCCACCTGACCCGGCATGGTGATGACCGCGCCGACGGCTTTTCCGGTGAAGGTGATGCTGCCATCGATGGTGCCGTTGCCGTCGAAGTCGATGCGCACCGTGGCGCCCTCGTACCCGGTGGCGCCCTTCATCGCCTCCCAGGTGAGCTTCGACACCTCCTCCTTCCATCCCCAGGCGGTGCTCCATTCGCCCGGCTCGAAGTCGGTGATGGTGGACCAGGTCACCCCGGTGCCCCGCCCATCCAGGAAGAAGGTGTCGTTGCCCGCCCCGCCGGTCAGGAAGTTGGAACCGGTGCCGCCGTCCAGGACGTCGTCGCCGTCCTTCCCGTCCGCCGCATCGTCGCCGGCACCCAGATTCATGAAGTCGCCCAGCATGCTGCCGATCACCGCCTCGATGGATTTGGTGCCCAGATAGATGTTCTTCAGCGTCGTCAGCGGGCCGACATAGATCTCCATCTGCACTTCCCAGCCGGACACCCCGTTGTTCACGAAGGCCCGCCGCTGCGTGTCGGTCGGAGGCGCACCGGACGAGATGTAGGCGTCGTTGGCGGACAGCGCGTCCTTCAGCCAATAGGCGTGGCCGCCAAGCGAGGCGGCACCGACGGCGGTCGACACGACACCGACGGCAAAGGCGTTGTTTCCGGAGCTGTAATAGATCGGACCGCCGGAATTTCCGGGATTGATCTCCAGATCCGGGTTCACATAGTAGACGGTATCGACGCCCGACCGGCGGATGGAGCCGCTGTCGTAGATCTCGTAGCGATCGTATTTGGCGGGATAGCCCAGAACACTGACGGGCCCGCCGCTGAAGTTCCAGTCGATCCCGAAATAGCCGTAGGCGTCGCCGATGGGTTCGGACAAGGTCAGCAGCGCGACGTCGATCTCGGACCCGCTCTGGGTGGCGCGGTAGAAATCGCCGGTGATCAGCTTGCCGTCCGAATCCGGATCGAAGTTGGTGAAGAACTGCGACTTGGCAACGCCGTAGGCCTTGTTGTCGGATTTCCCCGGGTTGTAGGACGGGTAAATCTTCAGGCTGCTTGGCTTGCCGCCGAGAGCGGCGTTGTAGACGACGTGGGACGCGGTGATGACGTCGTTGCGGCCGACCAGGAAGCCCGAACCGATGTAGGTGCGGCTTCCCCAGGTGGCCTCGATGGAAACCACGGCGCGCGCCGGATATTGATCGTCACCGACCCTGTAGGACATTGGGATCGGTCCTTCCGCTGCATCTGGCACAGCAGCGGATGGTTGCAACCGACCGACAATGTCACGCCCGAGCCGTTCATTTCAACAGAGCGTGTCGCGCTGCGGGCGATTCCATCCGCAGCGCTCAACCCGTTCCGCCTCAGCCGCGGACAGGCCGCAGGACGAGATGCTTGTTCGACGGCACGGCCGGGGCCGAGGGACGCAGGACGAGTCCCTTGGAGGTCGGCTCGATGTTCGCGTCGGGATAGACGGCCATCACGTCCTTCAAAGCTTCCTTCAGGCGGAAGGCCAGGACGCGGTGCTCGCTGACCGAGCCGAAATGCTGCGACAGGGCGTGCCAGGGAACCACCGTCTGCTTGTCCAGCCGGTGCAGGCGGTGGACCAGCCACACATAGGCGTCGAGCGCGAGGGCGGAGTTCTTCAGCTTGGCGATGGCGTGCTCGTCGAGCGGGACGGCGTGTTCCATCAGATGCTCGAAGAAGCTCTGGGTCAGGCGGACGAAGCGCACCCACTCGCCGCCGGTGCGGAACAGGTCGGGCGTGTCCTCCTCGTCGCGCCACAGCTTGATGCCGTCGATCAGGCGCTGGTCGGAGATCTCCGCCGTGGAGGGGCCGGTGGTGGTGCGCAGGGTGAATTCGCTACGGGCGATCCGCAGCACCTGCTCGCGCACCGGTTTGTAGTTTCCGCGCTCGCCGCCCGTCGGGGCCAGCCCGAGACGGCGCAGCCACGCGCTCATGCTCGGCCCCAGATCGACGTGGGCGCTGCGTGTCTTGCGCGCCTCGGTCTGCAGGTAGATCATGATCAGGCGCGCCTTGGCGCCATAGGGAACCCCGACGTCCAGGACCGTGCCGTCGCGCAGCGGCAGGATGCCGGGGCGGACAACGAGCTGGTACTTGCCGTTGTTGCGCACCCAGGGCGCGGTCTCGTCCTTGGGCTTGCGGTGCGGCAGCGAGGCTTGGCAGAAGCCGGCGTGGAGATAGCCGATCGCGTCCATCTCGTTGGACAGCGCTTCATGGGCCATCATCACACGGCGGCGCTCCTTGGGGTCTTCGGTGCGGGCAAGAACCGCCTCGAATCCCTCCAGGGTAAGCTGCTCGTGGATTTTCGCCATGGGACCCCTCCGGCCTCGTTCGGTCACGTTCCTGTCATTTCAGAAAACACAAAATGTGGTGGCTGTGAAGCGCGTCCATCCCACGAATCGCTGAAGTTGCAACGGAAGCTGCAGATTCCGACTCAACTTCAGCGAAGCGGCCTTTTCTGACCCGGCCCATCCCTTCCCCCGCCGGCAACCGCCGAGCCGACGTTTCAAAATCAGCGTCGCCAACGGAGCACCTCCAGCCGGAAAGCCGCTTGTCCACAGCCGCACGGGCTTGTCCACGCTGAGTTGGAATCGCAACGGGCGAAACGGGCCGGATCGGTTCGCTGACTCCGCAACGGCGCGGACGCCGAAGTCGCAACGGGGACTCGCTCATCCACGCTGAAGACGAGTCACGAAAGGCGGTTATCCACGCTGAACTCGCAACCATGTCCTATATGAGTCCCTATAGGATTCTCCGGTTAGACCGGTTGCGCGGGTGCTGGCGCGACCCCCTTCGCTGAAAACGCAACGTCGCAGGGGTCGGAGAATCGCCAACCGGGCATTCGAGGGTGATCCGGACCCCCATCCTCCACCGACACGTGCACCGGGGCGAATGGACGGTTCCAGCCGCAGACCGTCAACTGTCAACCGGACCCGACGCTGAATTTGATACAAAGGCGACTCGGCTCCAACGCTGAATTGGTAACATTCGACTCGGAAACCCAAGGCTTTCCAGGGCTTAGCCGACTCGACGAGTCTCGCGCAGATCTTGCAACGCCGGCGCAAACCCTCGAATCGGCATACGACGCTGAATTTGAAACGGCAGACTCCAGGCGATTCAAGGGCCGAATCGAGACCGCACCCGCCACCCAACGCTGAATTGGTAACGCTTTGGAAAATGGGCTTGACGGGGTCACGGTCGATTCGACTACGGAACGGTTTTTCCCGGTCCGCCGCGGCCGGCGCAAGGCCCGCTTTTCTATGACCATAGTCCCATACGACGTCGCATGACCGCCGTTTCCACCGCCATTTGACGCAATTCGATGCGCTCCGGCTTGACCAGTTGCGTCACATTTTGCAAGAAAGGACCACTCACAGGGAAAGTCGGAGGCCCGATGAACGGGGAAGAACTGCGCGCCATCCGCGAACGGCGCGCCGAAGACCAGTTGAGCTTCGCGACATGGCTCAACGGCGCACTGAACCGCCGCTACGACCGCTCCCGGATCAGCCGGTGGGAAAGCGGGGCGGAGCGCATCCCCCAGCAGGTCGCCGGTTTCCTGGCGGGCCAGGGCGGCATGGCCGCCGTGCCGCAGAACGCCGGGGTGCCCAAGATGCAGCGCGCCGTGGTGGCCGTGGCGAATCAGAAGGGCGGCGTCGGCAAGACGACGACGGCGGTCAACCTGTCCTACGCGCTGTCCACGCTCGGCCTGAAGGTGATGCTTCTCGACAGCGACCCCCAGGGCAACGCCACCGTCCATATGGGGCTCGACCCCGGCGAGATCGAAACCCAGCGCAAGGGCATCTATAATGTCGTGCGCGGCGGGGCGTCCTTCGACAGCATCCTCCAGCCGGTGTGCGGCGGCGCCGTCATGCTCGCCCCGTCCAGCATCGGACTGGCCGCGGCGGAGACGGAGCTGGTGGCGGAGCCCGACAACTCCCTGGTCCTCAAGGAGAAGCTGGCGGAGGTGCGGAACCGTTACGATGTCATCGTGATCGACTGCCCGCCCAACCTCGGCCTTCTCACCATCAACGCGCTGGCGGCCAGCGATCTCGTGCTGATTCCCGTGCAGACCGAGGTGTTCGCCGGGCTCGGCGTGCCGCTGCTGCTGGAAACCATCGCCAAGATCCGCCGCCGTTCGAACCCGTCGCTGAACATCTTCGGCATCCTGCCGACCATGTTCTCGTCGCGTTTGACGCAGGATCAGGCCAGCCTGCGCGAGATTCAGGAGCATTACGAGGGGCGCACCCGCGTTCTGAACGCGGTGCCGCGCGCCACCCTGTTCGCCCAGGCGTCGGGCGCCGGCCGCCCGGCCATCGAGGCCGACCCGAATTCCAACAGCGTCCAGGCTTACGGCGAACTGGCGCGCGAACTGGCCGCCCACCTCCAGACTGCGGAAGACGCCCATGTCTCGTAAACTCGAACGGACCAGCACCCGCATTTTCGACAAGGCGGCGCAGCGCGGAGGGGACGCGCTGTTCGGGCTGTCCGCCGACTTCCCGCGGCTGATCGAGGTCGATCTCGACCGGGTGCACCCCAATCCCGACCAGCCGCGCCGCCATTTCGACGACCAGTCGCTGCAGGAGCTGGCCAACTCCATCGCCCGGCACGGGCTGAAGCAGCCGGTCCTGGTGCAGGATCTCGGCGACGGCGACTACCGGCTGATCGCCGGTGAGCGGCGCCTGCGCGCCTGCGGGTTGGCCGGGCGCCAGACCATCTTCGCCATCGTCACCGACGGCGATCCCGACGAGCTGGCGCTGATCGAGAACATCCAGCGCGTCGACCTCGACGCCATGGAGTTGGCCCGCGCCTTCGCCCGGCTGATCGAGCGGCACGACTACACGCACGAGGCGCTGGGGCAGGTGATCGGGCGCAGCCAGGCGGAGGTGACGCGCACCCTGTCGCTGCTGCGTCTGCCGGCCGACATCGTCGCTGAATTTGAAACGCGCCACCGCTCGGTGCCGAAAAGCATCCTGACGGAGATCGCCGCGGTGGACGATCCGGTCCTGCAGAGGAAGCTGTGGGACACGATCAAGGACGGCGGCACCGTCAAGGCGCTGCGCGAGGCCAAGCGCGCCCAGATGGGCGGCGGCGAGCCGGATTCCGCGGCGGCGGCGAAGGTTCAGCCGGCCCCGGCGGTGCGTTTCGTCTCCGCCGTCCAGCGCATCGCCAAGGACTTCTCCGCCGTCGATGCCGGGGAGCTGCGGGCGCACCGCAAGCAGCTCAGCGAGGCGCAATGGCAGGAGCTGCGCCGCCTTCACGCCCTACTCGATGAGCTGCTGGCCTGACCGTCAGCAACGCTGAATTTGTAACGGACACCCGCTGACGTCAGCGGCGGGTGTCAACTTCAGCGTCGATGACCCGCTTCACCTCGCGAAACCAGCGCAGCTTTTCCGCGAAGGGCAGGCGGGCGAGCCCGCTGGGCGAGGGCAGCACGACGTCCACCGGACCATTGAACAGGCTGTCCGGCTGCACGCCCCAGTCCGCCCGGTCACGCTCCGCGGCGGCGAGATAGACCCCCTTCCCCGTGTAGGCGATCACCCGTGGCCGGACCTCCGCGACCAGGGCGCGCAGCCGCGGCACGCCGCCGCGCAGCTCCGCGCGGCTGAGATCGGCGGCGCTCGGCGTCGCCCGCGCCACGAGGTTGGTGGAGCCCAGCCCGAAGTCCGGCAGGAGCCGGTCCTCCTCCGGGCGCAGCAGGCGCGGCGTCAAACCGGCCTCCGCCAGCAACTTCCAGAACTGGTTGCCCCGCCCCGCGTAATTGTGGCCGAGCAGGCCGGAGCGCGTCCCCGGATTGAATCCGACGAACAAAGCCTTCAGGCCGGGAGCGATGATGTCGGGAATCGGGCCTTCGGAATCGGTCATGTTGCGTCAACAGTGGAAAGCCGTGTCCGGCAACGCTGAATTTGAAACGCTCCTACTCCGCCGTCCGCCATTCGGCAAGAATCACCGGGGCGGCGAAGCCGGCGAGGATGGCCGCCAGCGTCACGAACAGCATCGCTCCCCAGGCGCTGTAGCCCAGAACCCCCAGCACGCCGCCCAGGAAGAAGGACCCGACGGTCGGCAGATGCGTCTTCAGCTTGTCGAGCGTCACCCGGACGCGATCCCGGCCGTTGCGGTGGTAGAGATCGTCGATCAGGTTGCCCAGCTCGATCCCGATGTCGGTGATCATGCCGGTGACGTGGGTGGTGCGGACGCGGGCGTTGGAGATGCGGGTGACGATGGCGTTCTGCAACCCCATCAGGAAGCTCAAGCCCATGACCAGCGCGGCGCCGCGAAGCTCGTGCAGCCAGACGTCGGCGGCGCCGAGCCCGGCTAGCAGGAGGGCTTCGAGGCAGACGCTGTAGGCGTAGATCGCCGACAGGCCGCGGCGCTGCCCGGCGTTGATGAGCATCGCCGACACCATCGCCCCGGCGATGAAGGTCGCCACGATCGCCAGCGCCATGCCGAAGGCGCCCATCTCGCCCAGAGCCAGATGATCGGCCATGGTCGAGACGGTGCCGGTCATGTGCGAGGAATAGAGGCCGGCGGCGTAGAACCCCGCGGCGTTGACGGCGCCGGCGATGCCCGCCAGCGACCAGGCCAGGCTGCGGTCCGCCGACACGCCACGATGCTCACCCTGCCGGACCAGCATGCCCCACTCCTTGAACCAGGCGGCGCGCCGGTTCGGACGTCCGCGCCGGGATCATAGCGAGGGCGGCACGCGCCGGGGACCCTCTGGTTTTCATGAGCATCAATGCGTTTTCCGGCAGGGCGGCATCGCAGCCCCACACCCCTCCTTCGTACGGAAGAGGCCAAAACCGCAAGCCTTCGTACATGACCGTACGATCACACGGCGGCGGAACGCTGGCGGGCTTCGTGGTGACCGCCGATCCGGACGGTCTGGCCAACGCGATCGCCCAAGGGGCCAAGCCTTGGGCCTTGGCTCCCCTCGGCCGGGTCGTTCATCGCCGCGGTGCGCCGTCTTCGCCGATGACGGCGTGATGCCTCCGGAGGATCGGCGACGAAAGGGGGCCTCGCTCCGCTCCGGCGCGATGGCGGCGGATTATAGGGACGAGGCCGGCATCCCGCACGCCTCGGCCGGAATTGCGACACCCCCGATCACCGGCTCACACATTGGACAAACAGACGGCTTGCCGCGACTCGCATGCTTTGGCACTGTTGAGGGAGACCCGCCGTCACCGGAGCGCTCGAGGGCCGACCCTCCGGTCCAGGAAGTGAATCGGCCGTTCCGTATAATCTCTGCCCGAAGCGCTTGATTTGAAACGCCTCACAGCTCGATCTGGGCGGCGGTAATGACGCTCTGGGCGATGTCGGCGACCCGGCGGCCCTGCTTCATGGCGGCCTTGCGCAGGGCGTTGTAGGCCGCCTCCTCCGTCAGGGATTTCTGCTGCATCAGGATGCCCTTCGCCCGCTCGATCAGCTTGCGGTCGGCGAGCTGCGTGCGGGCCTCGTCCCGTTCGCGTTTCAGCGTTTCAAAAGCAGCGAATCGCGCCAGCGCGGTTTCCAGGATCGGCCGCACGCGGGCGGGGTGCAGCCCGTCGAGGACGAAGGCGGCCACCCCGGCCTCCGCCGCCTGCGCCGCCGCCCCCGGCGGCGCTTTGTCGGCGAACAGGACGACGGCGCAGGCCCCGGACCGGGCCAGACGGAAGACGCCGTCCAGCGTCGCGGCGTCCAATGTTTCCAAAACAGCGACGACCGCGTCCGGCGCCAGCGCGGCGACGCGGGCGGGCAGATCGGCGAAGCCATGGAGCACGGCGATGCGGTCGCGGCCTCCCGCCCCGGCCAAGCCGTCCTCCACGGCCCGCGTCGCGCTGGCGTCGGGTCCGGCCACCAGGATGGTCAAGGGTTTGTTCGCCATGGCCGCTCCGCCCTCCCCTTCACACGACCTTATGCCGCCTTGACCGTCCCGTGATGCCCGCCTTCCAGGAAGTTCAGCAGCTCCTCCCGGTAGGCGTAGTAGCGGGGATGCTCCAGCAGAGCCTGCCGGGTCCGGGGGTGGGGGATGTCCACCTCCAGGATGTGGCCGATGCGGGCGTTCGGGCCGTTGGACATCATCACCACACGGTCGGCCAGCAGGATCGCCTCGTCAACGTCGTGGGTGACGCAGATGGCGGTGACCTGGGTGCGCGCCCACACCTCCATCAGCACCTCCTGAAGCTCCCAGCGGGTCAGGCTGTCCAGCATCCCGAAGGGCTCGTCCAGCAGCAGCAGCTTCGGCGACAGGGCGAAGGCCCGCGCGATGCCGACGCGCTGCTTCATGCCGTTGGACAGCTCCGCCGCCGTCTTGTGCATGGCGTCGCCCAGCCCGACGCGCGACAGGTAGTAGCGGGCGATGTCGTTGCGCTCCCCCCGGCCGGCCTGCGGGTAGACGCGGTCCACCCCCAGCATGACGTTCTCCAGCGCGGTCAGCCAGGGGAACAGGCTGGGCGCCTGGAAGACCACCGCGCGGTCGGGGCCGGCGCCGGTCACCTCCTTGCCGTCCAGAACGATGCCGCCGCTGGACACGTCGGCCAGCCCGGCGACCATCGACAGGACGGTGGACTTGCCGCAGCCCGAATGGCCGATCAGGGAGATGAACTCCCCCTTGCGCATCTTCAGGTCGAAGCCGTCCACCACGGTCAGCGGCCCCTTCGGCGTGGCGAAGGTCTTGGTGACCCGGCTGAACTCGACGTAGCGGTCGTCGGACAGGCCGCCGGGCTGGCCCAACAGATTCAAATTGGCCAGATAGGACTTCGGCGGCGGGGCGGCGGTGATGGGAGTGACCGCCGGCAGAGTCAGGCTCTCGTCCACCGCGGCGGCGGCGCGGCTGGCCCCGGCCTCCATCAGCCAGGCCGTGACCTCGGCGCGCAGGCGCTTGAAAGCCGGATCATGGTTCACGGCGGTGCGGTCGCGCGGGCGCGGCAGGTCGACCGCGAAGGCCGGGCCGAGCGTCGCCCCCGGACCCGGCGTCAGCGGGATGATGCGGTCGGCCAGCAGGATCGCCTCGTCCACGTCGTTGGTGATGAGGACGACGGTCTTGCGGTCCTTGCGCCAGATCGCCTCGATCTCGTCCTGCAGCTTGGCGCGGGTCAGCGCGTCCAGCGCCGACAGCGGCTCGTCGAGCAGCAGCATTTCCGGGCTCATGGCGAGCGCGCGGGCGAAGCCGACACGCTGGCGCATGCCGCCCGACAGCTCCTTGGGGCGGCGGTCGGTGGCGTGGCCCAGCCCCACCGTCTCCACCGCCCGGCGGGTCAGCGCGCCGCGCTCCGGCGACGGCTTGCCCTTGTGCACGGCGTCCACGGCCAGCGCCACGTTGTCCTTCACGCTGAGCCAGGGCATCAGCGAGTAGTTCTGGAACACGACGCCGCGCTCCGCCCCCGGCCCGCGCACCGGCTGGCCGCGGAACAGGACCTCGCCGGCATCGGGGGCGGCCAGCCCGCCCATCAGGTTGACCAGCGTGGTCTTGCCGGCGCCGGAGAAGCCGACGATGGCGACGAACTCCCCCTCCGCGATGGTCAGGTCGATGCCGCGCAGCACCGGGGTCCCCCCGTAGGACTTCGCGACGTTCTTCAGCTCAAGGATGGCCATGCTCGGGGACTCCTCAGCGGGTGCCGGTGTGGGAAACGGCGGCCTGGAAGGCCAGCATGACGCGGTCGAGCAGGAAGCCGATCAGGCCGATGGTGAAGACCGCCACCATGATGCGGGCGAGCGAGGAGGAGGAGCCGTTCTGGAACTCGTCCCACACGAACTTGCCGAGGCCGGGATTCTGGGCCAGCATCTCCGCCGCGATCAGCACCATCCAGCCCACGCCCAGCGACAGCCGAAGCCCGGTGAAGATGTAGGGCAGCGCCGAGGGCAGCACGAGCCGGCGCACCATCGTCGGGCCGGACAGTTGCAGCACCTTGCCCACGTTCATCAGGTCCTTGTCGATGGACGACACGCCGACCGCCGTGTTGATCAGCGTCGGCCACAGCGAGCAGAGCGTGACCGTGACGGCCGAGGTCAGGAAGGACTTCTCGAAGGTCGGGTTGTCGCTCGACACGGTGGCGCTGACCACCATGGTGACCAGCGGCAGCCAGGCCAGCGGCGACACCGGCTTGAAGATCTGGATCAGCGGGTTCATCGCCGCGTTGACCGTGCGCGACAGGCCGCAGGCCACCCCCAGCGGCACCGCCACCAGGGCGCCCAGCAGGAAGCCGGTGAAGACCGTCTTCAGGCTGGTGACGATCTGGTCCAGATAGGTCGGCTTGCCGGCGTAGGGGCGGCTCTTCACCTCGGCGGCCGGGTCCTTGGCCAGCAGCTCGGCGTTGCGCTTGGCCTGCCGGTCGTAGAAGGCGGCCTCCTTGGCGCGCTCGGCCTGATGGTCGGCGTGGAGATTGCCCACCTGCTCCCACACCTGGGCCGGGCCGGGGATGGCGCCCAGGCTGGTGTTCACCTGCGGCGCCAGCCACGCCCAGGCGGCGAGGAACAGCATCAGGGCGGTCAGCGGCACGCCCATCTGCTGCCACAACTCCCGCCCCTGCTGGCGCGGGCTGTCCCCGGCGGCCATGCGGAGCAGCGGTGTGAGCCAGCCGAACCCGACGATTTGCAGGGCGGCGGCGGCGCGGTTCAGGCTGTGGGCGAGGCGGGCCTTGCGCCGGGCGCGCAGCGCCTCGGCGGAGGACAGGGTGGAGGCTTCGGTCACGCTGGTCATGGGGTGATCTTTCTGTTTGGCGCGGGGCGCCGATGCCCCCCTCCCAACCTCCCCCCGCTACGCAGGGGGAGGGGCGGATTCCCTCCCCTGCGTAGCGGGGGAGGGTTAGGGAGGGGGCCCGTCGCAGCCACTGCGCAGGTCGTCCGTGGGGGAAGCGCTCAACCGCCGACCAGTTGCCCGCCCTGCACCGCCTGCCCGCCCTTCAGGCCGATGGGCAGCTTCGTCAGGTACTCGTTGGGCTTGCGGCCGTCGTAGGCGATGCCGTCGATGAAGCCCTCGTCCAGCGGCTTGTAGCCGTCGCTGGCCCAGGGGAAGTCGGCCTCCTTGGCCTTGCCCTCCTCCACCAGCAGCCGCGCGGCCTTCAGGTAGATTTCCGGCTTGTAGACCTTGCGGGCGGTCTCGTCGTACCAGGAGTCCGGCTTGGCCTCGGCGATCTGGCCCCAGCGGCGCATCTGGGTCAGGTACCAGACGGCGTCGGAGTAGAAGGGATAGGTGGCGTTGTAGCGGAAGAAGACGTTGAAGTCGGGAACCGCCCGCTTGTCGCCCTTCTCATACTCGAAGGTGCCGGTCATCGAGTTGGCGATGACCTTGGCGTCGGCGCCCACATACTCCGACTTCGCCAGGATCTTCACCGCCTCGGCGCGGTTGGCGTTGTTGTTCTCGTCCAGCCACATGGCGGCGCGGATCAGCGCCTTGACCAGCGCCAGATGGGTCTTGGGGTTCTTGGCGGCCCAGCCCTCGGTGACGCCGAAGACCTTCTCCGGGTTGTTCTTCCAGATCTCGGTGTCGGTGATGACCGGCACGCCGATGCCCTTCATCACCGCCTGCTGGTTCCACGGCTCGCCGACGCTGTAGCCGAAGATGGTCCCGGCCTCCAGCGTCGCCGGCATCTGCGGCGGCGGGGTGACGGAGAGCAGGGCGTCGGCCTGGATTTGCCCCGACACGTCGTTGGGGGCGTAGTAGCCGGGGTTGATGCCGCCGGCGGCCAGCCAGTAGCGAAGCTCGTAATTGTGGGTGGAGACGGGGAAGACCATGCCCATGGTGAAGGGCTTGCCCTCCGCCCGGTACTGGGCGATGACCGGCTTCAGAGCGTCGGCCTTGATCGGGTGCAGCGGCTTGCCATCCGGCCCCGTGGGCAGGTTGGGCTTCATCCGCTCCCACACCTCGTTGGACAGGGTGATGCCGTTGCCGTTCAAGTCCATGGAGAAGGCGGTCACCACGTTGGCCTGGGTGCCGAAGCCGATGGTGGCGCCCAGCGGCTGGCCGGCCAGCATGTGGGCGCCGTCCAGCTCCCCGGAGATCACGCGGTCGAGCAGCACCTTCCAGTTGGCCTGCGGCTCCAGCGTCACCGACAGGCCCTCGTCCTCGAAGAAGCCCTTCTCCGCGGCGATGGCGAGCGGGGCCATGTCGGTCAGCTTGATGAAGCCCAGCTTGAGCTGGTCCTTCTCCACGTCGAGCGGAGCGGCCTGGGCGGAGCCGAGCATCAGCGCCAGCGTGGCGGCGGCGGACAGCAGGGCGGTGCGGGGGGAGGCGGGAAGTCGGATCACGTCTCGGGTCACGTCTCGCGTCACGTTGGTCGCTCCATCTCTCGTTCCGGACCCCCGCGGCACGCCCGACCTCGATCCAACGCCCCACCGGCGACGCGCCGTTGAGGGCTCTCCAGCCATGAAGGGCTGTCGAACCGGGTCAGCGACGGTGCCGAGGGGCCCAACCTTGGGCGTATGGGATGGACGCACCGCCGTTGGCGCGTCCCCCCGTTCCTCTCGCAAGGGCCATGCCAAAGGCTGAATGACCTTCCAAACAGGGCCGAAAGTCTTTGTTTCTGCGGCTTTGACGCGAATTGCCTATTCTTTGTGCTGGTACCTTGGTGGTGACGCATTGCACAATTTGTCGGCTTTCGGACCGCTTTTTGTTCGAAGCGGGACAAAAGCGCGTGTTCGGGTCCTGACACTCCCGTCATCCGTTGACGGCGGCGGGGCCTTGCAAATGGCGGAAATCCGCCGTTCCGGTCCCTGTCTCATACCTTGGTGCCGGTGTTGGCACGCGGCTTGCCAGAAGGGTGGGCAGATCAGGGCCAGGGCAACGGCGCCATGGCCGGTTCGACGGCGAACCACCCGGACAACGGCGTCCGAAACCCTGGGAATCCCGCGGGAATCCCCAGGGCTTCGGGCGCCTTTTTCTTTTCGGCCTCGCGGCCTCGCAAGAGGGCACACAGCATGAGCACGCACACCAATCCATCCACTCCGCGCGAACGGCTGGTCGTCGTCGGCAACGGCATGGCCGGCATCCGCACGCTGGAGGAACTGCTGGCCAAGGCGCCGGACCGTTACGACATCACCGTCTTCGGCGCCGAGCCGCACCCCAACTACAACCGCATCATGCTCTCCCCCGTGCTGGCCGGGGAGAAGACCTTCGAGCAGATCGTCCTGAACGGGCGCGACTGGTACGAGGCCAACGGAATCAAGCTGTTGACCGGCGACCGGGTGGAGGTGATCGACCGCGCGAACCGCACCGTCACGGCCATCTCCGGCCTGACCGTGCCTTACGACAAGCTGCTGATCGCCACCGGCTCCACCCCCCTCATCATCCAGGTTCCCGGTTCCACCCTGCCCGGCGTCGTCGGATTCCGCGATCTCGCCGATGTCGACACGATGCTGGAGGCGGCGGCCAGGGGCGGGCGCGCGGTGGTCATCGGCGGCGGCCTGCTCGGGCTGGAGGCGGCCAACGGGCTGAAGGTCAAGGGCATGGACGTCACGGTCCTGCATTTGATGGACACGCTGATGGAACGGCAGCTCGACCGCTCCGCCGGGGCGCTGCTGCGGCACGAGCTGGAACGCCGCGGCATCACCGTGCTGACCGGTGCCGACACTGCCGAAATTGTGGGCAGCGAACGTGTTTCCGCGGTTCGCCTGAAAAACGGGCAGGAGCTTCCCGCCGATCTGGTGGTCATGGCCGTGGGCATCCGCCCGAACATGGCGCTGGGCAAGGCGGCGGGGCTGGCCTGCGGGCGCGGCATCCAGGTGGACGACGCCATGACCACCTCCGATCCGGCGATCCTGTCGGTGGGCGAGTGCGTGGAGCATCGCGGCCAGACCTACGGCCTCGTCGCCCCGCTGTTCGAGATGGCCAAGGTCGCCGCCGCCCGGCTGGCCGGGAGCACCGAGGCCGCCTACACCGGCTCGGTCACCTCGACCAAGCTGAAGGTGACGGGGGTGGACGTCTTCTCGGCGGGCGACTTCACCGGCGGCAAGGACTGCGAGGACATCGTGTTCCGCGACGCCGCCCGCGGCGTCTACAAGCGCGTGGTGGTCAGGGAGAACCGCATCCTGGGCGCCGTGCTCTACGGCGACACCAAGGACGGCGGCTGGTACTTCCAGATGCTGAAGGACGGGACCGAGGTCGCTCCGGTCCGCGACACCCTGATCTTCGGGCAAGGGTTCGGAGGCGAGGGGGCGGCAAACCCTAAGGCCGCCGTTGCGGCGCTCCCCGACAGTGCGGAGATTTGCGGCTGCAACGGCGTGTGCAAGGGCACCATCGTCACGGCGATCACCGAAAAGGGCCTGTCCAACCTGGACGAGGTGCGGGCTCATACCAAAGCCTCGGCCTCCTGCGGAAGCTGCACCGGGCAGGTGGAGCAGCTCCTGGCATTGACGCTGGGCGACGGCTACGCGGGCGAGGCGAAGGCCAAGCCGATGTGCAAATGCACCGACCGCACCCACGACGAGGTGCGCCGGGCCATCACCGCGTTGGAACTGAAATCCATTCCCGACGTGATGCAGCGGCTGGAATGGCGCACGCCCGACGGCTGCCACCATTGCCGCCCGGCGCTGAACTATTACCTGCTCTGCGAATGGCCGGGCGAGTACAAGGACGACAGCCGGTCCCGCTACATCAACGAGCGCGTCCACGCCAACATCCAGAAGGACGGCACCTACTCCGTCGTCCCGCGCATGTGGGGCGGGCTGACCAGCGCCAAGGAGCTGCGTGCCATCGCCGACGTGGTGGACAAGTTCGCCATTCCCACGGTGAAGGTCACCGGCGGCCAGCGCATCGACCTGTTCGGCGTGAGGAAGGAGGACCTGCCCGCCGTGTGGGCGGACCTGAACGCCGCCGGCATGGTGTCCGGCCACGCCTACGCCAAGGGGCTGCGCACGGTGAAGACCTGCGTCGGGTCGGAATGGTGCCGCTTCGGCACGCAGGACAGCACCGGCCTGGGCGTCAAGCTGGAGCGGATGACCTGGGGCACCTGGACCCCGCACAAGGTGAAGCTGGCCGTCTCCGGCTGCCCGCGCAATTGCGCGGAGGCCACCATCAAGGACCTCGGCGTCGTCTGCGTGGACAGTGGCTACGAGCTGCATGTCGGCGGCAACGGCGGCATGCATGTCCGGGCCTGCGACCTGCTGGTGAAGGTGGAGACCGAGGCGGAGGTGCTGGAATACACCGGCGCCTACATGCAGCTCTACCGCGAGGAGGCCCGTTACCTGGAGCGCACCGCCCCGTGGCTGGAGCGCGTCGGGCTGGACTATCTGAAGCGCCGCTTGGTCGACGATGCCGAAGGCCGGGCCGCCCTCAACGCCCGCTTCCTCTTCTCCCAGAGCTTTTCGCAGGACGATCCCTGGGCCGAGCGCGCCAGCGGGTCGGTGGACCGTCACGAATTCGCGCCGCTCGCTCAGGTGGGGTAACGACACATGGATCAGAGCATTTCCTGGATCACCGTCGGCTCGGTCGAAGACATTCCCCGCCAGGGGTCCCGCGTCGTGCGGACCGACTTCGGCGACATCGCCCTGTTCCGCACCGTGGCGGACGAGGTCTACGCGCTGGAGGACCGCTGCCCGCACGCCGGCGGCCCGCTGTCGCAGGGCATCGTCCACGGGGCGCGGGTGACCTGCCCGCTGCACAGCTGGGTGATCGACCTCGCCAGCGGCGAGGCGGTCGGCCCCGACGAGGGCTGCGCCGGCCATTGTCCGGTGCGGGTGGTGGACGGCGCGGTGCAGCTCGGGCTGGCGGCCTTCCGTCCGGGACGCGGGGGGTGTGGCCATGGGTGACGCTGATAGACCCTCTCCCCCTCCTTCTTCCCCCTCTCCCCCCCGGGGAGAGGGTTGGGGTGAGGGGGGTGCGCGTGTCGGTACGTTCGGCAAAAGCGCACCCCCCTCACCCTCCCCTCTCCCCAGGGGGGAGAGGGAAATCGCGGCGGGGAAGCCTATTCGCACCACCTGCCCCTACTGCGGCGTCGGCTGCGGCGTGCTGGCCTCCGTCGCCGCCGACGGCACCGTCACCGTCTCCGGCGACCCCGACCACCCGGCCAACCGGGGGAAGCTCTGCTCCAAAGGCACCAACCTCCCCGACACGCTGGGCCTCGGCGAACGGCTGCTGCACCCGGAGGTGGACGGGCGGCGCGTCGCCTGGGACGAGGCCATCGCGGAGGTTGCCCACCGCCTGTCCGACACCATCGCCAAGCATGGCCCGGACTCGGTGGCCTTCTACGTCTCCGGCCAGTTGCTGACGGAGGACTATTACGCCGTCAACAAGCTGGCGAAGGGCTTCATCGGCACCGCCAACATCGACACCAACTCGCGCCTCTGCATGGCCTCCAGCGTGGCGGGCCACAAGCGCGGCTTCGGGGCCGACGCGGTGCCGGTGACCTACGAGGACCTGGACGAGGCCGATCTGGTCCTGCTGGTCGGCTCCAACCTCGCCTGGTGCCACCCGATCCTGAACCAGCGGCTGCTGGCGGCCAAGCGGACGCGCGGCACCCGCATCGTCGTTATCGACCCGCGCCGCACCGCCGCGGTGGACGGGGCCGACCGGTACCTGCCCATCCGGCCCGGCACCGACGCCCTGCTGTTCAACGGGCTGCTTGTCCATCTCGCCGACAACCATCTCGCCGACAACGGTCTCCTGGACGCCCGTTTCGTCGCGGAGCACACCGCCGGTCTGGCGAAGGCGCTGGAGGCCGCCCGCGCTGACGCGCCCTCCCCCGCCCATGTCGCCGCCCGCTGCGGTCTGCCGCTGGCCGACATCGAGGCCTTCTACGCTGAAGTCGCAACGGTCCGCCGCACCGTCACCGTCTACTCCCAGGGGGTGAACCAGTCCTCCCAGGGAACCGACACGGTCAACGCCATCCTGAACGTCCATTTCCTGACCGGGCGGATCGGCGCGCCGGGCATGGGACCCTTCTCGGTCACCGGCCAGCCCAACGCCATGGGCGGGCGCGAGGTCGGCGGGCTCGCCAACCAGCTTGCCGCCCATATGGGGTTCGAGCCGGAGTCGGTGGACCGGCTGCGCCGCTTCTGGAATGCCCCGCGGATGGCGGACAGGCCCGGCCTGATGGCGGTCGACCTGTTCCGCGCGGTGGAGGAGGGCACGGTGCGCGCCGTCTGGGTCATGGCGACCAACCCGGCGGTCAGCATGCCCGACGCCGCCCGCGTCCGCCGCGCGCTGGCGCGGTGCGAGACGGTCATCGTCTCCGACTGCATCGCCGACACCGACACGGCGCGGCTGGCCCACATCCGCCTGCCCGCCGCCGGCTGGAGCGAGAAGGACGGCACCGTCACCAACTCCGACCGCACCATCTCCCGCCAGCGTGCCTTCCGGCCCCTGGCGGGCGAGGCGCGGCCCGACTGGTGGATCGTCACCCGGGTCGCTCGCGCCATGGGCTTCGCCGCCGCCTTCCCCTTCGAGACGCCCGCCGACCTGTTCCGCGAGCACGCCGCCCTCTCCGCCTTCGAGAACGACGGCACGCGCGCCTTCGACATCGGCGGCCTCGCCGGGCTGTCCGACGCTGAATTTGAAACGCTCGCTCCCGCCCCCTGGCCGCGGCGGGTTGGCGAGGGTCCGACGCGCCGCCTCTACACCGACGGGCGCTTCTTCACCGAGGACGGGCGGGCGCGTTTCGTCCCCGTCATCTCCCGCCCCCTGCCCCGCTCCGTGGAGCCGGGCTCGCTGATCTTGAACACCGGCCGCCTGCGCGACCAGTGGCACACCATGACGCGCACCGGCCTGTCGCCGCGCCTTTCATCCCACGCGCCGGAGCCGTGCCTGGACCTCCACCCGCAGGACGCGGCGGCGCGCGGCCTGACGGACGGCGCCCTGGTCACCCTCTCCACCCCCGTCGGCACGGCGCTGGCCCGGCTGCGCGTGACCGAGGCGCAGCGGGCGGGGGAAGCCTTCCTGCCCATGCACTGGACCGACCGCTTCACCGCCTCCTGCGTCGTCGGGCGGCTGGTGGACGACCGGGCGGTGGACCCCGTGTCCGGCCAGCCGGACCTGAAGCGGATGCCGGTGACGGTCGTCCCCTACCCCGCCGCCTGGACCGGCTTCCTGATCGCCCGCGAGCCGGTGGAGCCCGCCCATGGCGGCTACTGGTCGCGCCGCGCCGTCCCCGGCGGCCACCTGATCGAGCTGGCCGGCGAGGGCGCCCTGCCCGCCCCCGACGCGCTGGCGTTCGGCTTCGCCGGGGCGACGGTCGATTACAGCGACGCGGCCCGCGGCGTGCTGCGCCGCGCCTGGGTGACCCACGACAGGCTGGAGGCCTGCCTGTTCCTGTCCACCTCGGGCGGATTGCCAAGCCGGGGCTGGCTGGTGGATCTGCTGTCGGTGGAGGCGTTGGACGGTGCCGCCCGCCGCGCCCTGCTCTCCGGCCGCTCGCCGGTTCCCACGGCGGACGAGGGGCGGACGGTCTGTTCCTGCTTCGGCGTCGGCGTCAACCGCCTGATCGCCGCCATCCAGAGCCAACGCCTGACCACGGTCCAGGAGGTCGGACAGGCCCTGCGGGCCGGGACCAACTGCGGCTCCTGCATCCCCGAACTCAAGGAGATCCTTGCCGATGCCCAGCGCTGCCATGTGGCTTGACGGTCTTGTCTCCCGATCCGGGGGGAAGCGTTTCAACTTCATCGTCGCCCTGCGCGACGCGCTCGATTCCGCGCTGCGTCCGCGCACGGCCCGCCGCGTCGCCCGCGCCATCCCGGAGGCGGGCACGCGGACCCCGCACGTCACCCTGGTCGGCGCCGGGCCGGGAGACCCCGACCTGCTGACCGTCGCGGCGGCGCGGGCCATCGCGCAGGCCGAGGTGATCCTCTACGACCATCTCGTCGGGCCGGGCATCCTTGCCCTGGCGCAGCCGGGGGCCGAGTTGATCTGCGTCGGCAAGCGGTCGGGCAAGCACTCCCATTCACAGGAGGCCATCAACGCGCTGATCGAGGCGCAGGCCCGCAGCGGGCGGCGCACCGTGCGGCTGAAGGGCGGCGACCCGATGATCTTCGGGCGGGCCGGCGAGGAGATCGAGCATCTGGAGCGTGTCGGAATCAGCGTGTCGGTGATCCCCGGCATCACCGCGGCGCTCGGCTGCGCGTCCAGCGCCGGGGTATCGCTGACCAAGCGTGGCGTGTCGCGCGCCGTCACCTTCGTCACCGCCCACGCCCGCGAAGGCGATGCGACGGAGCCGGACTGGGCGCGGCTGGCCGACCCGAAGGGCACGCTGGCGATCTACATGGGCCGCGAGGCCGCCCGCCGCGTCGGGCGCGGCCTGACCGCGGGCGGCCTGTCCCCCGACACGCCGGTGCTGGCGGTGGAGAACGGCTGCCGCCCCGACGAGCGCCATCACCGCACGACGCTGGGCGCCATGGCCGAGCGGGGCGTGGCGGCGGGCGACGGCCCGACGCTGCTCCTGATCGGCTGGGCGCTAGAGGACCGGTCGGCGCACGCCGGTGATGCCCTCGGCGCGGGCGGCCACCTCGGCCAGCGGTTCGGTCACGACTGACATGGTGAAGACGGTGGCGTGCAGCAGCGTGGCGCCGTCCAGCATGATCCCGACATGGCCGGGGAAGAACACGATGTCGCCCCGCTGATAATCGACCCCCTGCCCGTCAGCCGAGACCATCGGCCCCAGCCGGTCGTCGTTGCGCTGCATGCCGCTGCTGTGGTGGGTGGTGATCCCCGCCGCGCGCAGCGCCACCTGGACGAGGCCGGAGCAGTCGATGCCGAAGGCGCTCCGCCCACCCCAGACATAGGGCGTCTCCAGGAAGCGCAGCGCCGTTTCCACCGGAACGCGGTCCAGCGGCACGGCCACCGGCTCCAGCAATTTGCCGAAGGTCCACAGCCCGTTGTCCAGCCGGACCCAGCCGCTATCCGCTTGCTCCACCACGGTCACGAGGCTGCCGAAGCTCAGCGCCGCCACGGGCACCGCCTTGTGCGTGGGCGCCGGGTGCAGGTTCGCCACGCGCCCGGACACGCGGTGGGTCGGGGCGACCGGTTCCGTCAGGTCCGTGCCGGGGGGAAGCCAGCCGACATGGCCGTCGGTGCGGTTTTCCACCTTCCACCAGTCGCCATCCCGGTCGAGCGGCGTACATGTTTCACCGAACAGCATCTCGCTGGTTTGCGGGACGCCGTGCCTCGGCTGCTCCAGAAGGACGGCCTGCGGGGTGGCGAGGCGTCGGATCGGGGTGGTCTGTGCATCGGTCATGCCGGTCACGCTAGAGCCCGCCCCGCCGGAATGCAAGCCAGAGGACCGTTCCGGACAATCCTCCGGGAAACGGGGATTTGCTATGGATTTGACGCTTTTCGACAGGAGAGTGCGATGGCGGACCGTGTGAGGCTTCTGGGACTCGCGGCGGCGGTGGGCTCATGCCTGCTGGCCGGTGCGGCCGCCGCGCAGACGGCAACCGAAGGTCCCCTGCGGCTCGTGCCGAGGTCCATTCCTTCTCCGGCCCCCTCTCCGGCGGTGGAGCAGCCCCCTGCCCCGCCGATCCCCGTTCCACCGCAGCCGTCCTCGGCGGCCACGGTGGTCCGGCCGGGTCAGCCCGCGGCCAACCCTGCGTCCATCCCGCAGCCCGCCGCGAGCGCTGACCCGGCCCAATTCCATCCGCCCGCGCCGCGCCCTCAACCGACCGACCGGGTCGCGACGGTGCGCGCTTTCTATGACGCCCTGGGGCAGGCGGACGCCGCGCGGGCCAACACCTACGTCATTCCCGAGAAGCGGGGCAGCGGGGCTTACGACATCGCGTCCATGACCCGCTTCTACGGCAACATGAGCGTTCCCGTCCGCCTGCTGGCCGCGGAACCCATCGGTCGGGACGCCGTGCGCGTGCGCTACCACTACGTCTATGTGAACGGCCGCGCCTGCGACGGCGCCGCCGAGGTCGCGCTGGCCGAGCGCGACGGGTTGGCGCTGATCGAACGCATCAAGGCGCTCAACGATTGCTGAGGTCTTGTCCCCTCTCCCCCCTGGGGAGAGGGTTAGGGTGAGGGGGATGCGCATGGCGGATCGTCCGGCACACGGGCATCCCCCTCACCCTCCCCACGCCTACGGCGCGGGTCCCCTCGCTCTCCCCGGAGGGGAGAGGGCTACCTCGCCCTTCCCGCCGGCTTGCCGCCCTTGACCGGCGTCCGGCGGCCCTTGCCGGCCTGCTGGGTGTAGAAGGTCTTGCCCGGCTTCGGCCGATCCGCCTTGGGCTTGTCCGCCTTGCCCACACCCCCCGTCGTCTGCCAGGCCGGAACGAGCTGGTGCTCGCCCGGACCGATCAGGTCGCTGCGGCCCATGGCTTTCAGCGCATCGCGCAGCACCGGCCAATTCTCCGGGTCGTGGTAGCGCAGGAAGGCCTTGTGCAGGCGGCGCTGCTTCAGCCCCTTGGCGGAGAACACCGTCTCCGACCCCTCGCGGCGGATCGGGCGCAGCGGGTTGCGGTCGCTGTGGTACATCGCCGTGGCGAGCGCCATGGGGGAGGGCAGGTAGGTCTGCACCTGATCGGCCTTGAAGCCGTTCCGCTTCAGCCACAGGGCGAGGTTCATCATGTCCTCGTCGCTGGTGCCGGGGTGGGCGGCGATGAAGTAGGGGATCAGGTAGAGCTTCTTGCCGGCCGCCTTGGCCGCCTTCTCGAACATCTCCTTGAAGCGGTCGTAGGTGCCGATGCCCGGCTTCATCATCTTGGACAGCGGGCCGGGCTCGGTGTGCTCCGGCGCGATCTTCAGGTAGCCGCCGACATGGTGGGTCACCAGCTCCTTCACGTATTCCGGGCTGCGGACGGCGAGGTCGTAGCGCAGGCCCGAGGCGATGTTGATCTTCTTCACGCCGGGGATGGCGCGCGCCTTGCGGTAGAGCTGGATCAGGTCGCTGTGGTCGGTGTTCAGGTTCTTGCAGATGTCCGGGAAGACGCAGGACGGGCGGCGGCAGACCTTCTCGATCTCCGGGTCCTTGCAGGCCATGCGGTACATGTTGGCGGTCGGCCCGCCCATGTCGGAAATGACCCCGGTGAAGCCCTTCACCTTGTCGCGGATCTCCTCGATCTCCTTGAGGATCGAGCCCTCCGAGCGGCTCTGGATGATGCGGCCCTCATGCTCGGTGATGGAGCAGAAGGAGCAGCCGCCGAAGCAGCCGCGCATGATGTTCACCGAGAAGCGGATCATCTCCCAGGCCGGGATGCGCGCGTCGCCGTAGGACGGATGGGGCGCGCGGGCGTAGGGCAGGCCGTAGACCCCGTCCATCTCTTCCGTGGTCAGCGGGATCGGCGGGGTGGTCAGCCAGACCTCGCGGTCGCCGTGCCGCTGCACCAGCGCGCGGGCGTTGCCGGGGTTGCTCTCCTGGTGCAGCACGCGGGAGGCGTGGGCGTAAAGGACCTTGTCGGCGCTGACCTGCTCGAAGGAGGGCAGGCGGACCACCGTGCGGTCGGCCCCGGCGGCGCGCGGGGCGGCGGGGGTCAGCTCGTCGATGCTGCTGCTGTCGATGACGGTCCAGCCGTCCGGCACGCGGCTGCGGACGATGGAGGTGCCGCGGACGTCGTCGATCTCCCGCGCCTTTTCCCCGGCGGCGATGCGGTGGGCGACGTCGATGATCGCCCGCTCAGCGTTGCCGTAGCACAGGATGTCGGCCTTGGCGTCCACAAGGACGGAGCGGCGCACCTTCTCGCTCCAATGGTCGTACTGGGCGATGCGGCGAAGGCTCGCCTCGATGCCGCCGAGCACGATGGGCACGTCCTTGTAGGCCTCGCGGCAGCGCTGGCTGTAGACGATCACCGCGCGGTCGGGCCGCTTGCCGCCCTCGTCGTTGGGGGTGTAGCTGTCGTTGTGACGCAGGCGGCGGTCCGAGGTGTAGTGGTTCACCATCGAGTCCATGTTGCCGCCGGTCACCCCGAAGAACAGGTTCGGCTTGCCCAGCGCCTTGAACGGCTCCGCGCTGCTCCAGTCCGGCTGGGCGATGATGCCGACGCGGAAGCCCTGCGCCTCCAGCAGCCGCCCGATGATCGCCATGCCGAAGCTGGGGTGGTCCACATAGGCGTCGCCCGTCACCACCACGATGTCGCAGGAATCCCAGCCCAGCCGGTCCATCTCCGCCCGCGTCATCGGCAGGAAGGGCGCCGGGCGCCGGGCCTCCGTCCGGTGCCAGGGGAGGGAGAAGATGTCCCGCACCGCCGGAAGGGGGGCGGTGGGCGTGGCTTCGTTGAGCATGACGCTCTCCGTTCGGGCCGCCGGAGCGCAGGGTGCTGCCGGGGCGGGGTGCTTGATGGTCGGGTGCCGGTTCATACCGGCAATGTCCGGCATGGTCCACCGCGCGAGTCCCTACGGAAGTGCCGCGGCGCGGTCAAGGATTGCCTGACCGTCGGGGTCAACTTTATACGCGTTTATGACGCCGTGATGTGTGCAGCCGGGCCGCCCACGGCAAGGGGGCTGTCGCAACGGCCTCGCCGGCACCCTGTTGGGAAGGGTGGAGACGCACAGACTCACCCACGGGCAGGAGATCTTCATGAGCACCGACAAGCGTTACGGCGACGAGCGCGACGATCCGCTCGACATCAAGAACACCCGCGCCGACCCCGCGATCGACGAGGAGAAGATGGGCTTCCAGAACATCGAGGGGCCGGGCGCGGAGACCAGAAAGGATAAGGCGCCGGACACGGACGACTCTCCGGACAGCGCACCCCGGCCGTGACGCGGACCCCGCGGGCGCCGCGGGCGTTGTTCGCTGGAACCACAACAAAGCGGAGGTTCGCCATGGCTGAAGAGAAGACACCTGACAGCCCTTCCGAGGCGGGAAAAGACTCCCCGTTGGAGGACAAGACCAAGACGCCCGGCGACGGGACGCTTCAGGACGCCGTGCCCGCCGGAACCACGTCCGACGAGCTGCGGCGGCGGGCCGAGGAGGATGACGGGTCCGTCCAGCCGGGCACCGGCTGACGCATCGGAAGCGTCGTCGGTTTCATCATACGACGTCGTATGAGAACAACTGGGTATGAGAACGACTGGGTATGAGAGCTACCGGGTGACGCTCTCGCCCGTGGGCGCGGCCAATCCGACCATGGCATAGCTGCTGCGGATGGCCGCGTCCAGCGTCGGGGGCAGGGGCTGGATGCGCTGCTCCCGCGCGGCCCGGCGGGCGAAATCGGGATCCGCCGCGAGCGCCCGTGTCGCCGCTGCCTTGGCCTCGTCCATCCGGCCCATCTGCACGAAGGCGACGGCCAGGGCGGCCTGGGCCGGGGCGGCGGCGGTCACCTCGAATTCCAGCTTCGTGCTGTCCGGGTGCCCATGGCGCTGAAGGGCGAGGCTGTAGACGGACAGAAGCCGTTCCCGCTGCGCGGGGTCGCGCTCCATCGCCTGTTCCAACAGGGGGAGGCCTTTCGCGGACTGCCCGGCTTCGACATGCCACAGGCCGAGGTCGCCCAGCACCTGGGCGTCTCCGGGGGACGCCTGCAAGGCGCGGTGTCCGGCGGCGAAGCAGGGGGCGTACTGCCCGCGCAGACAATAGGCGGTGTAGAGCGCCGTCAGCGGGCGCAGCGACGCCGGTTCCAGTTCGGTGGCGCGCAGGGCGGCGGCCAGGGCGTCGTTCAGCGCGGCGTCGTTCCGGTCCGCCCGATAGGCGTCCGATTGCAGCAGGGACAATGCCGACCACAGTCGGGCGGACTCGCCGGCGCTGGTCGTCAGAGCGCTGGCCCCGGAGGTCAGGCAACCGTTCAGGGCGGCCCGCTCGGCCGGCGGGACCTCGTGCCGGCCGGTGGCGAGGAAGGCGCATTCGCGCGGTGACAGGCTGGCGGTTGGTTTGGCGCGCAGACGCGCGGCGGCAGCCGGCAGCAGAGGGCCTTGCGGCGCGACCAGCGGCTCGACGATGCCGGCGGCCAAGGCCTGCGGCGTGGGCGCGCCCTGGGCTTCGGCCGGGCGGTCCAGGCTGGTGGACCAAAGCACCGTCCCGGTGGCGAGGTCGGTCAAGTGCACCACCAGGCGCACCGCCGCGTCATGCCCCTGAAGGCTTCCGGACAGGCGAAACCCCTGATGGGGCGGGGCGGCGGTCGGCGGCGGATCGATCCGCACCGGGAGGTCGGTGCGGTTGGCGAGGCCGCCGGCGATCTCGTCGGTCAACATGGCGGCAAGGGCGCCGTCCTCCGCCGACTGGCCCGTGGTTCGGAAGGGACCGACGACGATGGTCATCGACGCATCGGCCGCCGCCGGGACCGCGGACAGGGGTGTCGCCGGCTCGATCCCCCTCGGCTCCGCGCTGGCCGCGATCGGATGCGGGCTGAGCGCCAGCGCTTCCTCCACGTCGATCGGCGTGGCGAGGTTTCGTCCGACCAGCAGGCCGGCCAGCCCGACCGCGATCAGCACCACGACGGCCAGCCCGGCGATGCGCAGGGAAACGGGCCTCCACACGGTTTCCGCCGCCGGAACGGCGTGAGGGCAGGGCAGGGCGGGGGCGGCTTCGTTCTGCCGTTCGAAGCGGGGGGCGTAGCCGCCCTTCGGCACGACGATGCGGATCGGGTCGTTGCGGCCCGCGGTCAGATAGTAATGGTCCAGACTGCGGCGCAGCCGCCCGGCCTCCAGCCGCACGATGGGATCGGATTGCGGGTCGAAGCTCGGCTCGCGGTTGAAGACGCTGACGGCGATGCAGTAGGCCTTGATCTGCTGCGCCCGCCCCTCCAGGCACTCCTCGACCACATAGCGCAGGAAACGGCGGTTGCGGTCCGACGCGTCGAAATGGTCGCTCGTCAAAATCCGCTCAAGCTGAGTCCTGACGGCATGATCATCCAATGCCCGCCCCTGCGCGGGTGGAGTTTCCTCTGTCATTCCAGACATCTCCCGAAAGTTGAGAAAGACGACGTGCGATCCTTCTCAAAAGGGGTGGGTCGATGTGTTGCCGGCATTCTTCCATCGGGAAAAACTGATGTCCATCAGCCCTGTGCTTTTAGGCCGGACCGTATTCCCGAAGTCCGTTCGTTTCCCTGTTCGTTGGGGTGGGGCGCCCATCCAAAGGCTGATGGCACCAGACCGGAGGCGGTACGGAGCACCCCCGCCGAACGGGGCGTAAACTACCGTATGCTACCCGCCGCGGCGGAACCGCCGGCGCGGCGACGGGTTCTCCCGCCGCCGGACAGGGGACTCGACACGGGAGGACCCGAACATTGGCTGAAGGCCCTTCCCGTCCCCGCGGCACGCCCGGCTCACCGACGCGCATCCCCCGCCGTCGATAGGGCGTGCCGACATTTCCCGGTTTTCCCTGTTCTCGGCTTCGGTAACGCAACACACCGGTGGTTCCATGTCTTTTTTGTCGCCGTCTTTTTTGTCGCCGTCTTTTCTGTCCACGCTGAATGTTCCGTCCCGCCGCTGTCCGCCCCCCTCGCCTCAGACATCATCCTCAAAACATATGCACCAGCCCGCCGCGTCCGCGTTGACGCGCCGCGGCATCTTCGGGTTGGGGGCCGCCGTGGCGGTCGGCGTCTGCAACAGCCGCACCGCCGCGGCGTGGGAGCCGGCGCCGGAGCGCACCCTGCGGATCTACAACTGCCTGACGGGGGAGAGCTTCGACGGCGTCTATTGGGCGGAGGGACGCCCGGTTGCGGAGGCGATGGCCCGCATCGATTGGGTGCTGCGCGACCATCGCAGCGACGATTGCCACCGCATCGATCTCGCCCTGCTGAACCGACTGTCGGAAATGCAGGAGAAGTTGGACAGCCAGCATCCGTTCGAAGTGCTGTCGGCCTTCCGCTCCAAAGAGACCAACCGCCGCGTGAAGGGAGCGGCGTCGGGCAGCCTGCATCTGCAGGGGCGGGCCGTCGACCTGCGCCTGCAGGGACGGCGCGCGGTGGATCTGTACCGCTGCGCCCTGTCCTTCGGTGACGGCGGGGCCGGCTGCTACGCCAAGCGGAACTTCGTCCATGTGGACACCGGGCCGACGCGGCGCTGGGTGGGGGCCTGAGCGTGGCGGCACGGAATCGGGACTTTTCGTCGCAGAACCTTTTGCCAGGGGGCATCGGGCGAAGGGCATTACGCCGATGGATGGATTGTGCGCAGGACGGAGGAAGCGCACCATAGCCCGAAAAAGAAGGCCGTATGATCCGGCCAATGCTCTTTGGGAGGAGCCCATGCTAACCCCAACCGACCTTGCGGACCCCCGGGGCCGCAGCTTATCGGCGCGCCGTCACCCTCTGACGGACCCGGCCCGGATGGCCCAGGCCCGCACGCTGGCGGGCTGGATCGCCGTGATCGCCGAGGACCGCGGCCTGGACGAGCGGGGCGTCGCCGCGGCGACCGGCCTGGACATCGAGGATGTCCGGGCGGTTCTGGGCGGCACCGTCTTCATGATGCCCGTGAGCACGCTCGACCGCGCGCTGCGCCGCCTGGAAGGCCGCCCGCACTGAGGAGCAGCAGGACCCGCCTCTCCCGCCGCCCGCCGGCACAAGGAGGACCGCATGACCCATCACGTTCGCAAACGGAGCAGCGCCATGGACCGTACGGAGAAACGCGACGCCATCACCCGCATCCGCCACGCCGCCGAACAGCAGGGGCTGGACGCCGGCGATCTGGCTCGTATGACGGGACTGGCGCCGGGACACGCCCGCGCGATCCTGTCCGGCTTCGGTTCGACGGTCCCGCGCGCCGCGCTCGACCGCACCGTCACCGTTCTGCCGGAGTGACGGCACGCTGAAATGGAAACGGCGGCGCATCGGGTGCGCCGCCGTTGCTCTTGAACCGTGCGCAGTGCCGCGGTTCAGGCGACCGAGAGCACGTCCAGATAGACGTTTGCCGGCTCGGTCAGATGAATGCGGTACAGCATCCCCATCTGGTCCACGATGATGCTGGCGACGGGGTTCTTGGCCGCCATGTCGGTGACGGCGGCGCGCACGTTGCGCGGCAGGCTGTCGAGTTCGACGTCGCGGTAGCCGTTCTTGTCGGAGAACTTGATGATCTTCTGGCCCATGATCAGGCGCCCTGCGTGCATGCTCTGTTTGCGGTGGGCGGACCATGATCCCGTCGGGTTAAGGAAGCACTAACCAAAAACCGCGCAAACGCAGGACTGATGAGCGGCGGCTGCATCGGTGTCCTTGGAATAATCCGGGGGATGCTTTGCCCCCACCCTTCCCACGGCTTTGCCGCGGGCCCCTTCCCTCCCCCGCTGCGCAGGAGAGGGAAATTTAGTCCCCTCCCCTGCGCAGCGGGGGAGGGTCAGGGTGGGGGCAACCGCCGCCACGCATTCCCTACCCATGGAAATGCTCGAACACCCGCCGGGCCAGCGCCGCGCTGATGCCAGGGGTGGCCTCCAGATCCTTCAGCCCGGCCGATGCCACCGCGGTGGAACTGCCGAAATGGTGCAGCAGGGCCTTCTTGCGCGACGGGCCGACGCCGGGGATGCCATCGATGCGGGTGTGGTCCATCGCCTTCAGGCGGCGGGTGCGGTGAGCGTCGATGGCCGTCCGGTGCGCCTCGTCGCGCAGCCGTTGCAGGAAGTACAGCACCGGGTCGTTGGGCTCCAGCCGGAAGGGCTCGCGGTCCGGCTGGAAGAAGCGCTCGCGCCCGGCATCGCGGTCCGGCCCCTTGGCGATGGCCGCCAGCGGGACGCCGGCGATGCCCAACCCGTCCAGCACCGCGCGGGCGGTGTTCAACTGGCCCAAGCCCCCGTCGATCAGCACCAGATCGGGCCACTGGCCGCCGCTGCGCTGCGGGTCCTCGCGCAGCGCGCGCCCGAAGCGGCGGGTCAGCACCTCGCGCAGCATCGCGTAGTCGTCGCCCGCCGCCGCCGGGTCCTTGATGTGGAAGCGGCGTCCGGCGTTGCGCTGGATGCCCTCCGGCCCGGCGACCACCATCGCGCCCACCGGGAAGGCGCCCTGGATGTGCGAGTTGTCGTAGATCTCGATACGGGCCGGTGTTTTCGGAAGGCCGAAGACGCGCGCCACCCCGGCCAGCAGCTTGCCCTGGGCGGAGCGTTCGGCCATGCGGCGCCCGTGCGCCTCGCGCGCGTTGGTCAGGGCGTGCTCGACGACGCGGCGCTTGGGGCCGCGCTGGGGAACCTCCACCTCCACCCGCCGCCCGGCGGCGAGCGTCAGCGCCTCGGCCAGCAGGGCGCGCTCCGGGATGTCGTGGCTGAGCAGCAGGTGGCGGGGCGGCGGCGTCCCTTCGTAGAGCTGGGCTGCGAAGGCGGCGAGGATCGCGTCGGGCTCCTCCTCGCCGTCGTGCCGGGGGAAGAAGGCGCGGGTGCCCTGGTTGCGCCCGCCGCGGAAGAAGAAGGCCTGGACGCAGGCGGTTCCGCCCTCGGCATGGACGGCCAGCACGTCGGCGTCCTCCAGCACGCCTTCCAGATTGATGTCCTGGCGGCTCTGCAGGGCGGTCAGGGCGCGGATGCGGTCGCGCCAGCGGGCGGCGTCCTCGTAGGCCAGCCGGTCGGAGCAGTCCATCATGTGGCGGGCGAACTCCGCCTGGATGGCGGCGCTGCGCCCGGACAGCACGTCGCGCACGCCCTGCATCTGGGCGGCGTAGTCCTCGGCCGAGACGCGGCCGACGCAGGGGGCGGAGCAGCGCTTGATCTGGTGCTGGAGGCAGGGCCGCGTGCGCGACGTGAAGGTGGCGTCGTCGCAGTTGCGCAGCAGGAAGGCGCGCTGCAACGCCCCGATGGTCATGCCGACGAGGGCGGGGGAGGCGTAGGGGCCGAACAGGTCGCGTTTCCTGCCATGCCGGTCGGCGCTGCCGCGATGGTGCATCAAACGCGGAAACTCATGGCCCTGGCCGAGCGCGATGTAGGAGAAGGAGCGGTCGTCCTTCACCAGCACGTTGAAGGGCGGCAGCAGGCGGCGGATCAGGTTGGCCTCCAGCAGGAGGGCTTCCGCCTCGGTGTGGGTGGTGACGAACTCCATGGAGCGGGTCAGCGCCACCATGCGGCGGGTGCGGTTGGGCAGCCCGTCCGTCCGGGTGTAGCTGGCCACCCGGCGTTTCAGGTTCTTCGCCTTGCCGACATACAGGATGCGGCCGTCCACCCCGATCATCCGATAGACGCCGGGTGTGTCCGGCAGCGTCGGCAGGGTGGCGCGGATCACCGCCGCTCCGTCCATGATCCCTAACCCGGTGTATTAACCACGATGGCGCGGAAGGAAGCAGGGGAACGAACCATGGACAAGAGACAATCGTCGGCCCTGTCCTTCGGAGATAAAGTCACCCCGCCTTTTGCCGCTCCACGCCCGCGGCGGCGTCGGGGCGGGTGCTGTCGCGGACGACCAGCTCGCAATCCAGCCCGTGGTGCGGCTGGGCCACCGTCGTGCCGTTCAGCCGGGCCAGGATCTGGCCGGCGGCCAGCTCCCCGATCTCGCGCTGCGGCGGGCGCACGGTGGACAGCGGCGGCAGGCAGGCGGCGCTGAAGGTCAGGTCGCCGAAGCCGATCACCGCCAGATCGTCGGGCACGCTCAGCCCGCGCCGGTTCGCCTCGAACAGCACGCCCAGCGCCATCGCGTCGTTGGAGCAGACCACCCCGTCGATGTCCGGATGCAGGGCGAACACCTCGTCGATCAGCCAGATGCCGACGGGGGTGGAGGCGGTGTCGGGGGCGGTGAAGGCGATCGGCTCGTGCAGGCCGCGGCGGCGCACCTCGTCCTCATAGCCGTCGGTGCGGCTGCGCACGCGCATGTCCTGGTGCACGGCGGCGCCGATGTAGGCGACCTTGCGGCTGCCCTGGTCGTAGAGATGGCTGGCCTGCCGCCGCCCCACCTCGAAATGGGAGAAGCCGACCGTCATGTCCACCGCCGGGGTCTGGGCGGAGGGGATGTCCCACATCTCCACCACCGGCACGCCGGAGGAGCGCAGCATGGCGCGCGTCCGCTCGGTGTGGTGCAGGCCGGTGACCACCACCGCGGCGGGCGACCAGGCGAGGAAGGCGCGGATCAGCTCCTCCTCCCGCTCCGGATCGAACTCGCTGACGCCGAGCAGCGTCTGGTAATGGGCGGTCTGGAAGGCGCTTTGCAGCGTGTTGTAGGTTTCCGCGAAGAAGGAGTTGGTGATGGAGGGCAGGATCACCCCCACCGTCCGGCTTTTCGCCGCGGCGAGGCTGCCCGCCACCAGATTGGGCACGTAGCCGAGCTGGTCGATCACCGTCCGCACGCGGGTCGCCAGCTCCTCCGACACCGCCTCCGGCTTGCGCAGATAGAGGGAGACGGTGCTGGGCGACACGCCGGCGGCGTTGGCCACGTCCGTCATGGTGAGGCGCTGGGTGGCGCGGCGGGTCTTCTTGCGGATGGGCTTGGCGGGCTTCGGCGGGATCGGCTTGGCGGGCGGCTGTGCGGTCATTCTCGTCCTTCCCTGCGGCGAACCCCGCCGCGCGGCGTGGCGGCATCATAGCACGCCGTTGGAAAAGCGGGGGAAAAGCGGGAACGGTCAGGATGGGGCATGCGGCTCCGTTTCCGCCAGCGCGGCGCGCGCCTGCTCCGCGAAGAAGTCGATGAAGACGCGGATCTTCGCGGGCAGCAGGTTGCGGTGGGGGTAGAGCACGGCGAGCGTCACCGGCTCCGGCGGGCAGTGCGGCAGGACGACGCGCAGCGCCCCGCGGCGCAGATGGTCCGCCACCTCCCACAGCGGCTTCAGCACGATCCCCTCCCCGGCCAGCGCCCAGCCGGTCAGCACGTCGCCGTCGTCGGCGTCGAACTGGCCGGACACCGGCAGGGTCATCGGGCCTTGCGGCGTGTTCAGCGTCCATTGGAATTGCTGCGAGCCGGGAAAGCGCAGCAGCAGGCAGTGGTGGGACAGCAGATCCTCGGGCCGGGCCGGCACGCCCCGCCGCTCCAGATAGGACGGGGCGGCGCAGAGCACGCGCGGCAGGTCGGCGATCTTGCGCGCGACGAAGCTGGAATCCTTCAGCGGCGCCATGCGGATGGCGACGTCGGTCGCCTCGCGCAGCAGGTCCAGCAGATGGTCGGACAGGCGCAGCCGCAGGTCCACCTGCGGATAGGCGGCGTGGAAGCGCGGCACCATCGGGGCCAGGATGCGCCGCCCGAAGCCCAGCGGCGCGGTCACCCGCAGGCTGCCCACCGGCGCCCCGCCGATGGCGCCGACGCTGCTCTCCGCCCGCTCCGCCGCCTCCAGCACCTCCAGGCAATGCTCGAAGAAGACCTTTCCGGCCTCGGTGAACTGCACCTGCCGGGTGGTGCGGTTCAGCAGGCGGGCGTTCAGGTGCTCCTCCAGGCTTTGCAGCCGGTGGCTGACCACGGCGGGCGACAGGCGCAGGCTCCGCCCGGCGGCGGACAGGCTGCCCAGCTCCACCACCCGCACGAACACCCGCATGTTCTCCAGCAGCGCCACGCCTTGTCTTTCCTGATTTTCCTTCTCCCCCTTGGAGAGAAGGTCAGGATGAGGGGGCGGCCGAAGGCTGACCACGCCGGCCCCTTGCAGCGCGTTGGACGCCCTGGCGGGCGCCCCCTCACCCTAACCCTCTCCCCAGGGGGGCGAGGGGATATGGACGGGGAATCCTCCCATCTTTCCGTTTTTTTTGAAAGTGCTGGCGCACGCATCCGCTTCCCCGCTGCACCGCGGCAACCGTAGAGTTCAGGGTGAGGATCACTGAACGGAAGAGGCCGCGACGCATGGAGCCGATCGTCTGGGAGTGGGTCAACTTTCTGGTGCGCTGGCTGCACGTCATCACGGCCATCGCCTGGATCGGGTCGAGCTTCTATTTCATCCATTTGGACCTGTCCCTGCGGCGGCGCGACGGCCTGCCCAACGGCGTGGCGGGGGAGGCGTGGCAGGTCCACGGCGGCGGCTTCTACAACATGATGAAATACACGGTCGCCCCGGCGGAACTGCCGGAGAAGCTGACCTGGTTCAAATGGGAATCCTACGCGACCTGGCTCAGCGGCTTCGCCCTGCTGTCGGTGCTCTACTACCACGGCGCCACGCTCTACATGATCGACCCGGCGGTGCTGGACATTCCCTGGTGGGGCGCGGTGCTGCTCAGCCTGGGCGCCCTGGGGCTGGGCTGGCACGTCTATGACCGGCTGTGCAAGTCGCCGCTGGGCAAGGACGATGCGAAGCTGGCGGCGGCGGGCTTCGTCTTCCTGGTGCTGGTCGCCTGGGGCCTCAGCCACCTCTTCAGCGGGCGGGCGGCGATGCTGCATGTCGGGGCGCTGATCGGCACGATCATGTCGGCCAACGTCTTCCGCATCATCATCCCCAACCAGACCAAGGCCGTCGCCGCCATGAAGGCCGGGCAGGTGCCCGACCCGGCGCTGGGCAAGCAGGCCAAGCAGCGCTCGCTGCACAACAACTACCTGACCCTGCCGGTCGTCTTCCTGATGATCTCCAACCACTACCCGCTGGCCTTCGGCACGCGCTACAGCTGGGTGATCGTGGCGGTGGTGCTGGTGGTGGGGGCGGTGATCCGCCACTTCTTCAACAGCCGCCACGCCGGCAAGCCGACGCCCTGGTGGACCTGGGCGGTGGCCGCCGCGGGCGTCGCCGTCATCGTGGGCTTGAGCGCCGCCGGCACGCGGACCGAGAGCGCCGCGGCGCCGGCCAAGGTGGAGTTCGCGCAGGTGGAGGAGGTTGTGCTCTCCCGCTGCTCCATGTGCCACGCGGCGCAGCCGGTGTGGGAGGGGATCGGCGTGCCGCCGCGCGGGGTGATGCTGGACAGCGCCGAGGCGATCAGCCGCCACGCCCCTCAGATCCGGACCTGGGCGGCGCTGTCCGACGCGATGCCCCCCGGCAACGTCACCGGGATCACGCCGGAGGAGCGCCGCCTGCTGGCCGCCTGGGCCGATCAGCTGCCCCGGTAGGTCGAGTAGCTGTAGGGGGAGACGAGCAGCGGCACGTGATAGTGCTGGTCCGCGTTGGCGACGCCGAAGCGGATCGGCACCACGTCGAGGAAGGCGGGTTCGACGATTTCCAGGCCGGAGGCGCGGAAATAGTCCCCGGCCTCGAACACCAGCTCATAGACGCCGGGCGTCAGGTCGGCCCCGGCCAGCAGGGGAGCGTCGCAGCGCCCGTCGGCGTTGGTGCGCGTCTGGGTCAGCCGTTCCCGCCGGTCCCCGTCGATGCGGTAGAGGGTGACGGCGATCCCGGCGCCGGGCCGGCCGTGCGTCGTGTCGAGAACATGCGTCGTCAGGCGCCCGCTTCCGGACATGGGTCTCTCCTCTCGTGAATCCCCTCGCCCCCCTTTGGAGAGGGTCAGGGTGAGGGGGCGCCCGTCAGGGCGTCCAACGCGCTGCAATAAGCCGGCATCGTCGGCCTTCGGCCGCCCCCTCATCCTGACCTTCTCCCCAGGGGGGAGAAGGGATAAGTGACCTTACACCCCAACGCCGCGCACTCCGAACGGCGCCTGCGCAAAAAGACTTTCAAACGGATCGAAAAAGTGGTCCTCGGCGATTGCGGGTATGCTGCGGGGCAGGGGACCGATCAGGGAAGGCCGGGATGCGACCGAGCGAGATGGACCGTGCAAGTTTCGTCGCCCGATTTGGCGGCGTGTTCGAACATTCGCCCTGGGTCGCCGAAGGCGCCTGGGATGCCGGCAATCAGGGGGGAAACCTGCCCGACGACGCGGACGGCCTGCACGCCGCGATGGTCGCCGTCCTGCGCGCCGCCGGCCATGAGCGGAAGCTGGCGCTGCTGAACGCCCATCCCGATCTGGCGGGCCGTCTGGCACTGCGCGGCGAACTGACCGCCGACAGCACGGCGGAGCAGGCCAGCGCCGGGCTGGACCGCTGCACGCCGGAGGAATTCGCCCGTTTCACCGAGCTGAACGACGCCTACAAGGCGCGCTTCGGCTTCCCCTTCATCCTGGCGGTCAAGGGCCGCAGCCGCGCCGACATCCTGGAGGCGTTCGAAACCCGCCTGTCCAACGGCCCGGAGGAGGAGTTCGCCACGGCGCTGGCCCAGGTCGAGCGCATCACCTGGCTGCGCCTCAAGGATTTGCTTCCATGACGGCGTTCGGCGCTGACCTGATGGCGCGGCTGGACGCCTTCGCCGGCTTCACGGAGGAGCCGGGGCTGCTGACCCGCCTGTTCCTGTCCCCGCAACACCGCGCCGCCGCGGACTGGCTGATGGAGCTGATGGGCAAGGCCGGGATGAACGCCCGGCTGGACCCGGCGGGCACGGTGGTCGGCCGTTACGAGGGGACCGTGCCGGGCGCGCCGGCCCTGCTGATCGGCTCCCACATCGACACGGTGCGCAACGCCGGCCGGTATGACGGGAATCTGGGCGTGCTGGCCGCCGTCGCCGCGGTGGCGGAGCTGGACCGGCGCGGCGAGCGCCTGCCCTTCGCCATCGAGGTGCTGGGCTTCGGCGACGAGGAGGGGGTGCGCTTCCCCGTGACACTGACCGGCAGCCGGGCCGTCGCGGGGCGCTTCGACCCGGCGGCTCTGGAGACGCGCGACCGCGACGGCGTGCGCATGGCCGACGCGCTGCGCGCCTTCGGCGGCGATCCCGAGACCGTCGCCGCGGCGGCCCGCAAGCCGGGGGAGGCGCTGGCCTTCCTGGAGGTCCACATCGAACAGGGGCCGGTGCTGGAGGCGGAAGGGTTGCCGGTCGGCATCGTCACCGCGATCAACGGCGCCACGCGCTTCGCCGTCCGGCTGCGCGGCATGGCCGGCCACGCCGGCACGGTGCCCATGGCGCTGCGCCGCGACGCGCTGGCCGCCGCCGCCGAGATGACGCTGGCGGCGGAGCGGGTGGCCGCGGCCTCCGACGCCGGGGCCCCCGAAGCCGGATTGGTGGCGACGGTGGGCCGGATCGAGGCGAAGCCGGGGGCGGTCAACGTCATCCCCGGCGAGGTCGTCTTCACCCTCGACGTCCGCGCGCCGGAGGACGCCGTGCGGCGGGAGGCCTGCGCCGCCATCCTCGCCGACTTCGAAGGCATCGCCGCCCGCCGTGGCGTGGAGTTGACGGTGGAGACCACCCACGACGCGGCGGCGGCCCCCTGCTCCCCCGGCATCCGGCGGCAGATCGAAGCGGCGGTAACCCGCGCCGGCGTCCGCCCCTTGTCGCTGCCCAGCGGCGCCGGGCACGACGCCATGGCCTTCGCCGGCGTGCTGCCGATGGGCATGCTGTTCGTCCGCTGCAAGGGCGGCATCAGCCACAACCCCGCCGAATCCATCACCGCGGAGGACGCCGACCTGTCGGTGCGGATCCTCCTCGACATCATCCGCCACTTCGAGCACGAGCCCCCGACACCATGACCAACACCGCCCAACAGGCCGTCCGCGCGTTCCTGGAGCAGACCCGCGACGAGCAGGTCCGCTTCCTGGCCGAACTGGTCAAGGTGCCCTCCGACAACCCGGCCGGCGACTGCGCTCCCCACGCCGAGCGCGCCGCCGAACTGCTGGAGGCCATGGGCCTGACGGTGGAGCGCCACCCGGTCCCGGCGGAGCTGGTGCGGGCCAACGGCATGATCTCCGCCACCAACCTGATCGTGCGCCGCCGCTTCGGCGACGGGCCGACCGTGGCGCTGAACGCCCACGGCGACGTGGTGCCGCCGGGCGAGGGCTGGACCCGCGACCCCTACGGGGCGGAGGTGGTGGACGGCTGGATGTACGGGCGCGGCGTCGCGGTCTCGAAGTCCGACTTCGTCACCTACACCTACGCGCTGCTGGCGCTTGAGAAGGCCGGGCTGGACCGCGGCACGGTGGAGCTGCACCTGACCTATGACGAGGAGGCCGGCGGCGAGATCGGGCCGAAATGGCTGCTTGACGAGGGGCTGACCAAGCCGGACTTCGCCATCGCCGCGGGCTTCAGCTACGGCGTCGTCACCGCGCACAACGGCTGCCTGCATCTGGAGGTCGAGGTCACCGGCAAGTCCGCCCACGCCGCCCTGCCGATGACCGGCATCGACGCGCTGGAGGCGACGACCGCGATCCTCGGCGCGCTCTATGAGCACCGCAAGGGTTACGCCGGCACCGTGTCGGCGGTGGGCGGCATCGGCTCGCCGCAACTGACGGTTGGGCTGATCAAGGGCGGCATCAACACCAACGTCGTCCCCGACCGCGTGACCCTGCGCCTCGACCGCCGCATGATCCCGGAGGAGACGCCGGAAGCGGTGGAGGAGGCGTTGCGCGCCGTCATCGCCGAGGCGGCCAAGGCTTTCCCCAAGGCCCGCGTCGAGGTCCGCCGCATCCTGTTGGCCCGCCCGCTGACCCCGCTGCCCGGCACCGACCGGCTGGCCGCCGTCCTCTGCGCCCAGGCCAGCCGCGTGATGGGCGAGCCGGTGGAGACCAAGGGCGTGCCGCTCTACACCGACGCGCGCCATTACTCCGACGCGGGCGTGCCCATCGCCCTGTTCGGCGCCGGCCCCCACACCATCGAGGAGGCCAACGCCCACCGCGCCGACGAGCGCCTGCCGCTGTCCGACCTGTTCAAGGCGACGGAGGTTGTGGCGCTGTCGCTGTTGGAGGTGCTGGGCGAGGGGTGAGGCTGCATTGGCGCTGACCGTGCCCCCACCCTAACCCTCCCCCGCTGAAGCAGGGGAGGGGACTTGATTTTCCCTCCCCTGCGCAGCGGGGGAGGGCCGGGGAGGGGGCAACGGCCCGCCCCACAACGACAAGGACGACCCGCCGGTGATCATCGAGAACGATCTGAAGCTGGACTTCAAGGACGTGCTGATCCGCCCGAAGCGCAGCACCCTGGAAAGCCGCAACGACGTGGACATCGAGCGGACCTTCCGCTTCGTCCACAGCGGGCTGGAATGGACGGGCTTCCCGCTGATCGCGGCCAACATGGACGTGGTCGGCACGATGGCCGTCGCCCGCGCCCTGTCGCGCTTCGGCGCCATGACCGCGCTGCACAAGCACTACCCGGCGGAAGCCCTGATCCCCTTCTTCCGCGACGAGGACACGGCCAACGTCTTCTACTCGCTGGGCACGACGGAGGCCGACTACGACAAGTTCCAGGCGGTGAAGGCCAAGGCCCCGGTGGGCAAGCTCTGCCTGGACGTCGCCAACGGCTACACGGAGCGCTTCGTGCGCGTCATCAGCCGGTTGCGGACGGAGAACCCGGACATGGTCATCATGGCCGGCAACGTGGTGACCGGCGACATGACCGAGGCGCTGGTGCTCGCCGGGGCCGACATCATCAAGGTCGGCATCGGGCCGGGGTCGGTCTGCACCACCCGCAAGATGACCGGCGTCGGCTACCCGCAGCTCTCCGCCATCATCGAATGCGCCGACGCCGCCCACGGGCTGAAGGGGCAGGTCTGCGGCGACGGCGGCTGCACGGTGCCGGGCGACATCTCCAAGGCCTACGGTGCCGGTTCGGACTTCGTGATGCTCGGCGGCATGCTGGCCGGCCACGATGAGTGCGAGGGCGATATCCGCTACGAGGAGCGTGGCGGGCAGAAGGTGCCGGTGGCGATGACCTTCTACGGCATGTCGTCCGACACGGCGATGCACAAGTACGCGGGCGGCGTCGCCTCCTACCGCGCGTCGGAGGGCAAGACCGTGGAGGTCCCCTACCGTGGACCGATCGACGGCACGATGCAGGAGATCATGGGCGGCGTGCGCAGCATGATGACCTACATCGGCGCCACCAAGCTGAAGGAGGTGTCGAAGCGGACCACCTTCGTCCGCGTCGGCGCGCAGCTGAACACCGTTTTCGGGGGGTGATGCCGCGGGAGGTACCCTGCATCGGTACCTCCTTCTCGACAGTCTTCCTCCGGAACCACCGGCGGCTTCCACCGTTCGCAGGATGTGCGGACGGGTGGGGCGCCGGACGGCTTGCCCCGCTCGTCCGCCTTTTGGCAGGACGAGGAAGGCAGAGCTTATGCGTGATTTCGATGGTGCCGCTCCGGCTTATGTGGGGCGGACGGACGGGCCGGCGGCTTTCGACTATCTGATCGTCGGGGCGGGGTTCGCCGGCAGCGTGCTGGCGGAACGGCTGGCGGCGGGGCTGGGCAAGCGCGTGCTGCTGATCGACCGGCGCCCGCACATCGGCGGCAACGCCTACGACCATCACGACGACGCGGGCGTGCTGATCCATCGCTACGGCCCGCACATCTTCCACACCAATTCGCAGCCGGTGGCGGACTATCTGTCCCGCTTCACCCAATGGCGCCCCTACGAGCACCGGGTGCTCGCCCATGTCGACGGGCAACTGGTTCCCATCCCGATCAACCGGACCACGGTCAACCGCCTCTACGGGCTCGACCTCGACGAGGCCGGCGTCGCGGACTTCCTGAAAAACCGGGCGGAGCCGGTCGCCGATATCCGCACCTCGGAGGATGTGGTGGTCGGCGCGGTCGGGCGGGAGCTGTACGAAAAGTTCTTCCGCGGCTACACGCGCAAGCAATGGGGCCTCGACCCGTCTCAGCTCGACAAGGCGGTCACCGCCCGCGTGCCGACGCGGACCAACGACGACGACCGCTATTTCGGCGACAGCTTCCAGAACATGCCGCTGCACGGCTACACGCGGATGTTCGAGAACATGCTCGACCACCCGAACATCACCATCCGCCTGGGCGTCGATTTCCGCGACGTGGTGCGCGACGCGCGCTACCGCAACCTGATCTTCACCGGCCCGGTGGACGAATATTTCGGGCACCGCTTCGGCAAGCTGCCCTACCGCTCCCTGACCTTCCGCCACGAGACGGTGGATCGGGAGTGGTTCCAGCCCGTCGCCGTGGTGAACTACCCCGGCGAGGAGGTGCCGCACACCCGCATCACCGAATACAAGCACCTGACCGGCCAGACCAACCCGCGCACCAGCCTGACCTACGAATACCCGTCGGCGGAGGGCGACCCCTACTACCCGATCCCCCGCGCGGAGAACGCTGCCCTCTACCGCAAGTACCAGGAGCTGGCCGACGCCACGCCGAATGTCCATTTCGTCGGGCGGCTGGCGACCTACCGCTACTACAACATGGATCAGGTGGTGGCGCAGGCGCTGGCGCTCTACACCCGCATCGCCAAGGCCGAAGGCGCCGTGGCGGAAGGCGCGCGCGGGATTTCCGGGATCGGCGCCGCCGCACCGGCCGCCCCATCGTCCGCTCCGGTCCACAGCAGGAGGGAAGCCTCATGAAAGCGTTCGGAATGGCCCTGGCCGCCGCCGTCGTCCTCGCCATTGGCGCCAGCGTGATCCTGGAAGGAACGCTGGGCCGCACCGCCGATCAGACCTTCGCCGCCCCCTCGGTCCGGCTGAGCGAGGACAACACGGTGCAGTACCGGAACTTCATGGGACACCCGGCGGAATGACGACCGCGGTTTCCCGGCCCGATCCCATTCGGTAGGAGGAGCGAGGACGGTGTGGACGCCCCGGCCGGGTCAGGCGGCGTCCTTCACCGCCTCCAGCAGGATGGTGATCTCGTCGACCACGTTGTTCTGGCTCTCGATGGCCTCGGCCACGTCCTGGTTCGTGACCTGCCCCGCCTTCAGCCGTTGCTGCCAGCGCGGCATCAGCTTGTAGCCGACGGACAGGATGCGGAAGTCCACGTTCAGATGCATGGCCAGCCGGGTGTTCGGCCAGCCGCGCTCGATGAATTTCCGGTTCTCTTCCATCGAGAACAGGCTCAGCACGTTGGGCGTGATCGGGCGGACATGGGTCGGGTCGCCGAGGAAGCCGTCGCTGCGCGGGTGCGGCACTTTGATGGTGATGCGCGCGCCGTGCCGGCAGACGCGGTGCATCTCCTTCATGATGGTCAGGAACTGCTCGGTCGTCTGGCCCATATGCTCCAGCGCGTGGATGAGCTGGATGTCGGCGACGCTGTTCTCCTCGAACGGCCAGGGCACGGCCTCCAGATCCGCCAGCACATCCGGTCCGAAGGTCCCGTACTTGTCCACATTCAGATAGCCGGGAAGCCGCGTGTCGCCGCAGCCGAGGTTGAGCTTCAGTTCGGGCATCCTGCGCGTTCCCGGCCAGCCGTTGTTGCCACCGGCGCGACCTTACACCGCCCGCCGCCGCAACGACAGGGCGGGCGGTGGGCCATCCTACATGTCCAGCCCGATGTCCAGGTTCGGCGCGCTGTGGGTCAGCCAGCCGACCGAGATCATGTCGACGCCCGCCTCCGCGATGGCCCGCACGGTGGACAGGGTGACGTTGCCGGACGCCTCCGTCACCATGCGCCCATCGACCATGGCGACGGCGCGGCGCAGCGTCTGCGGGTCCATGTTGTCGAGCAGCACCACGTCCACCGGCAGGGTCAGCAGCTCCTCCAGCTGATCCAGCGTGTCGACCTCGACCTCCACCTTCACCATGTGGCCGATGGCGGCGCGGACGCGCTCCACCGCCGGGCGGATGCCGCCGGCCACGGCGATGTGGTTGTCCTTGACCAGAACCGCGTCGTCGAGCCCGAAGCGGTGGTTGAAGCCGCCGCCCAGCCGCACCGCGTGCTTCTCCAGCACGCGCAGGCCGGGGGTGGTCTTGCGGGTGCAGACGATGCGGGCGCGGGTCCCCTCGACCTCACGGACCAGCGCGCGGGTGGCGGTGGCGATGCCGGACAGGCGGCCCAGGATGTTCAGCGCCGTGCGCTCCGCCGTCAGCAGGGCGCGGGCGCGGCCGGTCACGGTGGCGATGGTGGCGCCGGGGGCCACGTCGCGGCCGTCGCCATGCTCCACCCGCAGCTCCGCCGCCGGGTCGAGGATGCGGAAGGCGGACAGGGCGACCTCCAGACCGGCGACGCGCCCGTCCTTGCGCGCGGCCAGCCGCGCCGTCGCCACGGCGTCCGCCGGGACGATGCTGTCGGTCGTGATGTCGCCGGCCCGACCGAGATCCTCCGCCAGGGCGGCGCGGACGATCGGTTCGAAGGTCAGAGGATGGAGCATGCGGCGTCTCCGGAAAGGGGGCTGGCGGCCCCGGTCAGGTCGGTGAGGGTGAAGCGGTGGCGCTGCGCCGCCGGGTCTTCCTGGGGGAAGTCGGTGCGGAAATGCGCCCCGCGGCTTTCGGTCCGGGCGAGCGCTGCGTGGACGATCAGCCGCCCGGTCAGCAGCCGGTTGCGCGCCTCGCCCCAGCGGCGGACGGCGGTGTGATCCGCCGGGCCGTGGTCGCCCAGCGCGTCGAGCGCCGCGGCGAGCCGGTCCAGCTTGCGCCGGGCGGCCAGCAGGCCTACCCCGTCGCGCACCAGCCCGGCGCCCTGGTAGAGCGTGCGGCGGGATTCGTCCGTCATGGCGTCGAGCAGGCCGGCCCCGACCTCCCCGGCCACCGCCGGGGCTTCGGGCAGGGCGAAGGGCGGCAGGGGGGGCAACTCCCGCCCGGCGACGTCGCGGGCCACCCGCGCGCCGAACACCAGCGCCTCCAGCAGCGAATTGCTGGCCAGACGGTTGGCGCCGTGGACGCCGGTGCAGGCGACCTCGCCGCAGGCCCACAGCCCGTCCAGGCTGGTCCGCCCGGCGGGATCGGTGACCACCCCGCCCATGTGGTAGTGCGCCGCCGGGGCGACCGGCACCGGTTCCCGCCACGGGTCCAGCCCATGGGCGGCGCACAGCGCCAGCACGGTGGGAAAGCCGTCCGGTTTGGCGGCCAGCGCCGGGCGCAGGTCCAGCAACACCGGCTCCCCCGCCGCGACGCGGGCGCCGATGGCGCGGGCCACCACGTCGCGCGGGGCCAGCTCCGCCAGCGGGTGCTCCGCGGCCATGAAACGGACCCCGCGCCGGTCGAGCAGCACGGCACCGGCGCCGCGCAGCGCCTCGGTCAGCAGGGGGGCGGGGTCGGCGTCCACGGCGAGCGCCGTGGGGTGGAACTGCACGAACTCGACGTCGGCGAGCAGCGCCCCGGCCCGCGCGGCCAGCGCCAGCCCGTCGCCGGTCGCCTCCGGCGGGTTGGTGGTGCGGGCGTAGGCCCCGCCGACCCCGCCGGTCGCCAGCACCACGCGCGGCGCGCGGTGGAACACCCAGCCGTCAGGATGGCAGGCCAGCACGCCGCAGACCCGCCCGTTGCGCACCGCCAGATCGACGGCGAAGGCGTCGCTCTCCACGCGGATCGACGGGGTGGCGCGCACCCGTTCCGCCAGCGCGGCGACCAGGGTCGCCCCGGTGGCGTCGCCGCCGGCATGGACGATGCGCGCCGCCCCGTGCGCCGCCTCCCGCCCCAGCAGGGGGGCGCCGTCGGCATCGCGGTCGAAGGGCAACCCGGCGAGGAGCAGCGCCCGCACCCGCTCCGCCCCCTCGCGGGTCAGCAGCAGGGCGCGGTCGGCGTCCACGAAGCCGGCGCCGGCGGCCACCGTGTCGGCGGCGTGCGCCTCCGGCCCGTCGCCGGGGCCGATGGCGGCGGCGATTCCGCCCTGGGCGTGGTTGCTGGAGCCGCCCGGCAGATCCGGCGTCTTGGTCAGCAGCGTGACGGCGCGGGGCGCCAGATGCAGGGCGGCGGTCAGCCCGGCCATGCCGGAGCCGATGACGACCACCTCCGAATCGCGGACCGTGTAGGGGGTGGGCATGAGAGGCCTCCCGGAGAGAGGATCGTTCCAACCCTCTCCCCCTGGGGAGAGGGTGGCCCAAAGGGCCGGTGAGGGGGGTGCGCGTGGCGGAGGGGGCGGCACAAGCGCAACCCCCTCACCCCAACCCTCTCCCCGCTTTCGGCGGACCAAAGGTCCGCCTGTCGCGTCAGCGCAAATTTCGTTTGCGCGTGAGCAGAGGGGAGAGGGGACACACTCAGCGGGGCTTGACGGCCAGCATCCGCTCCACCGAACGGCGGGCGCGGTCGGCCACCTCCGGCGCGATGGTCACCCGCGGTTCCAGCGTGCGCAGGCTGTCCAGGATGTTCGCCAGCGTGATCTTCTTCATGTGCGGGCACAGGTTGCAGGGCCGCACGAACTCCGTCTCCGGCGAGGCCGCGGCCACGTTGTCGCTCATCGAGCACTCGGTGACCATCAGCACCCGCGGCGGGCGGCGGTCCGCCACGAAATCGACCATGCGCGCGGTGGAGCCCACGAAATCGGCGGCCTCCAGAACGTCGGGCGGGCATTCCGGATGGGCGATGACGATCAGCTCGTCGAAGCGGTTGCGGAACTCGCGGATCTCGTCGCCGGTGAAGCGCTCGTGCACCTCGCAATGGCCCTTCCAGGCGATGATCTCGACGCTCGTCTGGGTGGCGACGTATTTCGCCAGATACTCGTCGGGCAGCATGATGACGCGCGGCGCGCCCAGCGACTCCACCACCTCCACCGCGTTGCCGGAGGTGCAGCAGATGTCCACCTCCGCCTTCACGTCGGCCGAGGTGTTGACGTAGGCGACCACCGGCACGCCCGGATAGCGCTCGCGCAGCAGCCGCACGTCGGCGGCGGTGATCGATTCGGCCAGCGAGCAGCCCGCCCCGGTGTCGGGGATCAGCACCGTCTTGGCCGGGTTCAGCAGCTTCGCCGTCTCCGCCATGAAATGCACGCCGGCCAGCACGATGACGTCGGCGTCGGTCTCGGTCGCCCGGGCGGCGAGGGCGAGGCTGTCGCCGACGATGTCGGCCACGCCGTGGAAGATCTCCGGCGTCTGGTAGTTGTGGGCGAGGATCACCGCGTTGCGCTCCCGCTTCAGGCGGTTGATCTCGTGGACCAGCGGGGCGTGGAACGGCCATTCGACGGCGGGGATCACGCGCTTCACGCGCTCGTAGATCGGCTGCGTCGCCGCGGCGATGTCGGGCGTGTAGGCAAGGCCGGTGGTATCGCGCATGGCGCATTCCTTTAATGCTCGCGGTGAGCAAAACCATAAATACTCGATTGGAGCATATCAAGCGGAAAAGAATGCGTGCTGCCGATCGTCGGTCCGGCGCCCGGTCGTTCCCCTTACTTGGCTTCCTGGCTGCTCAGGTCGGACGGGTTTTCGGAGCGGGTCGGCTCGTGCCCCGTGTCGGGTTCGCTGGCCCACTGGTTGGGGCGCGGCACCGGGTTGCCCTGCAGGTCGGGCGGCGCCCGGCGAACGTCGGCCAGGGCCTGCTGCAACTGAGCCCCCTGGGTTTCGCCGCTGGTCGACGGCTTGGGCGCCTGGACCCCCTGCTGGTTGGGGGGCGGCTCCTGGCTTTGCTGCACCTTGATGTCGTTGGACAGCGACTCCTTGGTGGCTTCCTGGGCGATGACGTTGCCGGTCATCAGCAGCCCGGCGACCAGACCGGAGGAAATGAGGCCGGTGGACATGAGAGCGGCGAGCAAGGCGGCGGACTCCTTTTTGGATGAATGGGCGACAAGGCCGTCCCCCCACCAACAGGCGTGGGCACCAACCCTCCCGTTCGCGCGTTAACAGGGGCATGGACCCGACCGACGCCCCGACCCTGCCGCCCATCTTCCGCCCCTGGCCCGCCGAGGCGGACGGCCCCTTCGCCACCGCCTGCCGCTTCGCCGCGGAGGAGGCGGCGCCCGGCACGCTCGTCCACAGCGGCCGGCGCGACCGGCTGGACGTGGCGGTGGTGCTGGTCCCCGACCGTCCGGACGCGGGCGACGGCCTCGCCGCCGTGACCCTGGTCGCGCTGGCCGACGCGCTGGAGGCGCTGGGGCCGCCGAACCAGAGCATCCGCTTCGACGGCGCGGGCCGCCTGCTGCTGAACGGCGCGGTGGCCGGCGGGGTGACCGTCGCCCTCGGTCCCGGCGCCGAGGACGGGCTTCCCGCCTGGGCCGTGGTCGGCGCGGAGCTGGAGGTCCTGGGCGATCCCGACGATCCCGACCCCGGACGGCGCCCCGACCGCACGGCGCTGCGCGAGGAGGGCTTCGGCGACACCGACGCCGTGGCGGTGCTGGAGAGCTTCACACGGCATTTCCTGACCTGGATCGACCGGTGGATGGACGCCGGCTTCGAGCCGGTGCGGCGGGTCTGGGAACAGCGGCTGATTCCCACGGCAGAGGAGACACGGCCATGACCGGAGCGGCCGAGCGGCGCGGCGTCGGCATCACGGTGGAGCGCCAGCGCATCGACAACCCGTGGGTGGACGCGCGCTGGCGGGTGACCGGCGCCCTGCCGGCCCTGCCCGACCGCGCGCCCTGGACCGTGCTGGCGCGGGACGGGGAGCGCACCGGCTATTACGCGGGCGCCACCGAGATCGTGCTCCATCCCGGCGAGACGGAGAATTACGTCGAGAATCTGAAGGGCGGCCGCCCGATGCTCTACGTCATCCTGCGCCGCTGCGCGGAGGAGCCGGGGCTGCGGCTGCTCGCCGTCACCGTCGATCCCGGCGAGGTCGACGCCCATTCCGACGCGGGCGACGACCTGATCGAGGCGATCCCCCTGCCGCCCGATCTGGCCGGATGGATGCGCGATTTCGTGGCCCGCCACCACACCGAGCGTCCCTTCTACAAGCGCCAGCGCGACCGCGCCGACCCGGAGGCGCTGGCCCGCCGCGCCCCGGTGTCCCAACCCGGAAAGGACCACCGCCATGGATGACCGTGCCCTGGATGACGGGTCCGAAGGCTTCCTGTCCCGCTGGTCCCGCCGCAAGCAGGAGGCGCGCACGGCGCCCGTCGAGACACCCGAGCCACAGGAGGAGCGGGACATGGCGATGGAGGAGCGGCAGGCCGTTGCCGCTCCGCTGCCGGAACCCTTCGATCCGGAGAGCCTGCCGCCGGTGGAGAGCCTGGGTGCGGACAGCGACTACACCGGCTTCCTCGCCAGCAACGTCCCGCAGGAGCTGAAACGGCTGGCCCTGCGCAAGGCCTGGACCAGCGACCCGGTGATCGCAGGCTTCCGCGGCTTCGCCGAGTATGACTGGGACTGCAACGCCCCTGGCTACGGCAAGCTGCTCGCCACCGACCGCATCGCCGACCTGTTGGACCGCATCGCCACCGACGAGAAGCCGCCGGAGGAGGAGAAGCCGGAGGAGGTGGTGGTCGCTGACACGACTAAGTCTGAGGAAAGTGAGGGTCTTGCCCCCACCGACAGTCTTGCCCCCACCCCAACCCTCCCCCGCTGGGCGGGGGAGGGAGATGATCGCGGTGCGGCGGCAGTTCCCTCCCCTGCGAAAGCGGGGGAGGGTTAGGGTGGGGGCAGCACGGAGGCAGGGAGGCAAGACTATCGCCTGTCCCAGACTGCGCAACCTTTGTGCATTCCCGCTGTTGTGCCTGATGAGCCGGACCTTAACCGGCCACGGAAAAGGCGAAGCGGGGCAAGGGCATGGCGGAAACGGCCATCATCGACGACGCGGACCGGCTGCGGGCGCAGGCGTATGGCCTGCTGGCCCATCTGTTGGCGCGTCCGCCGTCGCGCGACTTGCTGGGCACCATCGGGGCGCTGGCCGGGGACGGCTCGCCGCTGGGCCGGGCCATCAGCGATCTCGCCGCACGCGCCCGTTCGCTCGCCGACGATCCGGACGGCGAACACCGGGCCGAGCGCGAGTATCATGAGCTGTTCATCGGCGTGACGCGGGGCGAGCTGGTTCCCTTCGCCTCCTACTACCGCACCGGCTTCCTGATCGACCGGCCGCTGGCGCTCCTGCGCGAGGACATGCAGGCGCTGGGCATCGAGCGCGCCCCCGGCGTCAGCGAGCCGGAGGACCACATCGCCGCCATCGCCGAGATCATGGGCGCGCTGGCCGCCGGGACCGTCGGCACGGCGGACGGCGAGCCGGACCTGCCGCGCCAGAAGCGCTTCTTCGAGCGCCACCTCGCCTCCTGGGCAGGCCGCTTCTTCCAGGACCTGGAGGAGGCGTCGGCGGCGCATCTCTACCGGCCCCTGGGCACCTTCGGGCGGCTGTTCCTGGACATCGAGACCAACGCCTTCGCGATGATCGCGCACGCCCCACCGGCTGCGGCGCGCGGGGCCGACCAGCGGGAGGGCACGATCCATGCACCGTGACGACAACCCGAAAGCCGGCAAGACCGGACTGGAACGCCGCAGCCTGCTGAAGGGCCTCGGGCTGGGGGCGGCGGGGGCCGCCGCCGCGGCCGCCACCCTGCGCGCCGCCCCGGCGGAAGCGGAGGAATCGCGGCAGGAGCAGGTGAAGTCCCGCTACCGCGAAACCGACCATGTGAAGCGTTTCTACGCGCTGAACCGACTCTGACCGCGACTTTGATCCAGAGGGCCGCCCCATGCTCGTCAAGCGCAACGCCGGAACCGCCGCCACCCGCGCCCCCCTCGCCCGCCGCCTGAACGGATTGTCGGCGGGCACCGCCGGGCTGGGGGAAACCGTCGACCGCCGCGGCTTCCTGAAAACCTCCGGCCTCGCCGCCGGGGGCATGGCGGCGCTGGGCGCGCTGCCCGCCGCGATGATCCGGAAGGCCGAGGCCGGGCCGACCCTGCCCAACGTCGAGGTCGTCACCCGCAAGAACGTCTGCACCCACTGCTCCGTCGGCTGCACGGTGATCGCGGAGGTGCAGAACGGCGTCTGGACCGGGCAGGAGCCGGGCTGGGAAAGCCCGATCAGCCAGGGCGCGCACTGCGCCAAGGGCGCCTCGGTGCGCGAGCTGACCAAGGGCGAGCGGCGGGTGAAGTACCCGATGAAGCTGGTGGACGGCCAGTGGCAGCGCATCTCCTGGGACCAGGCCATCGAGGAGATCGGCAACAAGCTGCTGGAGATCCGCCAGCAGTCCGGGCCGGACGCCACCTTCTGGCTGGGCTCGGCCAAATTCTCCAACGAGGGCGCCTATCTCTTCCGCAAGCTGGCGGCCTTCTGGGGAACCAACAACGTCGATCATCAGGCGCGCATCTGCCACAGCACCACGGTCGCCGGGGTGGCGAACACCTGGGGCTACGGCGCCATGACCAACAGCTACAACGACATCCAGAACGCCAAGGCGCTGCTGATCATCGGCGGCAACCCGGCGGAGGCCCACCCCGTCTCGCTGCCGCACATGCTGCGTGGGAAGGAGCACAACCGCGCCCCCTTCATCGTCATCGACCCGCGCTTCACCCGCACCGCCGCCCACGCCACCGACTATGTGCGCATCCGCCCCGGCACCGACATCCCGGTCACCTGGGGCATCCTCTGGCACATCTTCGAGAACGGCTGGGAGGACAAGGACTACATCCGCCGGCGCGTCTACGGCATGGACGAGATCCGCGCCGAGGTGAAGAAGTGGGACCCCGCGACGGTGGAACGGGTCAGCGGCGTTCCCGGCGAGCAGCTCTACCGCGTCGCGGAGGCGCTGGCGAAGAACCGGCCGTCCACCGTCATCTGGTGCATGGGCATCACCCAGAAGACCACCGGCACCGCCAACGTCCGCGCCCTGTCGATCCTGCAGCTGGCGCTGGGCAACATCGGCACGGCCGGCGGCGGGGCCAACATCTACCGCGGCCACTGCAACGTGCAGGGCGCCACCGACTTCGGGCTCGACGTCTCCACCCTGCCCTCCTACTACGGGCTGGCCGAGGGGGCGTGGAAGCATTTCTGCCGCGTCTGGGACGTCGATTACGACTGGATGAAGGCCCGCTTCTCCTCCAAGGAGCTGATGGAGGCCAAGGGCATCCCGACCACCCGCTGGTTCGACGGCGTCACCTACAAGCCGGAGGAGATCGAGCAGCCGTCGCCGCTGAAGGCGATGGTCGTCTTCGGCCACGGCGGCAACACCGTCACCCGCATGCCGGAGATGCTGAAGGGGCTGGAGCGACTGTCCCTGCTCGTCATCGCCGACCCGCACCCGACCACCTTCGCCGCCTTCAAGGAGCGCAAGAACGGCACCTACATCCTGCCCGCCTGCACCCAGTTCGAGACGGACGGCTCGCGCACCTGCTCCAACCGGTCGGTGCAGTGGGGCGAGAAGGTCGTGGAGCCGATCTTCGAGTCCAAGGACGACTACACCATCATGTATCTGCTGGCCCGCAAGTTCGGCTTCGCCGACGCGATGTTCAAGCACATCACGGTGGAGGAGACCCGCCCGGTGCCGGAGGACATCCTGCGCGAGATCAACCGCGGCTGCCTGTCCACCGGCTACACCGGCCAGTCGCCGGAGCGGCTGAAGATGCACATGAAGCATCAGGCCGATTTCGACAAGATCACCATGCAGGCCAACGACGGACCGCTGAAGGGCGAGTATTACGGCCTGCCCTGGCCCTGCTGGGGCCATCCGGAGCTTCGCCATCCCGGCTGCGCCGTCCTCTACGACACCTCCAAGCATGTGATGGAGGGCGGCGGCGTCTTCCGCGCCCGCTTCGGGGTGGAGCGCAACGGCGTCAGCCTGCTCGCCGACGGCTCCTACTCCAAGGGGTCGGAGATCGAGGACGGCTATCCCGAATTCACCATGGCGATGCTGCGCAAGCTGGGCTGGGACAAGGACCTGACGGCGGAGGAGATGCGCGTCATCCAGGCCATCGGCGGCGACAAGGTGGACGAGGTGAGCTGGCAGACCGACCTGTCCATGGGCATCATCCGCGTCGCGCTGAAGCACGGCTGTTCGCCGCACGGCAACGGCAAGGCCCGCGCCGTCGCCTGGAACCTGCCGGACCCGGTGCCGCTGCACCGCGAGCCGATCTATTCGCCGCGGCCGGAGCTGGTGAAGGAGTATCCGGCGATCGAGGACCGGCGCGACTACCGCCTGCCGCAGCTCGCCCGCTCGCTCCAGTTCAAGGTGGCGGACAGCGACATCCGCCAGCGCTTCCCCTTCATCCTGACCTCCGGACGGCTGGTCGAGTATGAGGGCGGCGGCGAGGAGACCCGCTCCAACCCCTGGCTGGCCGAGTTGCAGCAGTCGATGTTCGTCGAGATCAACCCCAAGGACGCCGAGCGCCTGGGCATCCGCGACGGCGGCATGGTCTGGGTCTACGGGCCGGAGGACAGCTCCAAGGCGCGGATGCGCGCCCTGGTGACCGAACGCATCGGCGCCGGCACGGTCTTCATGCCCTTCCACTTCTCCGGCTACTGGCAGGGCAACAGCCTGCGGGAGAATTACCCGCCGGGCACCGATCCCATCGTCCTGGGCGAGCCGGCCAACGGGGTGACGACCTACGGCTACGACCCCATGACCTTCATGCAGGAAACCAAGGTGACGCTGTGCCGCGTCGAACCGGCCTGACGCGCCCCAGGGAGGATAGACATTCATGGCCCGCATGAAATTCCTGTGCGACGCGGAACGCTGCATCGAATGCAACGCCTGCGTCACCGCCTGCAAGAACGAGCACGACATCCCCTGGGGCATCAACCGCCGCCGGGTCATCACGCTGAAGGACGGCGTGCCGGGCGAGCGCTCCATCTCCATGGCCTGCATGCATTGCAACGACCCGCCCTGCGCCGCGGTCTGCCCGGTGGACTGCTTCTACCAGACGGCGGACGGGGTGGTGCTGCATTCGAAGGACCTGTGCATCGGCTGCGGCTACTGCTTCTACGCCTGCCCCTTCGGCGCGCCGCAGTATCCGCAGGCGACCAACTTCGGCGGGCGCGGCAAGATGGACAAATGCACCTTCTGCACCGGCGGTCCGGAAGCGGACAACACGATGGAGGAGTACCAGAAATACGGCACCAACCGGCTGGCCGAGGGCAAGCTGCCGCTGTGCGCGGAGATGTGCTCCACCCGCGCGCTGATGGCCGGTGACGGCGAGGTTCTGGCCGACATCTACAAGGAGCGGACGGTGCGCCGCGGCTACGGCTCCGGCGCCTGGGGCTGGACCACCGCCTACGGCCGCGAGGACCGGGGCCGCGCCTTCGGCCCGGGCCGCGAGGGCACCGGCGGGAGCTGAGCGGGTGGGGGGTCTCTCCGGGGTTTTGCCCCCACCCTTACCCTCCCCCGCTGCCGCAGGGGAGGGGACGAAACTCCCTCCCCTGCAAAGCGGGGGAGGGCCGGGGTGGGGGCAAGCGTCCCCCGATCAAGCACCCCGCAAAGCGCACATTCTCTAGGGAAGGACGCACCATGACGAAGCTCCTGCGCCCCCTGCTGGTCCTGTTCGTTCTGCTGCTCGCCGCCCCGGCGGTGCAGGCGCAGTTCTACCAGACGCCGGGGCCGACCTCGCCGACCTCGAAGGACGAGGTGCAGCTCTACCAGACGCCGGACGGCAAGCTGACCGGGCGGATCAGCATCCCCGACGAGAAGCTGGGCGTCCTGGTCCAGCCGGAGGGGCGGGAGTGGCGCGAGTTCCGCATGGTCTGGCTGAAGATCATCGCCGGCGCGCTGATCCTGGGGCCGATCGCGGTGCTGGCGATCTTCTACCTGATCCGCGGCTCCATCCGCATCCAGGGCGGCCGGTCGGGTCGTCTGGTGCCGCGCTTCAGCGGCGTGGACCGCTTCGCCCACTGGACGACGGCGGTCAGCTTCCTGCTGATGGCGGTGACCGGGCTGATCATGACCTTCGGGCGCCTGCTGCTGATCCCGCTGATCGGCCACCCGAACTTCACGATGCTGGCCGAGGCCAGCAAGTACATGCACAATTTCTTCAGCGTGCCCTTCGTGCTCGGGCTGGTGATGATCTTCGTGCTGTGGGTGCGCGACAACATCCCGGAGAAGGCCGATCTCGTCTGGCTGAAGACGCTCGGCGGCGTGCTGAGCAAATCCGGCGAGCATCCGGAGGCGGGGCGCTTCAACGCCGGCCAGAAGGGCGTCTTCTGGGCGGTGGTGTTCGGCGGCTTCGCGCTGTCGCTCAGCGGCTTCCTGCTGATGATGCCCTTCGCGGTCACCGGGATCGGCGGTATGCAGATCCTGCACGTGGCGCACGGGGTGGTGGCCGCGCTGATGATCGCGCTGATCATCGGGCACATCTACATCGGCACCATCGGCATGGAGGGCGCCTTCGACGCCATGGGCAGCGGCGTGGTGGACGAGAACTGGGCCAAGGACCATCACCGCCGCTGGTACGAGGAGCAGCTCCGCAACGGCCAGGCCAATCAGGACGGTCGGCTGCGGCATCATGCGGCGGAGTGAGGTGCGGAACCGCTCGACAGGCGGGCCGGCATGACCGATCCTTCCGCGCAACCAATTGTGCGCAGGGGGATGCATGCCGCTCGACCAACGGGAGTCGCTGTTCCGCCGCATCGCGGAGCGGCGCGACGAGCTTGTCGCGCTGACCCGCGACCTGATCCGCATCCCCACCGTGAACCCGCCCGGCGACGTCTACACCGACTGCGCGGAGTTCCTCGGGCGGCGGCTGGCCGGGCGCGGCTTCGCCGTGGAGTATGTGCGGGCGGAGGGCGCGCCGGGCGACAGCGACCGCTACCCGCGCACAAACGTGATCGCCCGCATCGAGGGGCGCGAGCCCGGCCCCTGCGTGCATTTCAACGGCCACATCGACGTGGTGCCCGCCGGCCAGGGCTGGACGGTCGATCCCTTCGAAGGGGTGGTGAAGGACGGGCGCGTCTATGGCCGCGGCGCCTGCGACATGAAGGGCGGGATCGCCGCGTCGATCATCGCCGTCGAGGCAATCCTGGAGGCGGGCATCCCCTTCCCCGGCGCGCTGGAGATCTCCGGCACGGTGGACGAGGAGTCCGGCGGCTACGGCGGGGTCGGGCATCTCGCCACGCTCGGCCACTTCTCCCGCCCGCGGGTCGACCACGTCATCATTCCGGAACCGCTGAACGTGGACCGCGTGTGCATCGGCCACCGCGGCGTCTGGTGGGCGGAGATCGAGACGAAGGGCCGCGTCGCCCACGGCTCCATGCCCTTCCTCGGCAACTGCGCGGTGCGCCACATGGGCGCCGTGCTGCACCGGATCGAGACGGAGCTGATCCCCCGGCTGGCCGCCAAGCGCACCGCCATGCCGGTGGTGCCGGAGGGCGCGCGGCAGTCCACCCTGAACATCAACGCCATCCACGGCGGCCAGCCGGAGGACCATGGCGGGTTGCCCAGCCCGATGGTGCCCGACCGCTGCCGCATGGTCATCGACCGCCGCTACCTGATCGAGGAGGACCCGGAGGAGGTGCGGGCGGAGATCGTCGGCATCCTGGAGGATCTGCGCCGCGAGCGCCCCGGCTTCGATTACGAGCTGCGCGAGGTGCTGGCCTTCCTGCCCACCCTGACCGACGCCGACGCGCCGGTGGTGCGGGCGGTGGGGGCGGCCATCGAGACGGTGCTGGGCCGCCCGGCGGCGCAGGTGGTGTCCCCCGGCACCTACGACCAGAAGCACATCGCGCGGGTCGGCCATCTGAAGGACTGCATCGCCTATGGCCCCGGCATCCTCGACCTCGCCCACCAGCCGGACGAGTATGTGGGGATCGACGACATGGTGCATTCCGCGCAGGTGATGGCGATGGCCGCCCTCTCGCTGCTGCGGCGGGAGGTGTGAGGGGAAGGAACGCCGCCTATTTCCAGGTGACCCGGCCGCCGACCTCCTCGGCGATGAAGTCCGCCCAGCGTTCGCGCTCGGCCAGCAGGGCCGGCGGGAAGTAGTCGTTCAGCTCCACGGCCTGCCAGCGGTAGCCGGGGCGGTTGAAGATGTCGCTGCCTTCCGCCAGGAAGCGCGGCACGTCGATGCCGTCGAGAATGTCGTCGCGGTTCAGTTCCTGGTGCGAGAAGCTCTGGATCTTGTGCCGGATGGCGTCGTCGTCGCCGATGTAGGAGAAATGCCAGCCCGCATGGGGCAGGATGTCCACATAGGCGGGCCGGGTCTCGGGGGTGTAGCGGTCCAGCGTGCCGCGGCTTTCGCGGATCTGCTGCGGCGTGGTCATCCGGGCCATCAGCCCGCGGACGGCGACGGGAAAGACCGAGAAGTTCTCGCCCTCCACGTTCATGAAGTTGACCTTGAAGTAGAACAGCGGCACGCGGAACCCGGCGATCATCGCCGTGCTGTCGCGCAGCGACGCGACGGAGCGGGCGCGCAGGATCTCGTCCACGTCGGAGACGATGACGATGTCGTCCGGCTCCACCTTGTCCAGCCCGAGCGCGATGGCGTTCCGCTGTGCCCGCTCGCGCACCCAGGGATTGTCGGTTTCCGGGAAATCGGGGGCGACGACCAGCTTCACCTTGTCGAGGAAGGGCAGGAAGCGGTTGCGTTCCTCCATGAAATGCAGCGGCTTCGGCGCGCCGGCGAAGGTCTGCTTGGCCTCGACGATCACGAACTGGTCCACCGTGTCGTACAGCTCGCGGAAGCGAAGCTCCAGAAGGTCGAGTTCGTTGTGGAAGGTGAAGCAGTCGTAGATCTTCGGCTGGCGGCGCTGCGGCGCGGCCACCGCCGGCCAGCGCGACCCCGGCGCCGCCGTCGTCTGCACGGCATCGGCCAGAGCCAGCACATAGTCCCGCGCCGCGCCGCCGGTCCATTCGGTGATCTGGGACCGCAGGAACGTCTCGTCCCGCCGCGCCACCAGCTTGCGGACCATGGAGGCGAAGGGGGCCTTGCGTCCGGACAGCGCGAGGCCGGTCATCAGGTCGGTGTATTCGCGCTTGTCGAGAAGCGGACCGTCCATCACCTCGATCCGTTCCTCCAGCGCGCGGTCCCCCAGCACCTTGCCGAAGTTGAACAGGCCGTGGAAGCCGAAGGCCGGTCCCGTCACCGGTGTCCGTTCGAAGGCGAAGCGGTCGGCCACGGCCTCCGGGGCGAAGCGGATGCCGGCCTTCTCCAGCGCCGGGCGCTCGGTCCGGCAGATGACGTGGTCCTCGGGGATGCCGGCTTCGAAGGGCAGGTCGCGCAGCCGGTCGAGCAGGGCGGCGGAGCGCAGGGAGAAGCCGCCGTTTCCCACCGTCATGCCGTCGTCGTACCAGCCCCAGCGGGCGCCGATGTAGTCGAAGGCGCGGAACTCCTCCGTCCAGGCCCGCGGGTCGGCGACGAAGCCGTCCCACTGCGCGATCAGGACATGACCGGTCGTCACCAGCCGGCGCAGGCGGACGTTGATGGTGTCCGAATAGTCGTCGATGCTGTGGATCGGGGCGATGCGGTGGAAATCGACGCCCGGAATCTTCGGGTCGCGGTCGGAGAGCAGCAGGACCCTGGAGAAGCGGCAGGCGGACAGGCTGTCCCGTATGGCCAGTTCGACCAGGGCGTTGTTCGCCGTGTCGGCGAACACCAGCGTGCAGTCCTCGATCCTCACCATGCCGTTCCCCGTTCTGCCGCCGGCGTCGGCCGCCCGCGGGCGCGGATCCTATCACGGCGGTTGTGGGGGTGCCACGGGCGGCGCGCCGGTCATCCTTGACGGGCGGGGGCCGGTCCCTTAGCTTGCGAAGTGTTCCCTGGGGGGCCTCGCTAGGAGGCTGAGACTCCGCCGGTCCGGCGCTTTCATCCGGACAACGCGGTGACCCATCGAACCTGATCCGGGTCATACCGGCGTAGGGACGGGACTGAAGGGCGGCACGGCGTACCCCCATTCCATCCAGACACCGCTTGCTCCGGCAACAGTTTGTTGGCGCTGCAAAAGGTGTGTGCGGACGTGACCGAAGCCCGACTTGTCGAAGACCTGCTGGCCTTCATCGCCGCCGGAGAGGCGGACGAGGAGGCGTTCAACCGCATGGCGCTGGCCGTCTTCGCCCACCAGTTCGAGACCAACGTCCCCTACCGCCGCTTCGCCACCCAGCGGGCGCGCACCCTGCGCACGGTGAAGAGCTGGCGCGACGTGCCCGCCGTGCCGATCAGCGCCTTCAAGGACCTGACGCTGAGCGGACGGCCGCCGGAGGAATGCCCGCACGTCTTCATGACCAGCGGCACCACCAAGGGCGTGCGGGGCAAGAGCCACCACCCGACGCTGGCGGTCTACGACCGCTCCATGACCGTCAATTTCCGCCGCCGTTTCATGGGGGACGTCGAACGGCTGCGCATGGGCATCCTGTTCCCGACCGAACAGGCGATGCCCAACTCCTCGCTCGCCCATTATCTGGCGCTGGCCAGGAGCGAATTCGGGACGGCGGAGAGCCGGTATTTCGTCTCCGACGCCGGGCTGGACGTGGACGGGGCGATCGAGGCGCTGTCGCGCGCCGAGGCGACCGGCGAACCCTATGCCCTGCTGGGGGCGAGCTTCAGCGTCGTGCATCTGATGGACGCGCTGGCCGAGCGGGGGCGGCGCTTCGCCCTGCCGGCGGGCAGCCGCATCCTCGACACCGGCGGCTTCAAGGGCCAGTCGCGGGAGATGGCGGCGGAGGAGTTCTACGGCCGCCTGTCCGCCACTTTCGGCGTGCCGCGCCGGCTGTGCATCAACATGTACGGCATGACGGAGCTGAGCACCCAGTTCTACGACGACGGCAACGAGACCTGCCCGTCGGTGAAGTCCGGCCCGCACTGGATCCGCAGCCGGGTCATCAACCCGCTGACCGGGCAGGAGGTGCCGCGCGGCAGCGTCGGCGTGCTGGTCCATCACGATCTGGCCCATTTCAACTGCGCGTCGGCCATCCTGACCGAGGACGCCGGGGTTGAGGTGGACGGCGGCTTCCAGCTTCTGGGCCGGGCGGACGGGGCGGACGCCAAGGGCTGCTCCATGGCGGTCGAGGACTTCCTCAGAGCGGCGCGGGCCCCATGACCGTAGGCTTGATGGAGCGCGCCGGGCATCTGCCGGGGTTGTCCGCCGACGCGGTGGACTGGCGGACGCTGACCTTCCGGCGCGGCGCCGAGACGCTCGACGTCGCGGTGCCGGTGCTGAGAGAGGCACAGGTCGCCGAATTGGCAACGCGGGTGCGCACCAACGCGCGGGCCTGTCTGAAAAGCCGCACCGTCGCCGAGATCGCCGCCGCCATCGACCGCGCCGTCGCCCGGCTGCTCGACCGCGACGACCCGTGGCGGCAAAAGGCGGAACGGCTGCTGCCGCTGGTCACCGGCTACGACGCGGAGATGGTCCGGCTGGGGCTGACCGGCTATCTGAAGACCTTCCGCGGGCCGGAGCTTCGGAAGTTCGTCGCGGAGGACTTCGCCAATCCGGCGGTGCTCGACGATTTCCAGCCGATGCCCAAGGGCGGCTTCGCCCGCGCCTTCGGGCCGGAGCTTCTGCTGCATGTCTGGGCGGGCAACGTGCCGGGCCTGCCGCTGTGGAGCCTGATTTCCGGCCTGCTGGTCAAGGCCGGAACGGTCGGCAAGCTGCCGAGCGCCGAGCCGCTGTTCGCCGGCTGGTTCGCGCAAATCCTGGCGGAGATCGACCCGGACCTGGCCGACTGCATCGCCATCGTCTGGTGGAAGGGCGGCGACGAGGCGGCGGAGCGGGCGTGGCTGGGCCGCGCCGACACGGTGGTCGCCTATGGCGGCAACGATGCGCTTGAGGCCATCCGGGCGCGGGTGCCGGTCACCACGCGCTTCCTGCCCTACGGTCACAAGATCAGCTTCGGCATGGTCGCCCGCTCCGCGCTGGACGCCGGGAAGGCGGGGGCGGTGGCCCGGCAGGCGGCCTACGACGTGGCGCGCTACGACCAGCAGGGCTGCTACTCGCCGCAGACCTTCTTCGTGGAGCGCGGCGGTCGGGTGTCGCCGCGCGAATTCGCCGGCTTTCTGGCGCATGAGCTGGACGCCATCGGCAGCAAGTTCCCGCGCCGCGCCCTGTCGATGGGCGAGGCGGGCAGCGTCGCGTCCTGGCGCAACGCGGAGGAGACGAAGGGCTTCGCCGACCCCGGCCGCGCCCTGCTGGGCGATCCGGCGGGAAGCTGGGCGGTCGCCTACACCGACGCGGCGGACGGGCTGTCGCCTTGCGGGCTGAACCGCACGGTGACGGTTGTGGCGGTGGACCGGCTGGCCGACGCGGTGCCGGGGCTTGCGCCCTACCGCGCCTTCCTTCAGACCGTGGGCATCGCCGCGCCGCCGGAGGAGCTGTTCGCGCTGGCCGGGGCGCTGGGGGCGGTCGGGGTGACGCGCCTCTGCGCGCTGGGGCGCATGACCGCACCGGAGGCGGGCTGGCACCATGACGGGCGGTTCAACCTTCTGGACCTCGTCACCATGACCGAGATCGAAGGCTCGGCGGAACGGGCGGCGGACGCTTTCGCCCCCTACACGGATTGAGGCGCCGGCCATGAGCTTCGTCAGCATCGAACAGGCCGGCTACGGCGTCCCGAGCGGCGGCACCATCCTGGACCGGATCGACTGGACCATCGGGGAGGGCGAGTTCCATGCGCTGGTCGGGCGCAGCGGCTGCGGCAAGACGACCCTGCTGAAGCTGGTCGCCGGGCTGCTGGCCCCCTCGACCGGAACCGTCCGCATCCAGGGGGAGCCGGTGCGGGGGCCGGGCGCCCAGGTCGGCTTCGTCTTCCAGGCGCCGACGCTGCTGGACTGGCGGACGGTGCTCGACAACCTGCTGCTGCCCGTCTCGCTGACGCGCCGCCCGCAGCCGGCGGACCGCCGCAAGGCGGAGGAGCTGCTGGACCTCGTCGGCCTGACCGGACTCGAGGGGCGCTACCCCAGCCAGTTGTCGGGCGGGCAGCAGAGCCGCGTCGCGCTGGCCCGCGCGCTGGTCACCGAGCCGCCGCTGCTCCTGCTCGACGAGCCCTTCGCCGCGCTCGACGCCATCACGCGGGAGGAGCTGCAGAACGACCTCTTGAAGCTCTGCGCCCGGCACCGCACCACCGTGCTGTTCGTCACCCACGACATCGCGGAGGCGGTCTATCTGGCCGACCGGGTGGCGGTGATGGAGGGCGGGCGGTTGCGCCACGCCCTGCCGGTGCCGCTGGCCCGCCCGCGCGGGCGCGACGTCCGCTACAGCCCGCGCTTCAACGCCCTGTGCCTGGAGCTTCGCCGCGCCATGGACGGCGCGGAACCCGGCGTGGCGCTGGAGCGCGCGTCGTGAGGGTCCGCCTCGCCTCCGCCCTGCTGCTTATCCTGTTTCTGGCGGGGTGGGAGGTCTATTGCCGGGCGGCGGGGGTGTCGGCCCTGGTCGTGCCGCTGCCCTCGGCGGTGCTGCGCACGCTGTGGGACGGGCTGGCCGGCGGCTATCTGCTGCCGCACCTCTGGGTGACCACAGCGGAGATGGCGATGGGCCTCGCCGCCGGCTGCACCGTGGGCTTCCTCGCCGGGGTGCTGCTGGCCGAGGTGCCGGTGCTGCGCCGCCTGTTCTACCCCTACATCCTCGCCAGCCAGGTGGTGCCGAAGCTGGCGCTGGGGCCGCTGTTCATCGTCTGGTTCGGCTTCGGCATGACCTCCACCGTGGTCATCACGGCGCTGATCTGCTTCTTCCCGCTGCTGGAAAACACCATGACCGGCCTTCAACAGGTCGATCCCAACAAGCGGGAGCTGTTCCGGATGCTGCGGGCGACGCGCCTGCAAACCCTGCTGCGCCTGAAGATCCCCTCCGGCCTGCCGGTGATCCTGGCGGGCCTGCGCGTCGCCGTGGTGCTGGCGCTGGTCGGCGCCGTCGTCGGCGAGTTCATCGGGGGCCGGCAGGGGCTGGGCGCCTCGATCATCGCGGCGCAGGGGATGATGGATTCGACCATGATGTTCGCCCTATTCATCGTCATCACGGTGCTGGGCATGATCGTTTATCAGGCCGCCGCCGGGCTTGAGCGGTGGCTGCTGCGCCGTCCGTGGAAAGGATAATCACACGATGTTCGGGTTCCTGCGCACCCTGGGTGCCGTCGCCGTTTCCGCCCTGCTCCTGTCTTCCCCCGCGCTGGCGCTCGACAAGGTGACCGTGGCGGGCTGGAGCCAGCCGATCAGCGAGATCACCAACCTGCTGGCCGAGCCGGACAAGGGCTTCTTCAAGGCCAAGGGCATCGATCTCGGCTATGTGCCGGGGACCGGCGGCGGCTCGGCCATCCAGAACATGCTGACCGGTCAGGCCGACGTGGCCTTCACCGACCCGGCCTCCTTCTACCTCGCCCTCGACAAGGGCGAGAAGCTGATCGCCATCTACAACATCTACCCGCAGAACGTCTTCAACGTGGTGTCGCCGAAGGAGCGCAACATCACCAGGCCCGAGGACCTCAAGGGCAAGCGCATCGGCGTCTACAGCCTGTCCAGCGGCACCCGCCAGAACCTCCAGGTGCTGCTGCATCAGGTCGGGCTGAGCGAGAGCGACGTGACCATGGAGGTGACCGGGCTGCTGAACTTCGCCCCCGTCATCCAGGGGCAGGTGGACGCCACCGCGGCGACCGACACCGGCCTCCATGTCGGGATGCAGAAGGGGCTGAAGGACATCAACGTCATCGAGGTCAAGGACACGCTGAACCTGCCCTCCGACATCTTCGTGGTGACGGAGGAGACCTACCGGACGAAGAAGGACGTGCTGAAGCGCTTCCTCGCCGCCTACCGCGACAGCGCCGCCTGGATGATCGCCGAGCCGGAGGAGGCCGCCCGCCTCGCCGTGACCCGCGCCATCAACGGCCGCGACGAGGCCACCAACCTCGCCATCATCAAGCTGCGCAACGCCTCCAGCGTGTCGGAGACGACCAAGGCCAAGGGACTCGGCCACTTCGATCCGGACCTGATGCAGAAGGGGGCCGACACCTTCAAGCAACTCGGCCTGATCGGGACCGACCTCGACATGTCCAAGCTGGTCCGGTCCGACCTGATCCCCGAGTAAGGAAGGCTTGGCCCACCATGGATTTCCGCGACAAGACCGTCCTCGTCACCGGCGCCAGCCGCGGCATCGGCGCCGCCATCGCCAGGGCCTTCGCGGCGGAGGGGGCGGCCGTCGCCGTCAACTACCTGCAAAACGCCGAGGCCGCCGAGGCGGTGGCGGCGGCCTGCCGGGAAGCCGGCGGCGACGCCTGGGCGGTCCAGGCCGACGTGACCGACGCCGAGGCGGTGAACCGCATGGTGGAGCGCACGGCGGAGGAGTTCGGCAAGATCGACGTGGTGGTCAACAACGCCTTCCGCCCCTACGCCTTCGACCCGGAGAAGCGCAAGCTGTTCTGGGACACCGAGTGGGCGGATTACCGAGGGCAGGTGGATGGGGCGCTGCTCGGCACCTACAACGTCTGCCGGGCGGTGCTTCCGGTGATGCGGCGGCGGCCCGGCGGCAGCATCGTGAACATGGCGACCGACCTCGTGGCCCGTCCCACCGTGCCCTATCACGACTACACCACGGCCAAGGCGGCGCTGGTCGGATTCAGCCGCAATCTGGCGGCGGAGCTGGGGCCGCTGGGCATCCGCGTCAACTGCGTGGCGCCGGGGCTGGTCTACCCCACCGACGCCAGCCGGGCGACGAAGGAGGACGTGAAGGACGCCATCGTCGCCCAGACCCCGCTGCGCCGCATCGCCACGCCGGAGGACGTGACCGGCCCGGTGCTGTTCCTGGCGTCCGGCTGGAGCCGCTTCATGACGGGGCAGGTGCTGTATGTGGATGGCGGGTTGGTGATGGGGTGAGTGCGGGCGCCGTTGCCCCCACCCCGGCCCTCCCCCGCTGGGCGGGGGAGGGAGGTTTTGTGAGCCCTCCCCCGCCCAGCGGGGGGAGGGTTGGGTGGGGGAACCTGTGTTGGCGCCCCCCTATTCCAACGCGATCTCCCCCTTGATCTCATGCTCCAGCCCGATGCCCTCGATGGTCAGCACGACGCGGGCCTGGAGCGTCTCGTTGCCCTTCAGCTTTCCGGCCTCGATCGCTTCGGTCACGGCGCGCTCGATCTCGCGCTGTGAGGTGACGCCGACGACCTTCAGGTACTTCCGGATGCCCATGTTGAAGGTGTCGTGATCCATGATGCTCCTCCCTCTCTGATCGCTCCCGAAGACAACCGTCGCGGCAACGCTTTGTCCCGCGTCCTTGTCGCACCCCGCCGGCCATGGCCGCCGGTTGCGGTCCATTCAGGTGCCGTTCAGGCGGCTTTGTGCTAACTGGACCTGTCTTCCCGTGCCCCGATTGCCGGTTCCGACCATGAACGCCGCCCGCGCCGTCCTGCTGTCCCTGGCCTTCCTTGGCGCCGCCCTCCCTGGCGTCACTCTGCCGGCGGCGGCCGACGACGACCGCGACCATGAGCGGGCGCGGGAGGCGTTCCGTTCAGGCCGGGCGCTGCCGCTGGAGGCCATCGTGGCCCGCGCGCAGGCCGATTTCCCCGGTGACATCCTGGATGTCGAGTTCGAGGATGAGGACGGGCAGATCGTCTATGAGATCAAGACCATCACCGCCGAAGGCCGCGTCCTGAAGCTGAAGTACGACGCCGCCACCGGCGACCTGCTGCGGGTGCGGGGGCGCAACGGGAAGGGCGAGGGCGGCCATCATGGGAAGAGGTGAGCGCCATGCGTCTGCTCGTCGTCGAGGATGATCCGGCGCTCGCCCGCCAGCTCGCCGAACGGCTGGAGGGCGAGGGCTACGCCGTGGACCGCGCCGCCGATGGGGAGGACGGCCAGTTCCTCGGCGAGACCGAACCCTACGACGCCATTGTTCTCGACCTCGGCCTGCCGCGGGTGGACGGGCTGACGGTGCTGCGCTCCTGGCGCGCGCAGGGGATCGCGTCACCGGTCATCATCCTGACCGCCCGCGGCGCCTGGACGGAGAAGGTCCAGGGCATCGACGCCGGGGCCGACGACTATCTGGCCAAGCCCTTCAGCATGGAGGAGCTGCTGGCCCGCATCCGGGCGCTGATCCGCCGCTCCAAGGGGCACGCCTCGGCGGAGATCGCCTGCGGCGGGGTGGTGCTGGACACCCGCTCGGGCCGGGTCACGCTGGACGGGCGCCCGGTGGACCTGACCGGGCACGAGTTCCGGGTGCTCGATTACCTGATGCACCGCAAGGGCCAGCTCGTCTCCCGCACGGAGCTGACCGAGCACATCTACGCCCAGGATTTCGACCGCGATTCCAACACCATCGAGGTCTTCGTCGGCCGCCTGCGCCGCAAGCTCGGCGCCGACCTCATCAAGACCGTGCGCGGGCTGGGCTACAAGCTGGAGGCTCCGTGAGCGGGGCCGTCCGGGGCAGGACCATCCGGGGCGGGGGAGGACTGACCGGATCGCTGCGCTTCCGCTTGCTGGCCGGGGCGGCGGTGTGGATCGCGCTGGCCCTGGCGCTGGCCGGGCTGGTGCTGTCCGGCCTGTTCCGCGACCATGTGGCCCGCCGTTTCGAGGCGGAGCTGACCAACCATCTCGACCAGCTCGCCGCGCTGACCGAGCTGGGGGCGGACGGCGCGCCGGTGCTGCGCCAGCCGCTCGGCGACCCGCGCTTCCGCCGGCCGCTGTCGGGGCTGTACTGGCAGGTGGGGCCGGGGGATGCACCGCTCCTGCGCTCCCGCTCCCTGTGGGACGAGGCGCTGGCCCTGCCGCCGGACGAGGTCGCGGACGGCGACATCCACCGCCACAGCGTCGTCGGCCCCGCCGGGCGCCACCTGTCGGTGCTGGAGCGCGCCGTGACCTTCCCCAACGGAACCGCGCCGCTGCGCATGGCGGTGGCGCAGGACGAGGCGGAGCTGCGGGCGGTGGTGGCCGACTTCAACCGGGTTCTGTGGCTGTCGCTGGGGGCGCTGGCGCTGGCGCTGATCGGTGCGGCGGTGGTCCAGGTGTCGGTGGGCCTGCGCCCGCTGGTGCGGCTGCGCGCCGAGCTGGCCGCCGTGCGGGCGGGGCGCAGGAAGCGCTTCGGTGGCGACTCCCCGCGCGAGGTGCAGCCGCTGCTCGACGACCTGAACGCCCTGCTGGACCATTCGGAGGAGGTGGTGGTGCGGGCTCGGCTCCAGGCCGGGAACCTCGCCCACGCGCTGAAGACGAACCTCGCCGTGCTGGCGAACGAGGCGGAGGGGGAGGCCATCGCCCGGCGGGTGGCGGAGATGCGCCGCCACATCGACCACCACATGGCCCGCGCCCGCGCCGCCGCCGCCCGCGGCCTGCCCGGCGTCGCCACACCGGTGGCCGCCAGCGCCGCGGCGCTGGCGCGGGTGATGGAGAAGCTTCAGGGTGGAGGCCGGGTGGCCGTCACCGTCCGCGTCCCCCGCGAGCATGTCTTCGCCGGGGAGCGCGAGGATCTCGACGAGATGCTGGGCAACCTGCTGGACAACGCCTTCAAGTGGGCAGGGTCGCGGGTGGAGGTCGCGTCGCGGCTGGAGGCGGGCGGCATGCTGGCGGTGGTGGTGGAGGACGACGGGCCGGGCCTGCCCGCCGACCGGCGGGACGCCGTGCTGGCCCCCGGCGTGCGGCTGGACGAGAGCACGCCGGGCAGCGGCCTCGGCCTCGCCGTCGTGCGCGACGTGGCGCGGCTCTACGGCGGCGACCTGCGGTTGGGCAATTCGCCGCTCGGCGGCCTGCGGGTGGAGCTGGTGCTGCCGGCGGCGCCACCGCCCTGACCCGCGCAACAATCCTGTCACATCTCCCCGCTGGCGGCGGGCCGTTCGTTATGGTCTGAATGCTGCCCCAATTGCCGGTCCTAGGAGACGACGGATGACCCCGGTGGACAGCGCCAACGGAACCGGTGCGGACGCCACCGGTCATGGGGTGGGCCTGTGGGAGGCGGTGCGCGTCTGGGCGCGGATCGCGGCGCTGAGCTTCGGCGGGCCGGCCGGCCAGATCGCCATGATGCACCGCGTCGTGGTGGACGAGAAGAAGTGGATCGGGGAGGAGCGGTTCCTCCACGCCCTGAACTACTGCATGCTGCTGCCGGGGCCGGAGGCGCAGCAGCTGGCCGTCTACATCGGCTGGCTGATGCACCGGACGGTGGGCGGGTTGATCGCCGGTATCCTGTTCATTCTGCCGGGCGCGCTGGCCATCATGGCGCTCAGCCTCCTTTACGCGACGCTGGGGAACACCGGGCCGGTGCAGGGGCTGTTCTTCGGGCTGAAGGCGGCGGTGCTGGCCGTCGTGCTGGAGGCGGTGGTCCGCGTCGGGCGGCGCACGCTGAAGAACGGGGCGATGGTCGCCCTGTCGGCGGCGGCCTTCCTGGCGATCTTCGCCTTCGACGTCCCGTTCCCCCTGATCATCCTGACCGCCGCCCTGATCGGGCTGGCCGGGGCGCGGCTGGGCGTCTCCGCCTTCCGGCCGGTGCCGCACGGGCCGGGCCCGTCCGCCAACCGGACCAGCCTGCTGGGGGAGGGGACGCCGGACCACGCGCGCCCTTCGACCGGCTGGTCGCTGCGCGTCGGGGCGGTGTGCCTCGCCCTGTGGCTGGGGCCGGTGCTGGCGCTGCTGCTGACGCTGGGGCCGGACAACACCTTCACCGGCATCGCCGTCTTCTTCTCCAAGATGGCGGTGGTGACCTTCGGCGGCGCCTACGCCGTGCTGGCCTATGTGGCGCAGCAGGCGGTGGAGACCTATGGCTGGCTCTATCCCGGCGAGATGCTGGACGGGCTGGGCATGGCGGAGACGACGCCGGGGCCGCTGATCATGGTGGTGCAGTTCGTGGGGTTCCTCGGCGCGCTGCGCGATCCGGGGGCGCTGCCGCCGCTGCTGGCCGGGGTGCTGGGCGGGCTGCTGACCACCTGGGTCACCTTCGTGCCCTGCTTCCTGTGGATCTTCCTCGGCGCGCCCTATGTCGAGGCGCTGCGCGGCAACCGGATGCTCGGCGCCGCCCTGTCGGCGATCACCGCGGCGGTGGTCGGGGTGATCCTGAATCTGGCGCTGTGGTTCGCCCTGCACACGCTGTTCGCCCGCCTGGAAGCGGTGTCCGTCGCCGGGATGAGGCTGGACCTGCCCGTTCTCGCCAGTGTCAACCTGCCCGCCCTGGCGCTGACCGTCGCTGCGGTGCTGGCGGTGTTCCGCTTCAAGGCGGGGATGCTGCCCACCCTGGGCGCCTGCGCGCTGGCCGGCGTGGCGCTGCGCATGGCGGGCGTAGCCTGAGGCGACGGAGTCGCCGCAGGCTACGCCGGGTCCGGTTCAATGCATCTCCTGAACCTGGGCGATGCGTTCGGTGATTCCTTCGAGGCGGCGGGACAGCTGGACCTCGTCCTCCGGCGCGATCTGGCCCTTGCGTTGGGCAAGCCGCAGGGCCGCTTGCGCCTCCTCCAGGCAATCGAGCGTGTGACGCACGTAGTCGTGTTGGGCCATGCCCCCATCCTCCTCAACCGTTCTGCAACCAAAGCGAAACAGACCGGTACGGATGGGGTTCCACCTTCTGGCGGGGCCTATCCCGCTCGGACAGATCGAGTCGCGAGAGCCCTGATATGGATTTTCCCGCAGAGAGCGTGGGAAAAGTCAGAAATCCAGGTCGGCGTAATGGCGGGGTGGCGGGCAGCCGGGAATGCTGTCGGACAGCAGGCCGCGGAAGCTGGGGCGCGACTTGATGCGGGCGTACCAGTCCTTCGCCTCCGGCACCTTGTCCCACGGGACGTTGTCCACGTAATCGACGCAGGACAGCGCCGCCGCCGCCGCGATGTCGGCCACCGTGAAGTTGGAGCCGGCCAGCCAGGGGCGGCGTTCCGACAGGAAGGCGATGTATTCCATGTGGTACTGGATGTTCGCCAGACCGGCGCGGATCGCCGGGGCGTAGGGATGGCCCTGGCCGGACAGCCGCTTGATCAGCTTCTCGCCGACCAGATTCTCGGTCACCTCGCGGTCGAAGGTCCGGGTGAACCAGTCGACGATCCGGCGCACCTCGGCGCGGGCCGCCACCTCCCGCGGCATCAGGGCCACGTCGGGATAGGCCTCCTCCAGATACTCCAGAACGGGCAGCCCGCCGGCCACGACGGTTCCGTCCTCCTCCACCAGCACCGGCGGCTCGCCGGCGGGGTTGAGCATCAGGAAATCCTCGCGCCGTTCCCACGGCTTCTCGATGACCGATTCGAAGGGGAGACCCTTCTCGGCCAGCATCACCCGCGCGACGCGGGACAAGGGATGGAGGGGGTGGTGATGGAGTGTCCGCATGCCGGGCCGGACTGTAGCGTATGGGGAGCGTGGAAAACAGTCTGCGCTTTGGCCTGTGACGCCGCTCCTTCGGCTTATGGATTAACCGTGCCGAGAGGGTGTCAAAGGGCGGATTTGCGGTAGACCACCAGGGGGTCGGCATCCCCTCCGCTTTCGGCGGCGGGGACCGGGGTCCAGCCGTTGTGCTCGTAGAAGGCGCGGGCCGCCGCGTTGCGCGAGGCGCAGGCGAGTTCCGCGGAGCCGCGCAGCAGGGTCAGCGCCTCGCGCAGCAGCGCGCTGCCGATGCCCCGCCCGCGCCACAGCGGGGCGATGAACAGGTTGTGGATGAAGCGGTCCGCCACATCGACGGAGATGAAGCCGACCACGCCGCCGCCGGCTTCCGCCACCAGCACCTCTTCCCCGTCCACGCAGTCGTAATAGTCGTCCAGGCCGAAGCGGTCCTCGGGCTGCCAGGAGAAGGCGGCGCGGCGCCCGTGCAGGAAGATGTCGGCGCAGCGCGGCCCGTCGGCCGCCGTGGCGAAGCGAATGTTGATGCGCAAGCCGTCCTCTGCCGGCATGACGCCCTCCCGTGTGGTTGCGGATGCCCCCAGGCGGTCCTAACAACCCGTGCCGCACCAGATTATTCCAAGAACCGGCGCTCTGAAAAGGACGCCCGTGCCGTTGCCGGCGTGAAAAACGGCGGCCCGGTTACCCCGGACCGCCGTTCGCGTATGCACAATCGACCTGAGACTTATTGCTTGGGTCTTACTCCGCCGAGATGGCCTTCGGCAGATGGACCGGCACTTCCAGGCGGTTCAGCATTTCCTTCGGGACGACTTGCCAGAACTTGGTCACCTCACGCGCCCAATCGTTGAGGATTTCGGCGGCGAAGCGGCTCTGCGTCTCCGCCACATGCTCCTCGATCAGGTGCTTGAGCTGGCTCTCGTAATGGCCGACCTCGATGCGCTGGAAAATCACGCTCTCGTCGTTGATGTACAGCGGCAGGCTGTCGTCCAGGTCGTAGACGTAGGCCATGCCGCCCGTCATGCCGGCGGCGAAGTTGTCGCCGACGCGGCCGAGAATGACCGCCGTGCCGCCCGTCATGTACTCGCAGCCGTTGGAGCCGCAGCCCTCGACCACCACGGTGGCGCCGGAGTTGCGGACGGCGAACCGCTCGCCGGCCTGGCCCGCGGCGAACAGCTTGCCCGCCGTCGCACCGTAGAGGACCGTGTTGCCGATGATCGTGTTCCTGTTGGTCTCCAGCGGGCTGGAGGTCGTCGGACGGACGACGATGGTGCCGCCCGACAGGCCCTTGCCGACATAGTCGTTGGCGTCGCCCATCACCTCCAGCTTGATGCCCTGCACCGCGAAGGCGCCCAGCGACTGGCCGGCGGTGCCGCGCAGGCGGATGGTGATGTGGCCGGGCTGCAGCCCGAACATCCCGAACTTGCGCGTCACCATCGAGGACAGCCGCGTGCCGATGGCGCGCTGCGTGTTGCGGGCGTTGTAGGCGAGCTGCATCTTCTCGCCCTCCTCGAACAGCGGGCGGGCGTCGGCGACGATGCGGGCGTCCAGCGTGTCCGGCACCTCGTTGCGGCCCTGCAGCGTGCAGTAGCGGGCGTTCTCGCCGGGATCGACCTGGGCCAGCAGCGGGTTCAGGTCGAGGTCGTCGAGATGCTCGGCGCCGCGGCTGACCTGATGCAGCAGGTCGGTGCGGCCGATCACCTCGTTCAGCGAGCGGAAGCCCAGGCCGGCCAGGATCTCGCGCACCTCTTCCGCCAGGAAGGTGAAGAGGTTGACGACCTTCTCCGGCGTGCCGACGAACTTCTGGCGCAGCTTGTCGTCCTGCACGCAGACGCCGACCGGGCAGGTGTTGCTGTGGCACTGGCGGACCATGATGCAGCCCATGGCGATCAGGCTGGCCGTGCCGATGCCGAACTCCTCGGCACCCAGCATGGCGGCGATCACGATGTCGCGGCCGGTCTTCAGGCCGCCGTCGGTGCGCAGCCGCACGCGGTGGCGCAGGCGGTTCAGCGTCAGGACCTGATGCACCTCCGACAGGCCCATCTCCCAGGGCAGGCCGGCGAACTTGATCGAGGTCTGCGGGCTGGCACCCGTGCCGCCGCTGTTGCCGGAGATCAGGATGATGTCGGCGTTGGCCTTCGCCACGCCCGCGGCAATCGTTCCGATACCGGAACGGCTGACCAGCTTCACCGTCACTTTCGCATCCGGATTGATCTGCTTCAGGTCATAGATGAGCTGGGCGAGATCCTCGATCGAATAGATGTCGTGGTGCGGCGGCGGGCTGATGAGCATCACGCCCGGCGTCGAGTGACGCAGCCGCGCGATCATCTCGGTCACCTTGAAGCCGGGGAGCTGGCCGCCCTCGCCGGGCTTGGCGCCCTGGGCGACCTTGATCTCCAGCTCGCGGCACTGGTTCAGATACTCGGCGGTGACGCCGAAGCGGCCCGAGGCCACCTGCTTGATGGCGCTGTTCCAGTTGTCGCCGTTCTTGTCCGGGCGGAAGCGCGCCGGGTCCTCGCCGCCCTCGCCGCTGTCGGACTTGGCGCCGATGCGGTTCATGGCGACGTTCAGCGTGCCGTGCGCCTCGGGCGACAGGGCGCCCATGGACATGCCCGGCGTGATGAAGCGCTTGCGGATCGCGGTGATGCTCTCCACCTCGTCCACCGGCACCGGGGCCTTGGTGGAGCGCAGCTCCAGCAGGTCGCGGAGCTGCATCGGCGGGCGCTTGTTCACCTGCTCGCTGTACTTCTTGAAGGTGGTGTAGCTGTCGTTGGTCACCGCCTGCTGCAGCGTGTGGATCACGCCGCCTTCCCAGCCGTGGCGGTCGCCCGACTTGCGGAAGCGGTAGAAGCCGCCGACCGGCAGGGCCACGACCTCCTCGTTGTAGGCGGTGGCGTGCTGCTCCAGCACCTTCTTCTGGATGCCGTTCAGGCCGATGCCGGAGATGCGGCTGACCATCGCCGGGAAATGCTCGGCGACCAGCGCGCGCGACAGGCCGATGGCCTCGAAGTTGCCGCCGCCGCGGTAGCTGCTGATGACCGAGATGCCCATCTTGGACATGATCTTCAGCAGGCCGTCGTCGATGGCCTTCTTGTAGTTGGCCATGCCCTTTTCCAGCGGCATGGAACCGAACAGGCCGCGGCGGTGGCGCTCGGCGATGGCTTCCTGCGCCAGATAGGCGTTGACCGTGGTGGCGCCGACGCCGATCAGCACGGCGAAGTAGTGGGTGTCCAGACCCTCCGCCGTGCGCACGTTCAGCGAGGTGAAGGTGCGCAGGTTGGAGCGGATCAGGTGCGTGTGCACCGCACCGGTGGCGAGGATCGCCGGGATGGCGGCGCGCGCCGGGCCCATCGCCTCGTCGGTCAGGATGACGTGGGTGGCGCCGCCGCGAACGGCGTCCTCCGTCTCCTGGCGGATGCGGCGCAGCGCGTCGCGCAGGGCCTCCGGACCGCCGTCGACCGGGAAGGTCGCGTCGATCTCGGCCGCCGTGTCGCCCATGTAGTCGCGCATGGCGCGGAACTCGGCGGTCGTCAGGACCGGCGACTCGAGTTGCAGCAGGCGGGTCTGCGTCTCGTCCTCGTCCAGGATGTTGCCGAGGTTGCCGAGCCGCGTCTTCAGGCTCATCACCCGGCGCTCACGGAGCGAGTCGATGGGCGGGTTCGTGACCTGCGAGAAGTTCTGGCGGAAGAAGTGGTGCAGGCCGCGGTACTTGTCGGACAGCACGGCGATGGGGCTGTCGTCGCCCATCGAGCCGATGGCCTCCTTCCCGTCCTCCACCATCGGGTGCAGGATCAGCTCCATGTCTTCCATGGTCAGGCCGAAGGCCTGCTGGCGGCGGCGCAGCTCGGCCTTGTCCATGTCCGACGGCTCGCCCTTCAGCGAGGCGGTCTTGACCAGCTCGTCCAGGTGGGTGGTGTTCTGCACCCACTTGTCCCACGGCTTCAGCGTGGCGAGATGGTCCTTCAGCTCGCGGTCGCGGTAGAGCTTGCCGGCCTGGAGATCGACGGCGATCATCTCGCCCGGGCCGAGGCGGCCCTTCTCGATCACCTGGGCCTCGTCGATCTTCACCATGCCCGTCTCGGACCCGCCGATGATCAGGCCGTCGGTGGTGATGGTGTAACGCATCGGGCGCAGGCCGTTGCGGTCCATGCCGCCGACGACCCAGCGGCCGTCGGTCATGGCCAGCGCCGCCGGGCCGTCCCACGGCTCCATGACGGAGTTGCAGTACTGGATCAGCGCCTTGTGGTTGTCCGGCGTGGTCTGCGAGCTGGTCAGCGCCTGCGGCACCAGCATCATCTTGACCATCGGGGCCGTGCGGCCGGCGCGGACCATCACCTCGAACACGGTGTCCAGCGAGCCGGAGTCCGACAGGCCGACGCCGATCACCGGCTTCAGATCCTGCATGTGGGTGCCGAAGGCCGGATGCTCCATCCGGGTCTCGTGCGCCTTCATCCAGTTGACGTTGCCCTTGACCGTGTTGATCTCGCCGTTGTGGGCGAGCATGCGGAAGGGCTGGGCCAGCGGCCAGGTCGGGAAGGTGTTGGTCGAATAGCGCTGGTGGTAGATGGCGAAGTCGGACTCGAACCGCTCGTCCAGCAGGTCCGGGTAGAAGGTGGTCAGCTGCTCCGCCAGGAACATGCCCTTGTAGATGATCGAGCGGGCCGACAGCGAGCAGATGTAGAAGTCGTTGATCTGCTCACCCTTCACCGCCTTCTCGATGCGGCGGCGGATGATGTAGAGGTCCAGCTCGAACTGCTCGTCGGACACGCCCTTGTTGTTGCCGACGATGATCTGCTCGATCTCCGGACGGGTCGCGTTGGCCTTCTCGCCGATGATGTCGACGTTGATCGGCACCTGACGCCAGCCGTAGATGTAGTAGCCGAAGGCCAGGATCTCGGTCTCGACGATGCAGCGGCAGGCTTCCTGCGCGTCCAGGCTGATGCGCGGCAGGAACACCTGGCCGACGGCCAGCTTGTTGTCCGGCGCGCGGTGGCCGATGACCTTCACATGGTCCTTGAAGAACTTCTGCGGCACGGCGACGTGGATGCCGGCGCCGTCGCCCGTCTTGCCGTCGGCGTCCACGGCGCCGCGGTGCCAGACGGCCTTCAGCGCCTCGATGCCTTTCTCGACCACCGAGCGGCGGGGCTTGCCGTCGATCGCGGCGATGAAGCCGACGCCGCAGGCGTCGTGCTCATCCTCCGGGTTGTAGGCGTTGGCAGTGGTCAGCGCCGCGGCGTTGGCGCGGAAGTCGGCGACGAACTGCTCACCCTGGTTCAACTCGGTGGTCATCGGTGGACCCTTTCAATCAGTCTGTTCGGAAAGGGGACTTCGCCCCTTCACCCCCGCCAAGGGCCGAAATGGACCCCTGGAACCCGCGGAATTATGGATTGGTTTGACTTATTCAGCCGCGACGGCGACCGGCGTCTCGGCCTTCGCCCTGGCGTAGGCGTGGATGCCCTCCGCCGCGTCGCGGCCGTCGCGGATGGCCCACACCACCAGCGAGGCGCCGCGCACGATGTCGCCGGCGGCGAACACGCCCTCCAGGTTGGTCATCTTGCTGCGGTGGTCGACCAGCAGCGTGCCCCAGCGGGTGACCTTCAGCTCCGCCTCGCCGAACAGGGTGGGCAGGTCCTCCGGCTCGAAGCCGAGCGCCTTGATGACCAGATCGGCCTGGACCGTGAACTCCGACCCCTCGATCACCTGCGGGGTCTGGCGGCCCGTGGCGTCGGCCACGCCCAGATGGATGCGCACGGCGCGCACGCCGGTCACCACCGAGTCGCCCCCCCGATTTTCACCAACAAAGCCTTCCGGGGCGGCCTGCCAGATGAACTCCACGCCCTCTTCCTCGGCGTGGGCGACCTCGCGCTGCGAGCCCGGCATGTTCTTGCGGTCGCGGCGGTACAGACACTTGACCGACGCCGCGCCCTGGCGGATGGCCGTGCGCACGCAGTCCATGGCGGTGTCGCCGCCGCCCAGCACCACCACATGCTTGCCCGCGGCGTTCAGGGAGCCGTTCTCGTACGCCTCCACGCTGTCGCCCAGGCTGACCTTGTTGGAGGTGGTCAGGTAGTCCAGCGCCGCCACGATGTTGCCAAGGCCCGAGCCCGGCGCCTTGATGTCGCGCGCCTTGTAGACGCCGGTGGCGACCAGCACGGCGACGTGCTTGCGGCGCAGCTCCGGCAGGGAGGCGTCGCGGCCCACCTCGAAGTTCGGGTGGTAGACCACCCCGGCGTCGGCCAGCAGCTGCACGCGGCGCTCGACCACCGACTTCTCCAGCTTGAAGCCGGGGATGCCGTAGACCAGCAGGCCGCCCATGCGGTCGTAGCGGTCGTAGACATGCACCTCGTAGCCCTTGGCGCGCAGCTCCTCGGCGGCGGCGAGGCCGGCGGGGCCGGCGCCGATGATGCCAACCGAGACGCCCAGCTCACGCGACGGCTTGCGCGGCTTCACCCAGCCCTGATCCCAGGCGGTGTCGTTGATGTACTTCTCCACCGACCCGATGGTGACGGCGCCGTGGGTGGACTGCTCGATGACGCAGTTGCCTTCGCACAGGCGGTCCTGCGGGCAGATGCGGCCGCAGATCTCCGGGAAGTTGTTGGTGGCCTGGGAGACCTCATAGGCCTCCTCCAGCCGGCCTTCGGAGGTCAGCTTCAGCCAGTCGGGGATGTTGTTGGAGACCGGGCAGTGCACTTGGCAGAAGGGAACGCCGCACTGCGAGCAGCGGTTGGCCTGCTCGTTGGCGCGCTCGTCGCTGAAGCGGGCGTAGATCTCGGCGAAATCCTGGCGGCGCTCCGCGGCCGGGCGTTTGTCGGGCATCCGCTGCGCGGTGTGCACGAAGCCCAACATCCTCTGGTTCGCCATAACGCCTGCTCCTTCTTCCCGTGTCCCGTGCATGGGGACGGCGCCGGCGGCCGGGCGACCCTTTTCGTGCCGGTGGGGGCATGGCGAGGGGCGTGGCCGCAGTGAAAACGAAAGCCCGCGGTCACGCGGTCTGAACGTCATATACCGCAAGAGAAGGCGCCGCGCGAGCATATTTTCACCGTTAGGACAGCATGACTGACCAAACCGTGACTCGATGTCGCGGATGCCTCCGTAGACGGCGGGAGTGCCCCAAAAACAAGCAAGAAAATTAGGTCCGATCCGGGACTATCGCCCAATTCGGGGTATCGCCCCATGGGTCGTCGCCTTCGCCATGTTGCGCTGCTATAAGCCGGACATTGCCACCGCCATCCTGCCAGAGGCCCCGCGCCGCATGTTGATCGACCAATATCTGGACGCCGCTCTGCTCGGCCTGATCGAAGGGCTGACCGAATTCCTGCCGGTCTCGTCCACCGGCCACCTGATCATTTTCGACACCCTGTTGGGCTTCGAAGGCCCGCCGGGCAAGGTGTTCGAGGTGGTGATCCAGCTCGGTGCGATCCTGGCGATCTGCACGGTCTATTTCGCCCGGCTGTGGAAGGTGGTCACCGGATTGAAGGACGATCCGGGCGCCCGCCACTTCGCCATGGCGGTGATCCTGGCCTTCCTGCCGGCGATGGTGCTGGGAGCGGCGCTGCACGGCGTCATCAAGGCGGTGCTGTTCAACCCGACGGTGGTCAGCGTCGCGCTGATCCTGGGCGGCGTGGCGATCCTGATGGCGGAACGGCTGGTCCCGGTCCCGCGCTACCACCAGATCGAGCGCTTCCCGGCGCCGCTCGCGCTGAAGATCGGCCTGTGCCAGTGCCTGGCGCTGGTGCCCGGCGTGTCGCGCTCGGGCGCCACGATCCTCGGCTCGCTGCTGATGGGGGTGGACCGGCGGACCGCCGCGGAATTCTCCTTCTTCCTGGCGATCCCGACCATGGCCGGCGCCACGGTCTACGACCTCTACAAGAACTGGAGCCTGATGACCGTCGACTCCGCGCTGCTGATCGGCGTCGGCTTCGTCACCGCCTTCATCGCGGCGGCGCTGGTGGTCAAGGTGCTGGTGGACTTCGTCGGGCGCTACGGCTTCGCGCCCTTCGCCTGGTACCGCATCGCCATCGGGTCGGGGATGCTGGCGTTTCTTTACCTGTAAGCGGCGGGCTTCCCGCGCGCCTCAGCCCTGTTGGGCGACGGCGCGCGAGGAGGCCGCGGCGATGACCAGCGCCAGCGCGGCGACCAGGGCGAAGGAAAAGCCCACCGTGCTGGCCTCCGCCACGAAGCCGAGAAGGGCCGGGCCGGTCAGCACGCCGGCGTAGCCGAGGGTCGCCACCGCGGCGATGGCCTGGCCGGCTTCCTCCTCCGCCTTGGCGCCGGCGGCGCTGAACAGCACCGGCACCACGTTCGACAGGCCGAGTCCGGTCAACCCGAAGCCGACGACCGCCACCACCGGCCCGCCGCCGGTGAGCGCGACCGCCAGGCCGGCGAAGGCCAGCACGGCGCCGGCGCGGACCAGAACCGGCCCGCCGAAGCGCTGGCGCAGCCGGTCGCCGCAGAAGCGGCCCACCGCCATGGCGCCGGAAAAGACGGCGAAGCCCAGCGCCGCGATGGACGCCGCACCCCCCAGATCCTCGCGCAGATAGACGGCGCTCCAGTCCAGGATCGCGCCCTCGCTCATGAAGGCGAGGAAGGTCAGCGATCCCAGCAGCAGCGTGCCGCGGTCGGGCAGGGCGAGGCCCGCCGGCTCCGCCCGCCGGTCGGCGCTTCCGGGCAGGAGGCGGCGGTGCAGCGCAAAGAACAGGAGCAACAGCGCCGCCGCGAGGATGGACGCCTGGACCGAAGGCGGCAGGATTTGCAGCAGCAGGCCGCCCACGCCGGCGCCGAACAGGCCGCCCAGGCTCCACATGCCGTGCAGCGACGACATGATGGGCCGCCCGAGATGGCGCTCCACCAGGGCGCCGTGGGCGTTCATCGCCACGTCCATGGTGCCGCCCGCCGCCCCGAACAGGAACAGCACCGCGCACAGCGACAGCAGATCCGGCATCAGCGCCGGCAGCGGCAGGATCGCGGCGAAGGCCACGGCGGTGAACCGGATCACCGGGGCGCTTCCGACGCGGCCGAGCAGCGCGCCCGTGCCGACCATCGCGGTCAGAGCCCCGGCGGCAAGGCAGAGCAGGGCGACGCCGAGCACGCCGGGGCTGAGGTCCAGGTGGTCCTTGATCGCCGGGATCTGGGTGGCCCAGACGCCAAAGGCGGAGCCATTGACGAAGAAGGCCGTCAGGGAGGCCAGCCGGGCGCCCGGCGCGCGGTCGGCGAATTCCCGTATGGTGAAATCCTGCGTTGCGGCCTGCATGACGTCCCGCACCCCCTCCGTCGTCCCGATGAAGGGGCCAGATGCGGCAGCGACGCGCGGGAATCAAGGCCGCCCGCCGCAGGGCACCCTTGCGCGGCGCCGTCCTGCGGGGCGGCAGGCCCCCGAAACGACGAAAGCCCCGGCGGGGCCGGGGCTTTCGCTTCGATGGCGCGGGGCCTGCGGGGTCAGTGCGCGCCGGAATGGTTGCCGGCGTCGCGCGGCGTCGTGTTGGAGCGGCCGCCGACGATGAAGCGCGACAGGTAGGTCGGCAGGACGACCTCGCAGCTCGACAGGTTGGTGATGCCCAGCTCCTTGAAGCCCGGCGCGCCGGGGGCGGCGACGTTGTCGGTCTTCAGCATCTCCACCTGATCGCGGGTCAGCGGCGGGGCGATGATCGGCGGCGCCTTCTCCAGCAGGCCGCCCAGCGTCTCCGCCACGTTCCAGGGAATCGGGACGAGGAAGCGCTTGCGGCGGATCTCCCGCAGCATGAGCTGCATCAGCTCCTTGAAGCTGTAGACGCGCGGGCCGCCCAGCTCGAAGGTCCGGCCGGCCGCCGAATCGAGTGTCGCGGCGGCGGCGATGGCGTCGGCCAGATCGCCGACATAGACCGGCTGGAACTTCGTCGCCCCGCCGATCAGCGGCAGCGCCGGGGAGACCTGCGCCATGGCGGCGAACTTGTTGAAGAAGCCGTCCTCCGGCCCGAAGACGATGCTGGGACGGATGATGGCGGCGCCGGGGAAGGCCTGCATCACCGCCTGCTCGCCCGCCGCCTTGGACTTGGCGTAGGCGGAGGCCGACTTGGCGTCGGCGCCGATGGCCGAGACATGGACGAGATGGCGCACGCCGCTGGCCTTGGCGATGCGGGCGATGCGCGCCGGGGCGTCGACGTGCACGGTCTGGAAGTTCCAGGCCCCGCGCTCGTAGAGCGTGCCGATCAGGTTGATGACGGTGTCCGCGCCCTGGATGGCCCGCGCGACGGACTGGTCGTCCTTCACGTCGGCGGCCATCGGCACGATCTGGCCGACCGAGCCGGCGGTCTTCAGGAAATTGGCCTGGTTCGGATGGCGCGACACCACGCGCACGATGGCGCCGGTCTTGGCGAGGCGGCGAATGAGGTGGCGGCCGACGAATCCCGAACCGCCGAACACCGTGACCACTTCAGAGCGATAGGACATCGACCTTCTCCCGTGCCGTTGGGCCCGCAAATTCTTCCCTCCGGGCCGCCAGCCCGCGAGGCGGGGCGACCGGATCGGGGGTTGCTTATATAGAAACCTCCGGGGGGAGGCTAGGGCCTGACGCGCCGCCCGCGGCCCATTTCGCGTCCGGCAGCGCTTTCCGCGCGAAAGTGAAAAAAAGCTGTTGACGGGTCTCCGCCGGACGGCTACATAAGCGGCCCACACCGAGCCCAGGTGGCGGAATTGGTAGACGCGCAGGTTTCAGGTACCTGTGGCAGAAATGTCGTGGAAGTTCGAGTCTTCTCCTGGGCACCATATCTACCCGGCTGCGCCGCATGCTACGGACCTCCCCCAGCGGGACGGAAAGGTAGCAGAGCGGCGTTCGTCGTTTCTGGGGTCCGTGGCCGGGGGCCGTCCTACTGAGCGGGAAGCCACCCAATGCCCATCGACCTCCATGACGGCGACCTGCCGGACGGTCTCGATCTGAAGTCCCTCGCCCGCGGCGGCGCCGTCGCCATCGACACCGAGACCATGGGGCTGAACCCCCACCGCGACCGGCTGTGCCTGGTCCAGCTTTCCCCCGGTGACGGCACGGTCCATCTGGTCCAGTTCCGCAAGGGCCAGTACGAGGCGCCGAACCTGAAGCGCCTGCTCGCCGACCCCGAGGTCACCAAGCTGTTCCATTTCGCCCGCTTCGACGTGGCGGTGATGCGGGCCTATCTCGGCGTCGCCTGCCAGCCGGTCTACTGTACCAAGGTCGCGTCCAAGCTGGTCCGCACCTTCACCGACAAGCACGGGCTGAAGGATCTCGTGAAGGACCTGCTGGGGGTGGAGCTGTCCAAGCAGCAGCAGTCCTCCGACTGGGGGGCCGCGGAGCTGACGCCGGAGCAGATGAAATACGCCGCCTCCGACGTGCTGCACCTGCACGACCTCAAGGAGAAGCTGGACGTCATGCTGGCGCGCGAGGGGCGGACCCATCTCGCCAAGGCCTGCTTCGACTTCCTGCCCGCCCGCGGGGAACTGGACCTCGGCGGCTGGGAGCAGCCGGACATTCTGTCGCATTGATCGAGGGCTGTCGCATCGACGGCCGGCGCCGGGACAGGAGCCCCGGTGGAATAGGTCAAGCCCTCCGGACGTTGATTTGACCGGAAGCGCGCGGGTGGGCATACTGCCCGCGCGGCGGCTGGCCCGTTGTCGCGGATACCCGCACCGCCAGCCGGAGTACCCTTTCTCGGCCCCATGGGCCAACCAGAAGAGGCAAGCACCGCCTTGACGAGCCTGACCGCATCCAGCCTGGCATCCAGCCTGATCGATCGCCCGGCCGACGCCGCGGCCGATCGCGATATCGCCAGCGCCCGGCGCGTCCTGCGGATGGAGGCCGAGGCCCTGACCGCGCTGGCGGACGGGCTGGACGGCGCCTTCGTGCGCGCGCTGGACCGGCTGGCCGGGATCGCCGGGCGCGTCGTCGTCTCCGGCATGGGCAAGTCCGGCCATGTGGCGCGCAAGATCGCCGCGACGCTGGCCTCCACCGGCACGCCGGCCTTCTTCGTCCATCCGGGCGAGGCGAGCCACGGCGACCTCGGCATGATCGCCCGGCAGGATGCGGTGATCGCCCTGTCCAATTCCGGCGAGACGCACGAGCTGTCGGACATCGTCGCCTACACCCGCCGCTTCGACATTCCGCTGATCGGCATCACCCGGCGCGCCGGCTCCTCCCTGGCCGAGCAGTCGGACGTCGCGCTGGTGCTGCCGCCGGCCCCGGAGGCCTGCCCGCTGGGTCTGGCCCCGACCACGTCGAGCACGATGATGCTGGCGCTGGGCGACGCCCTGGCGGTGGCGCTGCTGGAGCGGCGCGGCTTCACGGCGGCGGATTTCAAGCAGTTCCACCCCGGCGGCCAGCTCGGCCGGGCGCTGCTGAAGGTGACCGACGTGATGCACAAGGGCGACGACATGCCCCTGTGCGCCTTGGATACGCCGCTTTCCACCGTCATATTCGAGATGACGGCCAAGCGGCTGGGCTGCGTCGGCGTGCTGGACGCCGCCGGCGCGCTGGCCGGCGTCATCACGGACGGCGATCTCCGCCGCCACCTGACGCCGGAGCTGTGGGCGGAGCGCGCCGACAGCATCATGTCGCCGCGGCCCAAGACGATCCGCCCCAAGGCGCTGGTCGAGGAGGCGCTGCGGGAAATGAACGCGAAGCAGATCACCAGCCTGTTCGTGGTGGAGGCGGACCGGCCGCTCGGTGTTGTGCACATTCACGATTGCCTGCGCGCCGGGGCGGCGTGACGGGCAACCGGAGGACGGTGACGCCATGGACAGCGACCTGAAGGATCGGACGGTGAACACGCAGGAGCGGCGCACGGATGCGCCTTCCCTCGCCGCGCAGCTCATGGCGATGCCGGACGCCGCGCCCGACGGCGAGGCGGCCAAGCGCGTCCACCGGCGCCGGGAAATCCGCCCGGTCAGCCGGGTCTACAGCCGTTTCGTCACCGGAATGAAGTTCGCGCTTCCGGCGCTGGCGCTGGCGGTGATGGCGCTGATCGCCGTCTGGCCGTCGCTGACCGAGCTGCCGACCCTGCGCATCTCCGCCGACAAGGGCCAGCTTGAGATGATCAAGCCGCGCTACATCGCGGTGGACGAGGACAACCAGCCCTTCTCGCTGGTGGCGGTCAAGGCCGACCGCATCGCCGACCAGCCGGACATCGTCCTGCTCGACCAGCCGGAAGCCGAGATGACCCAGACCGACGGCACCTGGGTGACCATCCGCTCCGACAAGGGCTGGTACAACCAGGTCACCGGCATCCTGAAGATGCGGGGCCATGTCCGCGTCATGCGCGACGACGGCAACGAATTCACCACCGAGGAAGCGGACTCCGACATCCGCAAGGGCACCGCCTGGGGCGATGTCCATGTCGTGGGCCAGGGGCCGCAGGGCGTCATCAACGCCGAGGGGTTCCGCCTGTCCGACCGTGGCAAGACGATGGTGTTCCTGAACCAGTCCAAGGCCGACGTCCAGGCCGCCGAAAGCCCGGGAGGAAAGACGCGTTGAGTGCAGCCACCTTTGCGGCCCCGCTGTTGGCCGCGTTCCTCCTGCTGTCGGGAGCGTCCCTCCCGGCGGCGGCACAGGGGCTGCCCGGCCTCGGCGGTGGCCCCAACCCGGTCGAGGTCGACGCCGACCAGGCCATCGAATGGCACCAGGACGTGCGCGCCTATGTGGCGCGCGGCAACGCCTCGGCCAAGCGCAGCGACAGCACCGTCTACGCCGACGTGCTGACCGCCTATTACCGCGAGGTGCCCGGCAAGGGGAACGAGGTGTTCCAGCTTCTTGCCGAGGGCAACGTGCGCATCGTCAGCCCGACCCAGGAGGTCTTCGGCGAGCGCGGCGTCTACGACGTGGACAAGCAGGTGGCGGTGGTCACGGGGCGCAACCTCAAGCTGGTCACCCGCACCGACATCGTGACGGCGCGCGACACGCTGGAATATTACGAGGCGAGGAACCTGACGGTGGCCCGCGGCGACGCCGTGGCCGTGCGCATCGCCAACGGCGACCGGCTGCGCGCCGACATCCTGATCGGCCAGCTCAAGAAGATGCCGGACGGCTCGACCCAGATGGAGCGCATCGATGGCGCCGGCAGCGTGGTGGTGACCACCGCGACCGACGTGGCGCTGTCGGACAAGCTGGTCTATTCGGTGGCCGACGAGACGGCGGTGCTGCTGGGCAACGTCAAGATCACCCGCAACGACAACCAGCTCAACGGCGACGCCGCCGAGATGAACATGAAGACCAAGGTCAACCGGGTGATCGCCGGTCCTGCCACCGGCGGGCGGGTGATGGGCCTGCTGATCCCCGGCCAGGAGCCGGGCGCCCCCGGTGGCCAGCCCACCGCGCAGGCGGGCGGCAAGCCCCCCGCCCAATCGGGCGGCACGCCCGGCGCTAAGCCCTGACCGACCCGGCAGCGAATCAATGGCCATGGACATCGAAGACCGGGACCTCGGCGGCCCGACCCTTTCCGCCTCGAACCCGTCGGGTCTCCCGGCGGGCCAATCCGCCACCGACGCGCGTCCGAGCGAGGGGCTGGTGGCCCTGCATCTCGGCAAGGCCTACAAGAAGCGCCCGGTCGTCCGCGACGTGACCGTGACGGTCCAGCGCGGCGAGGCGGTCGGCCTGCTCGGCCCCAACGGGGCGGGCAAGACGACCTGCTTCTACATGATCACCGGGCTGATCGCCGCCGATTCCGGCACCATCCTGCTCGACGGGCAGGACATCACGGCGCTGCCCATGTACCGCCGGGCGCGGCTGGGCATCGGCTATCTGCCGCAGGAGGCCTCGATCTTCCGCGGCATGTCGGTGGAGAACAACATCCGCTCCGTGCTGGAGGTGGTGGAGCCCAACCGCGACACGCGCGAGCAGATGCTGGACGAACTGCTGGCGGAGTTCTCGATCACCCACCTGCGCCGCGCCCCGGCGCTGGCCCTGTCGGGTGGCGAGCGGCGGCGCGTGGAGATCGCCCGCGCCCTGGCTTCCCAGCCGCACTTCATCCTGCTCGACGAGCCGCTGGCCGGCATCGATCCGATCGCGGTGAACGACATCCGCGAGCTGGTCAGCCACCTGCGCGACCGCGGCATCGGCGTGCTCATCACCGACCACAACGTGCGTGAAACGCTCGACCTCGTCGATCGGGCATACATCTTGCACGATGGTGTGGTACTAATGGAGGGAGAGCCGGCCGAGATCGTGGCGCACGAGGATGTGCGCCGGGTCTACCTCGGGGACCGGTTCAGCCTCTAGTGCGGTTTTCCTGCCCATGGCGCTCAGCCAACGCCTCGATCTTCGTCAGACCCAGTCCCTGGTGATGACTCCGCAGCTGCAGCAGGCCATCAAGCTGCTGCAGCTGTCGAACATCGAACTGTCGGACTTCGTGGATCGCGAGATCGAGCAGAACCCCTTGCTGGAGCGCGACGGCGGCTCCGGCGAAGGAGGGGGCGAGGCCGGGGGCGACGGTGCCGGTGAGAGCCGGGGCGAGCCCGGCGTGGTGGACCTCGCCGCGCCGGAGGAGCGCCAGCCGCCGATGACCGACGGGCGGACCCGCGACACGGTGGAGATGACATCGTCGGAGACGATGGGATCGGCGTCCGACGCGCCGCTCGACACCGATTTCGAGAATGTCTATTCCGACGACCGCTTCTCCGACGGGACGGACGGCTCCAGCGACGTCTACGGTTCCTGGCAGGAGCGCGGCGGGCGCGGCGGCTTCGAGGACGACGAGTCCAACCTGGAAGCCACGCTGACCGGCCAGAAGAGCCTGCGCGACCATCTGACCGAACAGCTGAAGATCGACCTGCCGGACCTCGGCGACCAGCTCATCGGTCTGGCGCTGATCGACATGCTGGACGAGGCCGGCTGGATCACCGGGCTGGAGGTCGAGAGCCTGGCGGGGCAGCTCGGCTGCGCGCCGGAGCGGGTGGAGCGGGTTCTCGCCGCCTGCCAGCGCTTCGATCCGCCGGGCATCTTCGCCCGCTCGCTGAAGGAATGTCTGGCGATCCAGCTTCGCGAGAAGAACCGCTTCGACCCGGCCATGGCCGCCCTGCTCGACCATCTGGAGCTGCTGGCGGCGCGCAACCTGCCGGCGCTGATGAAGGTCTGCGGCGTGGACGCCGAGGACATCGCCGACATGGTGGCGGAGATCCGCAAGCTGAACCCCAAGCCGGCGCTCAGCTTCGACCACACGCCCGCCCAGCTCGTCACCCCCGACATCCTGATGCGCGCCAATCCCGGCGGCGGCTGGCTCATCGACCTGAACCCGGACACGTTGCCGCGGGTGCTGGTCAACCACCGCTATTTCGCGCGCATCTCCGGCACCGCCCGCAACAAGGCGGACAAGGAATACATCACCGAACGCTTCCAATCGGCCAACTGGCTGGTCAAGTCGCTGCACCAGCGCGCCACCACCATTCTGAAGGTGGCCAGCGAGATCATCCGGCAGCAGGACGCCTTCTTCATCCACGGCGTCTCGCACCTGAAGCCGCTGATCCTGCGCGACATCGCCGAGGCCATCGGCATGCACGAGAGCACGGTCAGCCGCGTCACAACCAACAAGTTCATGGCGACGCCGCGCGGCGTGTTCGAGCTGAAGTATTTCTTCACCTCCGCCATCCAGGGGGCGGACGGGCAGGCGGCCCACTCGGCGGAGGCCGTGCGCTACCGCATCAAGGCGATGATCGACGCCGAGAAGCCCGAAGACGTGCTGTCGGACGATAAAATCGTCGAAATCCTTCGTGGGGAAGGGATCGACATTGCGCGCCGGACGGTCGCGAAGTATCGTGAAGCGATGCGCATTCCGTCATCGGTGCAGCGACGCCGTGCCAAGATGTCACGCATGTAACCGGGCCGGGAGGGGGCCGTCCTTGATTGACAGCCCATACCGCCGTCACTATGGTCCCCGTCCGCACGTGGCGGCCTTCCGTCGTCCTATGTCTATCGCGGACCAGATTGGAAACATCCCAAAATGCAACTGACCGTCAAAGGCAAGCAGCTTGACGTTGGCGACGCTCTGCGCAGCCACGTCGCGGACAGCCTGAACGCCATCGTCGGCAAGTATTTCAACAAGCCGATCGAGGCCAACGTCGTCCTGACGCGCGAAGCGCATCTGTTCAAGGCCGACATTCAGGTCCATGTCGGTCGTGGGATCGTCCTGCAGAGCGCGTCCGAGGCCACCGAGCCGTACCCCGCCTTCGACACCGCGTGCGAAAAGCTGGCCAAGCGCCTGCGCCGCTACAAGCGCCGCCTGCGCGACCACCACAGCGTCGAAGCCCCGGCGCAGGAAGCCTTCCCGGCCCGCTACCAGATCCTGGAAGCGGAGAAGGACGAGGCCCATGTGGAGAGCGAAGAGGCCGCCGCCGAGGAGGCGCAGCCCATGGTGATCGCCGAAATGGAAACCACCATCGCGACCCTGGCGGTCAGCGAGGCGGTGATGCGCATGGAACTCGCCGATGCTCCGGCCCTGATGTTCCGCAACGGCGCCCATGGCCGCCTGAACCTGGTCTACCGCCGCGCCGATGGCAACATCGGTTGGGTGGACCCGGCGGAGAAGGCCGGCGCCTGAGTCCGGTCTCTGTTCCAACCACACCCATAGCGTCATGCTCGATCTCATCACGCCGCACGCCATTCTCCCGAACCTGAAGGCCGGCAGCAAAAAGCAGGCCCTGCAGGACTTGGCGCGCAAGGCGTCCGAGCTGACCGGCCAGCACGAACGGGCGATCTTCGACGTCCTCCTGGAGCGCGAGCGGTTGGGCACCACCGGCGTGGGTCATGGCATCGCCATCCCGCACGGCAAGCTGCCCAACCTCGACCGCGTCCATGGCGTCTTCGCCCGGCTGGAGCGGCCCATCGACTTCGATGCGATCGATGAGCAACCGGTTGACCTGATTTTCCTGCTGTTGGCTCCGGATCATGCCGGCGCCGACCATCTGAAGGCGCTGGCCCGTGTGTCGCGCCTGCTTCGCGACCAGTCCATGTGCGAGAAGCTGCGCGGTTCGGACTCGGCGGACGCGATCTACGCGCTCCTGACCCAGCACGAGGCCAGCCACGCGGCGTAAGGCGCGTTTCCTTGCGAACACGAAAAAACGGGAGGGCCGGCGGCCTTCCCGTTTTTCGTTTTGCGGCATCCCGAAGCCTGCGGCATCCCGAGGCCATCGCGTCGTCAGGCAGGAGCAGGGGGCGTACGTTTGTACGTACGTCCCCCGATGCCCTGTACGTTCAGGCCCGCTCGGCCCAGCCCATGTAGTTCACGTCGAGATCGCGCGGGTTCAGGCGGAACTCGTCCGACAGCGGGTTGTAGGTGATGCCGGTCAGGTCGCGGATCGCCATCCCCTCGGCGCGCAGGGCGGCGGCGACCTCGCCGGGGCGCAGGAACTGGCGCCAGTTGTGGGTGCCGCGGGGCAGCCAGCGCAGGATGTACTCCGCCCCGACGATGGCCAGCGCGAAGGATTTCGGCGTGCGGTTCAGCGTCGCCAGGAACAGCGCGCCGCCCGGCGCCGTCAGCTCCGCGCAGGACTTCACGAACAGCGGCACGTCGGCGACATGCTCGATCACCTCCATCGCCAGCACGGCGTCGAAGCGCTCGCCGCTGGCGGCCAGGGCCTCGGCGGTGGTGGCGCGGTAGTCGACGGGGGTGCCGGTCTCCGCGGCGTGGGCGGCGGCGGTGCGGACGTTGCGCTCGGCCGCGTCCACCCCGACCACGGTGGCGCCCATGCGGGCGACCGGCTCCGACAGCAGGCCGCCGCCGCAGCCGATGTCGACGATGCGCAGTCCCTTCAGCGGCTCCGCCGCCAGCGGGTCGCGGCCCAGGCGGCGGCACAGCGTGTCGCGGATGTAGGCCAGCCGCAGCGGGTTCAGCCGGTGCAGGGGCCGGAACTTGCCGGTGGGGTCCCACCATTCCGCGGCGATGGCCGAAAAGCGGGCGATGTCCTGAGGGTCGACAGTGCCTGCGGTGCCTGCGGTTCCGGCGGTCGCGGTCATGAAAGAAATCCCGTATGCTTGGATTGCGAGAACAATTGCGGGGCGAACTTGCCTCGCTGTGAGCGACAGAGTATGGATACGCCGCCCCGCGCCGGCAACGGTAGAGCGGGGGCGCGGACTGCCGGCTTTTTTGCCGGCCCAGACATGGTGTGAGGTATGGCGCGGATCGTCCTCAAGTTCGGCGGCACGTCGGTCGGCGACATCGACCGCATCAAGAACGTGGCCCGAAAGGTCGAGCAGGAAGTCAAGGCGGGGCATCAGGTCGCCGTCGTCGTGTCGGCGATGTCCGGCGTGACCAACCAGCTCGTGAAATACTGCAACGACATCGACAAGCTGCACGACGCGCGCGAGTACGACGCCATCGTCGCTTCGGGCGAGCAGGTGACCTCCGGTCTCCTCGCCATCGCGCTGCAGTCGCTCGGCATCCAGGCCCGGTCCTGGCTCGGCTGGCAGATTCCGATCTACAGCGACGAGACGCACGGCAAGGCGCGCATCGTGTCGATCGACACGGCGGAGCTGGACAAGCGGATGAACACCGGCGAGGTCGCCGTGGTCGCCGGCTTCCAGGGCGTGACCGAAACCGGCCGCATCACCACGCTGGGCCGCGGCGGCTCCGACACCTCGGCGGTCGCCCTGGCGGCGGCGCTGAAGGCCGACCGCTGCGACATCTACACCGACGTGGACGGCGTCTACACCACCGACCCGCGCATCGTCACCAAGGCGCGCAAGCTCTCCAAGATCACCTACGAGGAGATGCTGGAGCTGGCGTCGCAGGGGGCGAAGGTCCTGCAGACCCGCTCGGTCGAGATGGCGATGAACCACCGCGTGCGCGTGCAGGTTCTGTCGAGCTTCGAGGAGGCCGCCGGCAGCGCGCTTCCCGGTACCCTTGTTGTTGACGAGGACGAGATCGTGGAAAAGGAAGTTGTGAGCGGCATTGCCTACAGCCGCGACGAGGCGAAGATCACCCTCATCGGCGTCGCCGACCGTCCGGGCGTGGCGGCCAGCATCTTCGGTCCGCTGACCGACGCCGCCGTCAATGTCGACATGATCGTCCAGAACGTGTCGGAAGACGGCAAGTCCACCGACATGACCTTCACGGTCGGCAAGGCCGACATCGCCCGCGCCGTGAAGGTGCTGGAGGACGCCAAGGCCGAGCTGAACTACCAGCGCATCGTCTCCGACGCCAACGTGGTGAAGGTGTCGGTGATCGGCGTCGGCATGCGCAGCCACGCCGGCGTCGCGCAGCGCATGTTCAAGGCGCTGGCCGACAAGGGCATCAACATCCAGGTCATCTCCACCTCCGAGATCAAGATCTCCGTCCTGATCGCCGAGGAGTATGCGGAGCTGGCGCTGCGCGCGCTGCACACCGCCTACGGGCTGGACGCGGCCTGAGCCGGGTGACGGGAGGGGGGCGGCGATGACCGACGCCAGGTCCGACGCGGTCGCAGGCGCCCGACTCGACCGGCTGTGGGAGCGTGGCTGCGCCTTCCTCGGCACGCGCACCGCCATCATGGGCGGTGCGATGAGCTGGGTGTCGGAACGCCACCTCGTCTCCGCCATCTCCAACGCCGGGGGCTTCGGCGTGCTGGCCTGCGGCTCGATGCCGCCGGACCTGCTGGCGGCGGAGATCGCCGCCACGCGGGCACTGACCGCGAAGCCCTTCGGCGTCAACCTCATCAACATGCACCCGGACCTCGACCGTCTGATCGACGTCTGCCGGGAGCTGGCGGTGAGCCACGTGGTGATCGCCGGGGGCTTCCCCAGCGGCGCCACCATCAAGCGCATCAAGGACGGCGGCGCCCGCGCCATGGCCTTCGCCCCGACGCTGGTCAGCGGCAAGCGGATGGTCAAGCTCGGCATCGACGCGCTGGTGATCGAGGGCACGGAGGCCGGCGGCCACATCGGCCCCGTCTCGACCACCGTCCTGGCGCAGGAGATCCTGCCCGACCTGCGCGAGGTCCCGGTCTTCGTGGCCGGCGGCATCGGGCGCGGCGAGGCCATCCTGTCCTATCTGGAGCAGGGGGCGGCGGGCGTGCAGATCGGCACCCGCTTCGTCTGCGCCACCGAATCCATCGCGCACCCGCGCTTCAAGCAGGTCTTCATCAAGGCCTCGGCGCGCGACGCCCAGGCGTCGGTGCAGATCGACCCGCGCTTCCCGGTGATCCCGGTGCGGGCGCTGGCCAACGCCGGGTCCAAGCGATTCATGGAGCTTCAGCGCGAGGTCATCGGCCGCGTGGACCGCGGCGAGACGACGCGCGACGCGGGCATCCTGGAGATCGAGCATTTCTGGGCCGGCGCGCTGCGCCGCGCGGTGATCGACGGCGACGTGGAAAGCGGCTCGCTGATGGCCGGGCAGAGCGTCGGGCTGGTCACCCGCGAGCAGCCGGTGGCCGAGATCATCGGCGACCTGATCGCCCAGGCCGAATTGGCGCTGGCCGCCCGCTGCCCGCCATCCTCCGACCAGGGGGCCGACCGGGGGGCCGACCAATCGCCCGGCCAATCGCCCGGCCAATCGCCGGGTGCGGGCGAGCAACCGGCCATACTGGGGGCGGCATGAGATGAACGGCGTCGTGGGCGACATCCCCGCCGGTTCGCCGGGCTTCGACGGCGCCGCCTCGCGCCGCCTGCTGGCGCGGCTGCGCGACGTCATGGCGGGCTCCGGCTCCGGCCAGGAGCGGCTGGACAAGATCGTCACGCTGATCGGCATGGAGATGGGGGCGGACGTCTGCTCCTGCTACGTCATGCGGGCGGGCGAGGTGCTGGAGCTGTTCTCCACGCTCGGCCTGAACCAGGACGCCGTGCACAACACCCGCCTGCGCGTGGGCGAGGGCATCGTCGGCGACATCGCCGGCCACGCGCGGCCCATCGCGCTGGACAACGCCCCGTCGCACCCCAGCTTCGCCTACCGCCCGGAAACGGGGGAGGACCCGTTCCTGTCGCTGGCCGGCGTGCCGATCCTGCGCGGCGGCAAGGTCCGCGGCGTCCTGGTCATCCAGCACAAGGACCGCCGCCGCTACACCGAGGTCGAGGTCGAGACGCTGCAGACCATCGCCATGGTGGTGGCCGAGCTGGTCGCCCAGGGCGAGCTGGTCAACCCGCAGGAGGTCGCCTCCACCGGCGACCCGGCGCTGCTGCCGGCCCGCCTGTCGGGCACGTCGCTGGCCAGCGGTCTGGCGATGGGGCTGGCGGTGATCCACCGCCCGCAGCTCACCATCCGCCAGATGGTCTCCGAGGATGCGGAGAGCGAGCTGGCGCGGCTGAACGCGGCCATCGCCACCATGCACAGCGCCATCGACGATCTGCTGAACGCGGCGGCGCTGGCGGGGTTGAGCGAGCCCAAGGACATCCTGGAAACCTACCGCATGTTCGCGGAGGACCGCGGGTGGCTGTCGCGCATCCGCGAGGCGATCCGCATGGGGCTGACGGCGGAAGGGGCGGTGCAGCAGGTGCAGAACGACACCCGCGCCCGCATGAGCCACCTGACCGACCCCTACATCCGCGAACGGCTGCTCGACCTGGAGGACCTGACCAACCGGCTGCTCCAGCACCTCGCCGGGCGCAAGTCGGAGGCCGACGGCGGCACGCTGCCGGAGGACATCGTCCTGGTCGCGCGGTCCATGGGGCCGGCGGAGCTTCTCGACTACGACCAGCGCCGCCTGCGCGGCGTGATCCTGGAGGAAGGCTCGCCGTCCAGCCACGTCTGCATCGTGGCCCGCGCGCTGAACATCCCAGTGGTGCAGGCGCCCGACGCGCTGAACCGGATCGAGCCGCTGGACCCGGTGATCGTCGACGGCGACCACGGGCAGGCCTTCGTCCGCCCGGCGGAGGACATCCAGATGGCCTTCGCGGAGGCCGTGGCCCTGCGCGCCCGCAAGGAGCAGATGTACGAGGCGATCCGCGCGCTGCCCTCGGTGACGCGTGACGGGGTGCCGATCTCGATCCAGCTGAACTGCGGCCTGCTGATCGACCTGCCGCATCTGAAGGCCAGCGGGGCGGAGGGGATCGGCCTCTACCGCACCGAAATCCCCTTCATGGTGCGCTCCACCTACCCGGACGTCCACGCGCAGACCGACCTCTATTCCCGCATCCTCGACCAGACCGACGACAAGCCGGTGGTCTTCCGCACGCTCGACGTCGGCGGCGACAAGATGCTGCCCTACATCGCGGCCAGCGAGGGGGAGGAGAATCCGGCGCTCGGCTGGCGGGCCATCCGCATCGGGCTGGACCACCCGTCGCTGCTGCGCCAGCAGTTGCGCGCCCTGCTGCGGGCGTCCGCCGGGCGTCCGCTGTCGGTGATGTTCCCGATGATCGCGGAGGTGGCGGAATTCGACGCCGCCCGCCGCCTGCTCGACCTGGAGATCACCCGGCTGGCGAGCCAGGGCGGCGAGCCGCCCAGCCGCGTGCGCGTCGGCACGATGATCGAGGTGCCGGCGCTGCTCTGGCAGCTGCCCGCCCTGCTGCCGCGGGTGGATTTCCTGTCGGTCGGCTCCAACGACCTGACCCAGTACATCTTCGCCAGCGACCGTGGCAACCCGCGCACCTCCGGCCGCTACGACCCGCTGTCGCCGGCCATGCTCAGCCTGCTGCGCCGGCTGGTCGAGGCCTGCGGCGACGCCAACGTCCCGGTCAGCATCTGCGGCGAGATGGCCGGCCGGCCGCTCGACGCCATGGCGCTGATCGGCATCGGCTTCCGCACCCTGTCGATGTCGCCGCCCTCGGTCGGGCCGGTGAAGACGATGCTGCGCTCGCTCGACGTGGCGGCGCTGCGCCAGTACATGAACGGGCTCTACCTGCGCGGCGACCACAGCCTGCGCGACAAGCTGCGCAGCTTCGCCAAGGACCACGGCGTCCTCATCTGAGGCCCCGCCCGAGGCGCCTCCAAGGCCGCTTCCTCCACCCTGGAGACATATCCGGCGCCGCCGCCCGCCGCGGCGGCGTTTTGTTACAGCGGTTCGGGCGAAGGGCGTATACAAGATGGCAGGATCACGGTCTTTCCCGGTTGCGCCGCCCCCGCGGCTGGCGTACCCATGCCGGGGGTGCGACCACAAGTCATCCGAGGCGACGGTACGGTTGAGATGATGGCCAAGCGCAAGGTTTTCGGCTCCTACGACCCCGCGCAGGACGGCCCGGCGCAGACCGGCCCCAGCGTGTCCGACACCCTGCGCGAGACGCGCGAGAGCCTCGGCTACGACCTGCGCGAGGTCGCGACGATGCTGCGCATCCGCTACCCCTACCTGCAGGCCATCGAGGCCGGCCGGTTCGAGGACCTGCCGGGCACCACCTACGCCGCCGGCTTCCTGCGCTCCTACGCGGAATGCCTGGGGCTCGACCCCGACACCATCCTCACCCGCTACAAGGACGAGGCGGCGGGCCGCACGCGCAGCCAGCAGCTCTATTTCCCGACCCCGGTGCCGGAAGGCCGCATCCCCGGCGGCACGGTCCTGCTCGGCACGATGGTGCTGGCCGGCATCGTCTATGGCGGCTGGTACTATCTGTCGGCGACCGACCGGTCGATGGTCGATCTGGTCCCGACCCTGCCCGACCGGCTGGTCTCGCTGCTCGACACGCTGCCTTTCAACGCCAGCCAGACGGGTGGCCAGAACGGCGCGGTGCCGGCGCCGACCGAAACGCCCGCCGCCCCGGCCTCCGTCCCGACCGTGATGGCGGAGGCTCCGCCCGCCCCGGCGGTTCCCCCGTTGGCCGCCCCGCCCGCGGCCGGTGGCGCGTCCACGGCGGTGCCCGCCCCGGCGGCACCGGCTCCCGCCGCTCCGACCCCGACCGTTCAACCGCCGGCCGTTCAACCGCCGGCCGCCCAACCGCCAACCGCCCAGGCTCCCGCAACTCCGGCCAAGCCCGCCCCGGCCCCCGCTGCGGTGGTCGCCCAGCCGGCTCCGGCCGCTCCCGCCAAGCCGAACGCTCCCGCGGCGGCGCCAACGCCCGCTCCGTCCGCCGCTCCATCGGCCATGGTGAACGTTCCGCCGCCTCCGGCCGAGGACGACGAGTCCGAAGGCGCCACGCAGGAGCCGACCCCGCTCACCCCCGCCGCCCCGGCCATCGCCAGCCTGCCGCCCGCCGCTCCCGCGGCGCCGCCGCCCGCCGCGGACGGGGCTCTGCCGTCGAAGGTCTACGGCACGCAGAACGCCGCTTCGCGCATCCAGCTCCGCGCCACGCAGGACAGCTGGATCCAGGTGCGCGACAACAGCGGCGAGATCATCTTCACCCGCGTGCTGAAGCCGGGCGACGTCTACCGCGTTCCCGACCGCTCGGGCATCCGCGTGCGCACCGGCAACGCCGGCGGCTTGGTCGTCGTCACCGACGGGGTGGACGGCGCGCCGATGGGTGCGGTCGGGCAGGTGCTGCGCGACGTGTCGCTGGACCAGCACGCGCCGACCCTGCGCGGCGCCGCCCCCGCCCATTGAGGACGGGGTATTCACGGCTTTTTCCCTTGAATCCGGCGCGGCGGACCGCACTTCAGGCGTGACGCCGGCTGCGCTATAAGACGCGCCGGACCCGATTCATGCCCCGAGGCCACAGCCCATGAGCAGCGTGCGCGCCTACCGCCAGATCCTTCGCCGCAAGTCCCGCCAGATCCGGGTGGGCAACGTGCTCGTCGGCGGCGACGCGCCGATCTCGGTGCAGACGATGACCAACACGCCGACCGCCGACGTGGCGGCGACGGTGGCGCAGATCCAGGCGGCGGAGCGGGTGGGCGCCGACATCGTGCGCGTCTCCTGTCCCGACCAGGAATCGGCGCTGGCGCTGAAGCAGATCGTCCCGCAGGTCTCGGTGCCGATCGTCGCGGACATCCATTTCCACTACAAGCGCGCCATCGAGGCGGCGCAGAGCGGGGCGGCCTGCCTGCGCATCAACCCCGGCAACATCGGCTCGGCGGAACGGGTGCGCGAGGTGGTGAAGGCGGCCAAGGACTACGGCTGCTCCATGCGCATCGGCGTCAACGCCGGCTCGCTGGAGCAGGACCTGCTGGAGAAGTACGGCGAGCCCTGCCCGGAGGCGCTGGTCGAGAGCGCGCTCAACCACGCGAAGATCCTGGAGGACCATGACTTCACCGAGTTCAAGATCTCGGTGAAGGCCTCCGACGTGTTCCTGGCGGTCGCCGCCTACCAGGGCCTGGCCGAGGCCTGCGACTATCCGCTTCACATCGGCATCACCGAGGCCGGCGGCCTGCGCGCCGGGACGGTGAAGTCGTCCATCGGGCTGGGCATGCTGCTGTGGTCGGGCATCGGCGACACCATCCGCGTGTCCCTGTCGGCGGAGCCGGCGGAGGAGGTCCAGGTCGGCTACGAGATGCTGAAGTCGCTGGGCCTGCGGCGGCGCGGCGTCACGGTCATCTCCTGCCCGAGCTGCGCGCGGCAGAACTTCAACGTCATCAAGACGGTGGAGACGCTGGAGGCGCGGCTGGCCCACATCACCACGCCGCTGACCCTGTCGGTCATCGGCTGCGTGGTCAACGGCCCCGGTGAGGCGCGCGAGACCGACATCGGCCTGACCGGCGGCGGCAACAACACCCATCAGGTCTATCTGTCCGGCGTCACCGACCACCGGCTGAAGGACCAGAACATCGTGGACCACCTCGTCGGGCTGGTCGAGAAGAAGGCCGCCGAGATCGAGGCAGCCAAGATCGAAGAGGCCAAGGCCGCCGAAAAGGCGGCGGAGACGGCCGCCGAGTGACGGAAGCGGCGCGGGCGGACGATTGAAATGAGGACGCCCCGCGCCATCCGTGCTTAAATCCGCGGCAACCGTACCATCCTTGTCGGCCGTGCCGCGGCCTGGGCCAGAGTCAGAGTGACCGCTTCCTATTTCGTCATCGGCGCCAGCCACCGGTCCTGCTCCGGCGCGATCCGCGACCGTCTGACGACGGAGGAGGCGGAGGTGCCGGCGATGCTGGAGCGGCTGAGCGCCGCCGGCATCGCCCAGGCGATGTGGCTCAGCACCTGCGACCGGGTCGAGGTGCAGGCGGTCCACGAGCGCCCGAACGAGGCCGCGCTGACCATCGCCGGCATCATGGCGGAGCGGGTGGGGCTGACCGAGACCGACCTCGCCGGGCAGCTCTACACCCTGACCGGCGCGGCGGCGGTGCGCCACGTCTTCGCCGTCGCCTGCTCGCTCGACAGCCAGATCATCGGCGAACCGCACATCCTGGGGCAGGTCAAGGCCGCCCACCGCCACGCCGCCGCCGCCGGCCTGTCCGGCCCGGAGCTGGAAGTGCTTCTCCAGGCCGCCTATGGTGCGGCCAAGCGGGTGCGCCGCGAGACGCCGATCGCGGAGGGCGCCACCTCGCTGGTCGCCGCGGCGGTCCAGGTGGCGCGCGACCTGCACGGCGACCTGAGGCGCTGCACCGGCCTGCTGATGGGGCTGGGCGACATGGGCGCCCTGGTGCTGGAGGGCCTGCGCGAGGCGGGGCTGGGCCGGCTGATCGTCGCCGCCCCGGTGGACCGCCGGGCCGAAGCGGCGGCGCGGCGCATGGACAGCCACTTCGCGCCCTGGGCCGATCTCGATTCGGCGCTGACCAGCGCGGATATCGTGGTGACCGCGGCGGGTCTGGGGCGCTATATCCTCTCCGCGCCGCAGTTGGGGGCGGCGTTGAAGCGCCGCCGCCGGCGCCCGGTGTTCGTGGTGGACGCGGCGATCCCCGCCGACGTGGACCCGGACGTCGCCGGGCTGGACGAGGCCTTCGTCTACGACCTCGCCGATCTGGAGCGCGTGGCGCTGCAGGGGCGGGTCGGGCGCGAGGCGGCGACCCAGGCGGCCTGGACCATCGTGGACGAGGCCCTGGCGGCCTTCGCCCGCCACCGGGCCGAGCGCGCCGCGGTGCCCGCCGTGGCGGCGCTGCGGACGCATTTCGAGACGGAGCGGCGGCGCCTGCTGGACGAGCAGCGGGGGCTGGACGCGGCGTCGGCGACGCGGCTGCTGGTCAACCGGCTGCTGCACGGCCCGTCGGAGGCGCTGCGCGCCATGGCGGCGGACCCGGACGGGGCCGGGATGGCGGAGCGGGCGGCGGCGGAACGGCTGCTGTTCCGGCTGTTCCGGCTGGACGAGTCCGGCGGAGCCGGTCTGGGCGCTGGCCCGGGTGCCGGCCTTGGCGCCGGGAGTGATTTGGATAAGGACGAGCGACGTGAGCCTGGACGAGAAGTTCAATAGGGTCGTGGCCCGCCATGACGAGCTGCGGGACGCGATGGCGGCGGGGACGGTGGACCCGGCGGACTTCGCCCGGCTGTCGAAGGAATACGCCGACCTGACCCCGGTGGCCGAGGCCATCGCGGAGCTGAAGAAGGCGAAGGCCGAGGCCGCCGACCTCGCCGGCATGATCGCCGACCCGGCGGGCGACGCCGACATGAAGGCGCTGGCCGAGGAGGAGTTCGCCGACCTCACCCGCCGCATTCCCGCCCTGGAGCGGCGGGTGCAGATTTCCCTGCTGCCCAAGGACGAGGCGGACGAGAAGAACGCCATCCTGGAGGTGCGGGCCGGCACCGGCGGCGACGAGGCGGCCCTGTTCGCCGCGGAGCTGTTCGAGATGTACCGCCGCTACGCCGGGCTCCAGGGCTGGCGGTTCGAGACGATGGAGGTCAGCGAGACCGGCATCGGCGGCTACAAGGAGGCCATCGCCAACATCACCGGCCGCAACGTGTTCGCCCGGCTGAAGTTCGAATCGGGGGTCCACCGCGTGCAGCGCGTCCCGGCGACCGAGACCCAGGGGCGCATCCACACCTCCGCCGCCACCGTCGCGGTGCTGCCCGAGGCGGAGGAGGTGGACATCCACATCGACGAGAAGGACCTGCGCATCGACGTGTTCCGCTCCAGCGGTCCCGGCGGCCAGTCGGTGAACACGACGGACAGCGCGGTGCGCATCACCCACCTGCCGACCGGCCTGGTGGTCAGCCAGCAGGACGAGAAGAGCCAGCACAAGAACAAGGCCAAGGCCCTGAAGGTGCTGCGCGCCCGCCTCTACGAACGGGAGCGCGCCGAGAAGGACAAGGCCCGCGCCGCCGACCGCAAGAGCCAGGTGGGCTCCGGCGACCGCTCGGAGCGCATCCGCACCTACAACTTCCCGCAAGGGCGGGTGACCGACCACCGCATCAACCTGACGCTCTACAAGATCGAAAAGGTGATGGCGGGGGAAGCGCTGGACGAGCTGATCGACGCGCTGACGGCGGAGGACGAGGCGGCGCGGCTGTCGGAGCTGCAGTAGGGCGGTTCCGTCAATCTCCTTCGGGGAGTTTCGGGCCGCCGATGGCGGCGAGGATCGTCGCCGCCACGCCCTCCGGGTTGTTCAGCACGTCGTTGTTCCAGAAGCGCAGGATTCTCCAGCCGTGTTGCCGCAAATGCTCATCCCGGGCGGAATCGTAGGCGGAGTCGGCGTGCTGGCCGCCGTCGACTTCGATGGCGACACACACATCAAGGCAGGCGAAATCGAGAATGTAGGGAGGCAGCGGATGTTGCCGGCGGAATTTCCACCCGCCCAATTGGCCGTGGCGCAGATAGCGCCACAGCGTCCTTTCGGCATCCGTGGGCTGGGTGCGCATGTCGCGGGCGTGACGTTTGAGGGTCGGGTTTCTGGCCATGATGCGCCTGTTACCGTAGACCCCCACCCTAACCCTCCCCCGCTGGGCGGGGGAGGGGACAAGGGGCCGCATCGATCTCCCTCCCCCGCCCAGCGGGGGAGGGTCGGGGTGGGGGAACCATGACCATCACGCTTCACCAACTCCGCCGCGCCGCCGAGGCCCGCCTGCGCGAGGCCGGGGTGGACACGCCCGACCTCGACGCGCGCCTGCTCGTCGAGCACGCGCTGGGCCTCACCCGCTCCGACCTGTTCGCCCGGGCCAACGATCCCGTTCCGGAGCCCGACGCGGCCCGCCTCCGCGCCCTGGTCGAGCGGCGGGCGGCGCGGGAGCCGGTGGGACGCATCCTCGGCCATCGCGAGTTCTGGACGATCGACCTCGCCCTCAACCCCGATACCCTGGAACCCCGGCCGGATACCGAGACGCTGGTCGAGGCGGTGCTGAAGGCGCTGCCGGACCGGACCGCTCCGCTGCGGCTGCTCGACCTCGGCACCGGGACCGGCTGCATCCTGCTGGCCCTGCTGGCGGAACTGCCCAACGCCACCGGCCTCGGCGTCGATCTCAGCCCCGGCGCGGTGGCCGCCGCCACGGAGAACGCGGCGCGCAACGGGCTGGCGGAGCGGGCGCGCTTCCAGACCGGCAACTGGGGCGCCGGGCTGGCCGAGCGGTTCGCCGTCGTCGTCTCCAACCCGCCCTACATCCCCAGCGCGGACATCGCCGCGCTCGATCCGGAGGTGCGCGAGCACGACCCGCTGCGCGCGCTGGACGGCGGGGCGGACGGGCTGGACGCCTACCGGATCATCGCCGCGCAGACGCCGCACCTGCTCCTGCCGGGCGGTCTGGCCGGGCTGGAGGTCGGGCAGGGGCAGGCGGCGGACGTGGCGGGGCTGCTGGCCGCCGCCGGGCTGGAGCCGGCGGGCGTCTTCCGCGATCTGGGCGGCGTGGAACGCTGTGTCCTGGGGCGGAAGAGGGCGTGATTTCGCCCCATCCCCCCAAAAAAAAGGTTGGATTGACGCGCGGTCCCCAGTAGGGTGCAAGGACGACGATGGCCCGGGGACGATCATCCCAGGGTGTACCCATGGCCTCCGGAAACCCCGCGCGGTTGGGCGGACGTCCGAGAAGGCAGACCGGTTGATCGGTTGGGCGCGTCGATTTGATCCCTGCGACCCATCCGCGGTTGGTTCCGCGGCGGGCCCGGCGACCGGATGGTCAGCCAGGGCGTTCGCGGGATTGCACTTCTCTTACATGGGGCCATAAGAGCCAAATGAGACAAGGACCGAACTCCAGGCGCTCGCGCGGTCGTGGCAACGGCGGCGGAGGTGGCGGCGGCGGGGGCGGCGGTGGCAACCGCCGGCAGAACGTTCCGCTGCGTCACCAGACCTTCGACAGCAATGGTCCGGACGTGCGCATCCGCGGCAACGCGTGGCAGGTCCATGAAAAGTATCTGGCGCTGGCCCGCGACGCCTCCTCGTCCGGCGACCGCGTCCAGGCGGAAAACTACCTTCAGCATGCGGAGCACTATTTCCGCATCATCAACCAGATCCAGGAATCCGAGAACCGCCAGCGCGGCAACGCCGGCGCCGCCGGCCTCGGCCCGCAGCCCAGCATGGGCGGTTCGGCGGAGGACGAGGACGGCGGCGAGATGGGCGACGAGTCCGAGGCCGCTGCCGACGAACGCACCCCGATGAGCGCCTGATACGGAATGTCCGACGTCCGCCAGTCCTGAAGCCGGCGACTCCCGGTTTCAGGACTGGCCGGTTTCCGGCTGCAGGTTTTCAGGCCGCAAGTCTTCAGGCCGGATGAGTTTTCAGGCTGGCAGGTCTTCGGCCAGCGCCACCGGGTCGCCCACCGCGATCCGGCCCCCATGCACCACGCGGGCATAGACGCCGCACTGCGTGTGGTCGTAACCGCGCTCCAGAATGGGAAGCGTGTTGAGGTCCCGCGCCCCGGTCGCCGGGTTGACCTCGCTGGAGGGGCGGCAGTCCTTGTGGTCGCAGATGCGCAGGGTGACCTCGCCGATGGTCAGCAGCGCGCCGATCCACTGGCGTTCCACCCAGGGCTCCAGCCCGTCGATCATCAGGTTGGCGCGGAAGCGCCGCGGATCGACCGGCTGCTTGGCCACCCGCTCCTCCAGATCGCGCACGCTGGCGAGATTGAGGATGGAGACCGCGGCCTCTTCCCGGTCGGTGAAGGAAAAGCCGCCGCCCTGCGCCGGATGCCTGGCCTCGGCCAGCTTGGGCAGGCCGGGAGCCGCGCCGGCCAGATAGGCGGCGAAGAACTGCTCCACCAGCATCCGGCCCATCGGCTGGTCCAGGCGCCCGCGCGACACCTGCTTGCCGCCGCGCCGGATGATCAGCGACTGGGTGGCTTCGTCGAACTCGGTGTCGAGCAGCGCCAGCTTCTCGTTCCGGTCGAGCGTGAAGAAATCCTCGTTCGGGCGCCAGCCCTCGACATCCGGGGTCAGGGCCGCCGGGCCGTGCAGCAGGCCGAAGCGCCGGTCAAAAGGAATGGGTTGGCCGGTGACGAGGTCAACGGCGGGAAGATCCTGGCCGCTCAGCCCCTTCACGGGGTAGCGGCGTATGGCGGCGACGGTCGCGGGCATTGCATCGCACAATGGTGGGACCGGTTCGCTTCTGTCAACCGTCGCAATCGAAAACCGTCACCACCGCTCGGCCAAAGGCTCCCGACCCTGGAACTCGGCGATTCGCCGCCGCGTCGCGGGGGAGGTGTCCTCCGGCAGCCGGTCCAGCGGGAAGAAGCGCGCCTCCAGGATCTCCACCCCGTCGGCCCGCAGCGTCCCCGACCATCCCTGCGCGACGAAGACGGCCACATGGTCGCTCGCCCCGTGCCGGAAGCGGGCGTAGACGCCGAAGGGCTGCGGGCCGCTCTCCACGGTCAACCCGACCTCCTCGCGCACCTCGCGCTTCATGGCCTCCACCAGGGACTCCCCTTTTCCGACTCCGCCGCCCGGAAAATGCCAGCCGCCGATATAGCTGTGGCGGATCAGCAGGACCGAGGCCGGACCGCCCCCGGCCCCCGAGTCGTCCAGGATGATCCCCCGCACCCCCATGGTCAGCGGGCGCGCCACCCAATGCCACATGTTGCGGCCGTGCCAGGCCAGCCGCATCAGGGGGGTGGTCAGGGCGGGCCGCAGGGCCTTGGGCGAAGGGTCGCGCGGGGTGCCGGGCGGGGTGCTGGTGGGCGTGGCCGTCATGAAGGCGGGAGTCCGTGGCATTGGCGCAAAACCCTAGCCTTTTCCGTCGGGCCGCGGAAAGCCACCCTTTCGGCGCGGGTCCGACAAAAGCAATAACCACGCATACCGGGGGGTCTTGCATACGGATGGGCCTCTCCCACATCTACGGCGACGCATGCATCCTTGCGGATCGCACTGGTAACGTGGATCGGACTGACCGGGCTGCCTCGCGGACGGTCGGCGATGAAGGGAGCACAACATGGACTTCGAAAAATACACCGAGCGCAGCCGTGGCTTCGTGCAGGCGGCGCAGACCCTGGCCCTGCGGCGCGGCCACCAGCGGCTGACGCCGGAACACCTGCTGAAGACCCTTCTGGACGACAAGGAAGGGCTGGCCTCCAACCTGATCCGTGCGGCCGGCGGCGACCCCGCCCTGTCGCTGTCGGGCGTGGACGCCGAGCTGGACAAGCAGCCCAAGGTGGAGGGTGCCGGCGCCGGGCAGGTGTATCTGACCCCGGAACTGTCGCGCGTGTTCGAGCAGGCCGAGGCGGTCGCCAAGAAGGCCGGCGACAGCTACGTCACCGCGGAACGCATCCTGCTGGCGCTCGCCATGGCCGACGGCACGCCGTCCGCCGCGGTGCTGAAGCGCGCGGGCGTCACCCCGCAGGCGCTCAACACCGCGATCAACGAGGTGCGCAAGGGCCGCACCGCCGACACCGCCAGCGCCGAGCAGGGCTACGACGCGCTGAAGAAATACACCCGCGACCTGACCGAGTCGGCGCGCGAGGGCAAGCTCGACCCGGTGATCGGGCGCGACGAGGAGATCCGCCGCACCATCCAGGTGCTGGCGCGGCGCACCAAGAACAACCCCGTCCTGATCGGCGAGCCGGGCGTCGGCAAGACCGCCATCGTCGAGGGTCTCGCCCAGCGCATCGTCAAGGGCGACGTGCCGGAAGGGCTGAAGAACAAGAAGCTGCTGTCGCTCGACCTCGCCGGCATGGTGGCCGGCGCCAAGTACCGCGGCGAGTTCGAGGAGCGGCTGAAGGCCGTGCTCCAGGAAATCCAGGCGGCGGCGGGCGAGATCATCGTCTTCATCGACGAGCTGCACACGCTGGTCGGGGCCGGCAAGGCGGACGGCGCCATGGACGCCTCCAACATGCTGAAGCCGGCGCTGGCGCGCGGCGAGCTGCATTGCGTCGGCGCCACCACGCTGGACGAATACCGCAAGCACATCGAGAAGGACGCCGCACTCGCCCGGCGCTTCCAGCCCGTCTTCGTGCCGGAACCGACGGTGGAGGACACCATCTCCATCCTGCGCGGCCTGAAGGAGCGCTACGAGGTGCACCACGGCGTGCGCATCACCGACGCGGCCATCGTGTCGGCGGCGACCCTGTCGAACCGCTACATCACCGACCGCTTCCTGCCCGACAAGGCCATCGACCTGATCGACGAGGCGGCCAGCCGCCTGCGCATGGCGGTGGACAGCAAGCCGGAGAACATCGACGAGCTGGACCGCCGCATCATCCAGCTCAAGATCGAGCGGGAGGCGCTGAAGCGCGAGTCCGACGACGCCTCGCGCGCCCGGCTCGCCAACCTGGAAGGCGAGCTGGCCGACCTTGAGCAGGAATCCGCCGAGCTGACCGCCAAGTGGCAGGCCGAGAAGGACCAGCTCCAGGGCGCCCAGAAGATCAAGGAGGATCTGGAGAAGGCCCGCACCGAGCTGGAGCAGGTCCAGCGCGACGGCAACTGGGGCCGGGCCGGTGAACTCGCCTACGGGGTCATCCCCGACCTGGAGAAGCGGCTGAAGGACGCGGAGGCCCACGCCGCCAACCGCATGCTGAACGAGGAGGTGCGCGACAGCGACATCGCCGCCGTGGTCAGCCGCTGGACCGGCGTGCCGGTGGACAAGATGCTGGCCGGCGAGCGGGAGAAGCTGCTGGCGATGGAAACCCGCCTGAAGTCCCGCGTGATCGGCCAGGACGAGGCCATCGTGGCGGTCTCCAACGCCGTCCGCCGCGCCCGCGCCGGCCTGCAGGACCCCAACCGGCCGATCGGCTCCTTCCTGTTCCTCGGTCCGACCGGCGTCGGCAAGACCGAGCTGACCAAGGCGCTGGCCGAATTCCTGTTCGACGACGAGACGGCGATGGTCCGGCTCGACATGTCGGAATACATGGAGAAGCACTCCGTCGCCCGCATGATCGGCGCTCCTCCGGGCTATGTCGGCTATGAGGAGGGCGGGGCGCTGACCGAGGCGGTGCGCCGCCGGCCCTATCAGGTCGTCCTGTTCGACGAGGTGGAGAAGGCCCATCCGGACGTCTTCAACGTGCTGCTCCAGGTGCTCGACGACGGGCGCCTGACCGACGGGCAGGGGCGGACGGTGGACTTCCGCAACGTGGTCATCATCATGACCTCGAACCTCGGCTCCGAGGTGCTGGCGGCCCAGCCGGAAGGCCAGGACAGCGGCGCCGTGCGCGACGAGGTGATGGAGGTGGTGCGCGCCCACTTCCGGCCGGAGTTCCTGAACCGGCTGGACGAGATCCTGCTGTTCCACCGCCTGGACCGCAGCCACATGGGCGGGATCGTCAAGATCCAGCTCGGCCGGCTGATCCGCATGCTGGCCGACCGCGACATCACGCTGGAGGTCGACGAGGCGGCGACGCAATGGCTGGCCGAGGCCGGCTACGACCCGGTCTACGGCGCGCGTCCGCTGAAGCGGGTGATCCAGCGGGAGCTGCAGAACCCGCTGGCCACCATGATCCTGGAGGGCCGCGTCGCCGACGGCCAGACGGTCAAGGTGGGGGCGGAAGGCGGCGAGCTGACCATCAACGGCCTGCCCGTCTCCGCCCAGGTGCGCAGCGCGGCGACCCAGCCGGTGACGACGGTTCACTGATGCCGTTTATTGACGCTGCGGGGGAGGGGCCTTTCGCGAGGCCCCTCCCCCGTCAGGTCACGAACTCCCGCGCCACCGCGGCGAAGTGGCAGGCGGCCGCGATGACGACCAGCCCGTGCCAGACCGGAATGTTGTAGGGCAGGCGGTCGAGCGTGTGGATGAAGGCGCCGACCGTGTAGACGATCCCGCCCACCGCCAGCAGCAGCAAAGTCGCCGGGGACAGCGACCGCCACAGCGGTTCGGCCACCGACAGGATGGCCCAGCCGAGCCCGAGATAGAGCACGAAGCCCAGCCGTTCGTACCGCCAGGAGGCGAACAGCTTCAGCGCCACCCCGCCGAGCGCGACCACCCACACCCCGATCCCCAGCGCGAGCCCGGCGGCGCCGTCCAGCCGGTTCAGGGTGAAGGGGGTGTAGCTGCCGGCGATCATCACATAGATCATCGCGTGGTCGAGCCGCCGCAGCACCGCCTTGCGCCGCCCCGGCGGGGACAGGTTGTAGGCGGCCGACGCGCTCAGCATGCCGACCAGCCCGGCGCCGTAAGCGGCTAGCGACACCATCTCGGTCGCGGAAGCATGGCCCGCCGTCACCGCCAGCAGCCAGAATGCGCCGATCAGGCCGGCGATCAGGCCGATGGCGTGGACAACCGCGTCCGCCGCACGCTCCCCCGCCGTGTGGACGGGAAACTCGAAGCAGGAATCGGGTTTCATGGGACCAGCCTGCCGGAAAGGCGGACGGATGGAAAGCCCTCCCCCCGGCAGTCCGGCCCCACCGGAATCGTTAACTCCGCAGATAGACCCGGTTGATGTAGGGGTCGTAACGGCGGTCCGGATTCGGCAGCACCGGCTGGAGCGGGCCGAAGCGGTTGCGCAGCAGCGTGTATTCGGTGACGACGATCAGCCGGTCGCTGTGCGTCGGCTGGAGAGCCTTGTGCATCCCGATGTTGTCGGCCAGGAAGCAGTCGCCCGCCCGTCCGGTCAGCGCGACGGGCGCCGACGCGCCGTAGACCGCCTCGACCTCGGCGTCGGAATGATTGCGCCGCTCCAGAAGCTCCTGCCCGTGCTGGGAGGCCGGGACGTAGATGTGCGGCCCGCCGCCCATGTCGGTGTCCGTCAGGTACAGGAACATCTTGAAATGACGGATCTGATTGTAGTCCCGGTGGTAGTTCTGCGTGCTGATCCGCGGGTTGGGCCGGGCCAGCGACCACCACACCGACATGCCGTCGATGGTCGGCTTGCAGCCGTGGAAGGCTTCTGCGACCTCCAGGACGAGGGGGTGGTTGATGGTGTCCAGCAGGTGGGGAGCGGCCAGGAACTGCTCCTCCACATAGCGGGCCATCTGTATGTCCGGCGACGGCACCTTGTCGATGGTGAAGGAGCCATATTGCCGGTGGCCGCCGTCGAAGCCGGGCTGTTCCTCGAAGTAGCGCCGCATCGCCGCGACCTGTTCGTCGGTCAGCAGGCGGAAGGCGTCGGTGTAGCCGCGCGTCTCCAGTTGCGTCTTGAAGCTCAACGCCTGTTCGGACGGCTTGAAGCCGGGGGTGCGGGGCCGGAAGGGCGCCAGCAGGGAGGCGGCGAGCTTGCGCCGCGGCTCGATCTTCAGGCGCGGGATGTGATGCCAGACGACGTCGTCGATCCAACGGGCCTTGTTGTTGAACGGTACCTTCACGCGAACAAGCTCCCCGGCAAGCGCAATGGGTGCGAGATGATCAGGTTATTACACTAAAAACGGGAAATATTCACAGATGCTTCGCTTGCGGCATATTGCGCGGGGCGGGGCGGAAGGACTTGTCTCCCGGACAATAAAAGGGGAGCGGACGACCCGTCGCAGCGCTATGGTCCGCAACCCGACGCTGTTCCATGGAACGGTCCGACAAGACGCTTCAGAACGATCATGACCAGACGATCCAGCTTCGCCGCCGGCGCCCGCGACACCCTGCCGATGGTCATCGGCGCGGCGCCCTTCGGGATAATCTTCGGCACGCTGGTGGCCGCCGGGCCGCTGGCGGCGTGGCAGGGGCAGCTCATGTCCCTGTCGGTCTATGCGGGGTCCAGCCAGTTCATCGCGCTGGGGCTGGTGGCCGGGCACGCCGGGCTGGCGGTGATCTGGCTGACCACGCTCATCGTGAACCTGCGCCACGCCCTCTACGCCGCCACGCTGCTGCCGCACGTCGCCCATCTGCCGGCGCGCTGGCGCTGGACGCTGGGCTTCTTCCTGACGGACGAGACCTTCGCGGTGATGGCCGGCTATTACGCCCGGCATCCGCGGGCGCCGCTCGGTCACTGGTACTTCCTGGGCTCCTGCCTGTCGATGTACGCGAACTGGCAGTTCTGGACCCTGGTCGGCCTGCTGTTCGGCGCGGCCTTTCCGCAGCTCCAGTCGCTGGGGCTCGACTTCGCGATGGTCGCCACCTTCATCGCCATCGTCGTCCCGCAGCTCGCCAGCCTGCCCAACTTCGCGGCGGCGGTGGCGGCGGGGGCCGTGGCCTATCTGGGGCAGGACGTGCCCTACAAGCTGGGGCTGATGGCCGCCGTGGTGGCCGGCGTCGCCGTCGGGATGGCCCTGCAGCGCTGGCGTTCCGGCGGGCTGGAGGCCGGACGGCGGGAGGAGGAAGCGGCATGACCGGGACCGTCCTGACCAACACCGTCATGATCCTGGGCATGGCGGCGGTGACCGTCTTCGTGAAGGCGGCGCTGTTCGTGCTGGGCGACCGGGTGGTCTTCCCGCCGCTGCTGAAGCAGGCGCTGGGCTTCGTCCCGGTGACCGTGCTGACCGCCATCATCGTGCCGATGATCCTGTCCCCGAACGGCGAGGGGCTGGAGCTGACCTGGAGGAACCCGCAGCTGGTCGGCGCGCTGGCCGCCGTCCTGGCCTGCGTGGTGACGGGCAAGCAGCTCCTCACCATCGCCGTGGCGCTGGGCGTCTTCTTCGCTTGGCAGCTGGGCGTCCTGGCCTGAGGGCTGGAGGCCTGGGGACCGGAGCTGGCGGCGCCACTTTCCTGCCACAAACAGTGCATAGCCGTTCTGCCGCGGCGCGGTGGCGCGGGCGGGGGCGCATCCTGTATGGTCGCCCGATCGAAAGGGCTACCCAACAGGGTCCGTGATGACCAGACGCCTGCGCCTCGTTCCCGTCTCTCTCGCCGTGGCCTGCACGGTGATGCTGACCGCCTGCCAGACGGGCGAGCGGACCAACCGCGCGCCCGTGGTGCAGGGGACCGCCACCGCATCCCCGGCCGGGCTCGACACCGTCTCCGGCGAGTGGGAAACCGACAAGGCCACCGCGCTGCGCTCGCAGCCGAGCAACAGCGCGCCCATCATCGCCACCTTCCCGCCCGGCCAGCCCCTGAAGGTCCTGGGCCGCGCCCGCGGCACCGACTGGGTGGCGGTGCAGGCGGCGGGGTCGACCGCCTATGTGCGGATGCATCTGCTGCGCCTGCGCGGCAGCGCCCCCATCCAGGCCGCCCGCGGCACGACGACCACCGTCGCCAAGCCGGAGGACAACGCCGGCCCCTCGATCAAGGCCGCCCCGCGCCGCAAGATCGAGGCGACGCCGATCGCGAACTGAGGCGGGGATTGCCCCCACCCCGGCCCTCCCCCGCTGGGCGGGGGAGGGAGAAAAGTCCCCTCCCCTGCGAAAGCGGGGGAGGGTTAGGGTGGGGGCAAGGCCGCCCCGCCCCTCAGAACTCCTTCCAGTCGTCGTCCTCGCTGACGTTGCGCTTGAGCGCGGCGCCCGAATGGGCAACCGTGCGGGCCGCCGGCTTTGCCGCGGCGCGGGCCGGGCGGGGCGTCGGCGCGGCCGAACGCACCGGCGCGACCTGCCGCGGCGTTGCAGCGATGGCCGCAGCGGCGACCGGCACGGCGACCGGCACGGCGCGGGGGTCCAGCTTGAAGAAGCCGATCAGCCCCTTCAGGTCGTTGGCCTGACCGGCCATGGCCTGCGCCGCCGCGGTGGTCTCCTCGACGAGCGCGGCGTTCTTCTGGGTCATCTCGTCCATCTGCGAGACGGTGGCGTTGATCTCATCCAGCGCCGCCGCCTGCTCGCTCGACGCCGAGGCCATCTCGGCGATCAGCCCGGCGACCTGATGGACGCCCGACACGATGCCCTCCAGCGCGTCGCCGGCCTTCTTGACCAGTTCCACCCCGTCCTTCACCTGGGCGTCGCTGTCGAGGATCAGGCCCTTGATCTCCTTGGACGCCTGGGCGGAGCGCTGGGCGAGGTTGCGCACCTCCTGGGCCACCACGGCGAAGCCGCGGCCCGCATCGCCGGCCCGCGCCGCCTCGACCGCCGCGTTCAGCGCCAGCAGGTTGGTCTGGAAGGCGATCTCGTCGATCACCCCGATGATGTCGGTGATCTTGCGGCTCGACGCCTCGATGCGCTTCATCGCCTCGATGGCCGAGTCCGCCACCGTCCCGCCGGACTCGGCGGCGGTGCGGGCGTCGGCGGCCATGCCGTTGGCGCGCTGGGCGTTGTCGGCGTTGGAGCGCACGGTCGCCCCCAGCTCCTCCATGCTCGCCGCCGTCTCCTCCAGAGAGGACGCCTGCTGCTCCGTCCGCTCCGCGAGGTCGGAGGAGCCGATGGAGACCTCGCCCGCCGCCGAGGCGATGGTGTCCGCCGCCTGGGTGATCTGGCCGACGATCTCCGACAGCTTGGCGGAGGTGGCGTTGACGTCGGTCTTCAGCGTCTGGAAGGCGCCCTCGTAGTCGCGCTGCACCCGCTTGTTGAGGTCGCCCTGGGCGAGTGCGCTGAGCACCGCGCCGAGGTCGGCGATGACCGCCTCCACCGTGTCGGTCAGGCGGTTGATGCCCGCCGACATCGTCCGGTAGAAGCCGTCCTTGCCGGCCAACTCCAGGCGGCGCGACAGGTCGCCCTTCGACACGCCGTCGATCAGCGCGGCGATCTCCTCGCCGATGGCCGTCTCGCGGGCGCGCTGCGCCTCGTCGGCCCGGCGCTCGGCCTCCAGCCGCTCGCGTTCGGCCTTGTCCATCGCCTTCTTCTGGATGGCGTTGTCCTTGAACACCTGCACCGCCTGCGCCATCTGCCCGATCTCGTCGCCGCGGTCGAGGCCGGGAACGGCGACGTCCAGCTTGTCGGCGGCGAGGTCGTGCATGGTCGCGCTCATCGCCCGCACGGCACCCATCTGGCGGCGGACCAGGAAGAAGCTGACCAGACCGAAGGCCAGCGTGACCAGCGGCGCCACCACCAGGATGGTGTGCTCCACCTCGTCCACCACCCTCATCACGTCGGCCCGCTTCAGCCCGACGAACAGCACGCCGACCACCGAGCCCGAGGCGTCGAGCAGCGGGTCGTAGGAGGTGAAGTAGCGCTCGCCCAGGATGTCGGCCTCGCCGCGGTAGGGCTTGCGCTGCGTGATGACGCTGTCGAAGACCGGCCCGGCGCCCAGCTTCGTGCCGTTGGCCCGGCTGCCGTCGGGGTTCTGCACGGTGGTGGCGACGCGGGTGTCCCCGCGGAACACCGTGGCCGAGCCGCCGGTCAGCTCGTGGATCTGGTCGACCATCCGGGTGTCGCCGTCGACCCGCGTCGATCCGACATAAAGCGCGCCGTCGCGCAGGCTGTAGTCGGCGCCGTTCTGCTTCAGCAGCATGTGGGCCAGCGCCATGCTGCGCTCCCGCTGCTCCTGCGCGGAGGCGGCGCTGCGGTCGCTCAGCACCTGGCTGGAAGCCAGCGTCAGCACGCCGGCCAGGATGAACAGCCCCAGCACGTTCAGCAGGGACAGTTTGGCGGTCAGGGAGAGGTTTTTCAGCACGTTCGGCCCTATGCGGCAATCGCTCCGCAGCCCTCGCCAACGGAGATAGGCATTAAGTCTAATACGGTTTTATCCATTCGTCCGCGTGCAATTTTTCGGAGATCGATTCCCGTTTTCCGTGTGGAAGCGCTCCGGCGGACCGCCATGCATCCGGCGCACGGCCCGTCTTCCTTGGTTGGCGCCGCATGTGGCCCTAGTTTAGGGCAGCCGCTCTTGGCAACCGACCCTTTTCCCGGACCCCTCCATGCGCCGCCGCACCAGCACCCCCAGCCCGGCCCCCAGCTATGCGGAGGCCGCGTCCAGCACCGGCGACATGGCGGCGCTGCGCTCGCTCGTCCCCTATCTGTGGCCGAATGATTCCTTCGAGACGAAGCTGCGCGTGGTGGTGGCGCTGGTCCTGCTGGTCGGCGCCAAGGTGGCGAACGTCTGGGTGCCGCTCTTCTACAAGCGGGCGGTGGACGCCCTGTCGCCGGGGGACGCCGGGGCGCTGGTGACCATCCCGCTGGGGCTGATCGTCGCCTACGGTCTGGCGCGGGTGATGTCGCTGGTCTTCGCGGAGCTGCGCGACGCGGTGTTCGCCAACGTCGCCCAGCGCACGATCCGCAAGGTCGCCCTGTCGGTCTTCCAGCATCTGCACGCCCTGTCGCTGCGCTTCCATCTGGAGCGGCAGACCGGCGGCCTGACCCGCTCGCTGGAGCGCGGCACCCGCGCCATCGAGACGCTGCTGCGCTACGCCCTGTTCTCCATCGTGCCGACGCTGGTCGAGATCACGCTGGTCTGCGTGATCCTGTGGCGGATGTTCGACGGCTGGTTCGCGCTGGCGACCTTCGCCACGGTGGGCAGCTACATCGCCTACACCTTCTTCGTGTCGGAATGGCGCATCCAGTTCCGCCGTGCCATGAACGAGACCGACAACAAGGCCAACACCAAGGCGGTGGACAGCCTGCTGAACTACGAGACCGTCAAGTATTTCGGCAACGAGGGGCATGAGGCCCGGCGCTACGACCAGGCGCTGGCGTCCTACGAGCAGGCGGCGGTGAAGAGCCAGCGCAGCCTGTCGCTGCTGAACATCGGCCAGTCGGCGATCATCTCGCTGGGGCTGGCGGTGGTCATGGGCATGGCGGCGCGCGGCATCGTCAACGGCACGATGACGCTGGGCGACTTCGTGCTGGTGAACACCTACCTGCTCCAGCTCTACCAGCCGCTGAACTTCTTCGGGGTGGTGTACCGCGAGATCAAGCAGGCGCTGATCGACGTGGAATCGATGGTGACGCTGCTGTCCGTGGACCGCGAGGTGGCCGACCGTCCGGGCGCCCCGGCGCTCGCCATCACGGGGGGCGAGCTGCGCTTCGACGGGGTGGAGTTCGGCTACGACCCGCGCCGGCCGATCCTGAAGGGGGTGGGCTTCACCGTGCCCGCCGGGCGGACGGTGGCCATCGTCGGCCCGTCCGGGGCGGGCAAATCGACCATCGGGCGGCTGCTGTTCCGCTTCTACGACGTGTCGGGCGGGCGCATCCTGATCGACGGGCAGGACATCCGGGAGGTGACCCAGCAATCGCTGCGCGGCGCCATCGGCATCGTCCCGCAGGACACGGTGCTGTTCAACGACACGGTCTATTACAACATCGCCTATGGCCGCCCCGGCGCCTCCCCGGCGGAGGTCGAGCAGGCGGCCCGGCTGGCCCACATCCACAACTTCATCATGGCGTTGCCCGACGGCTACGAGACCACGGTGGGGGAGCGCGGGCTGAAGCTGTCCGGCGGCGAGAAGCAGCGCGTCGCCATCGCCCGCACCATCCTGAAGAACCCGGCGATCCTGCTGTTCGACGAGGCGACCTCGGCGCTCGACACCCACACCGAGCGGGAGATCCAGGCCAACCTGCGCGAGGTCAGCCGGGGCCGCACCACGCTGGTGATCGCGCACCGCCTGTCCACCGTGATCGACGCCGACGAGATCCTGGTGATGGAGGCCGGTCGTGTGATCGAACGGGGACGCCACATGGAACTGCTGTCGCGCGGCGGCGCCTATGCCGCATTGTGGGCGCGGCAGCAGGAATCCTCGCAAGGGCCGGAGCCGGTTCCGGAAGTCCTTGCCCCCACCTGAGCCCTTTCCCACCTGAACCCATCATCACGACGGAGCATCCCTTTGGGACCGGTACGGCAGGCGCTGCGCGAGGCGACCCGCGACATCCATGAACGGCTGGACCGGGCGGCGGTCCTGCGTCCTCTGACCAGCCCGTCGATCACGGCGGACGAGTACCGCGACGCCCTGATCGCCCTGCACGGCTTCAACGCCCCCATCGAGCGGGCGCTGGGCGAGGGGGCCGAACGGCTGGACCTGCTGCGCGCCGATCTGGCCGATCTGGGGATCGACGCGGACGCCCTGCCGGTGGCCCGGTCGCTGCCGGCGCTGGACAGCCTGCCGGCGCGGCTGGCGGCGCGCTACGTGCTGGACGGCTCCGCCCACGGCGGGCGGGCGATGCTGCCCAACGTCACCCGCGCTCTGGGCTTCGACGCCACGCGCGGCGCGCGCTTCCTGGCGTCCGCCGGGATCGACATGGCCGGCCGCTGGAAGGCGCTGCTCGCCCGGCTGGAAAGCGATCTCGACACGCCCGAGTCGGCGCGGACGGCCTGCGCCACCGCGGTCGCCCTGTTCGCCGCGCTGGAGGTCTGGCTGGACGGGCTGGTCGCGAATGTTCGATCCGGGGCCGCCTGAGCCCTGGGGAGGACGGCGGATCGACGCAGCGGATCGACGCGGGGGCTTCACCGCGCCCGCCGCGCCCGCTAGGGTCCTGCCATGACGACCGCTCCCGCCCCTGCCCTCAACACCCCCGCCGCGCTCGCCGACGCGGTGCTGCGGGGTGACCGCCGCGCGCTCGCCCGCGCCATCACGCTGATCGAATCGACCCGGCGCGATCACCGCGCCCAGGCCGACGCCCTGCTGGAGACGCTGCTGCCCCACACCGGGAACTCGGTGCGGGTGGGCATTTCCGGCGTGCCGGGGGTGGGCAAGTCGACCTTCATCGAGGCGTTCGGGCAGCACGTCATCGCGCGGGGGCACAAGGTGGCGGTGTTGGCCATCGACCCGTCGTCGCAGCGCACCGGCGGCTCCATCCTGGGCGACAAGACCCGCATGGTGGACCTGTCGCGCGAGCCGGACGCCTTCATCCGCCCGTCGCCCGCCGGCGCCACGCTGGGCGGCGTGGCCCGCCGCACGCGCGAGGCCATGCTGATCTGCGAGGCGGCGGGCTTCGACGTGATCGTGGTGGAGACGGTGGGCGTCGGCCAGTCGGAGACGGCGGTGGCCGACATGGTCGACCTGTTCATGCTGCTGCTGCTGCCCGCCGGGGGCGACGAGCTTCAGGGCATCAAGAAGGGCATCGTCGAGCTGGCCGACCTCGTGGTCGTCAACAAGGCGGACGGCGACCTCGCCACCACGGCGCGGCATACCGTCGCGGACTATCGCCACGCCCTGACCCTGCTGCGCCACGGCGACTGGCGCGTGCCGGTGCTCAGCTGCTCGGCCATCACCAGGGCCGGCATCGATTCGGTGTGGGAGACCATCGGGGAGCACAAGGCCATCACCGAGGCGTCCGGCGTCCGCGCCACGCGCCGCGCCGAGCAGGCCCGCGCCTGGCTGTGGAGCGAGATCCGCGAGACGCTGGTGGACGCCTTCAAGGCGCACCCCGCCGTGCGCGCCGACCTGTCCGCGCTGGAGTCGCGCGTGACCGGCGGCGCCGTCACCCCCGCCGCCGCCGCACGCATTCTGCTTGAAAAGTTCCTCGGGCGCCCGGTGGAGTAGGTCCTTTCGGGTATGCTGCACCGCAACATTTCCGTTGCGCGGTGAATCTCCCGTGCATAAGGTGGCATGGGCGGGAAAGGAGCGCCTTTGTGGCGCTTGGGCGAGAGGTTTGCCCGCAGTCTCCTGGGGTATGAGCCGGAGTTGACTTGTCCGAAACCGCCTCCGCGTCGAGTCGTCAACGGGAGACCTTAGGACATGGCCGCCAACTTTCTGGACCTTTTCGAGCGCTTCAATCCCCTGACCTCGGGGCCCCTGACCTTGGGCCCCCTGGCCCTGTCGCCGCTGGGCAAGGCGAACGCCGAGACCTACGCCGCCCGCGGCACGCGCGTCGCCGGCGTGGTGCAGGACGGCTGCCGCCGCCTGCTCGACGGCGTGACCGCCGGCATCGGCGAGACGACCCACCTCGCCGGCGAATTCGCCAAGGTGCGCAGCCCGGCGGACCTCGTGGCCGTCCAGCGCGAATGGGCGACCGTCGCCCAGGCCCGGGTCGTCAACCAGGTGCAGACCGTCCTCGACGTCTCCGCGAAGATCGCCGCCGAGTTGGGCGTCGCCCCGGTGGCCCTGTCGCCGGCCGCTCCGGCGCCGAAGGCCGTTCCGGCTGCCGCTCCGGTCGCCGCGCCGGCTCCCGCTCCGAAGGCGGAAGCCCCCAAGGCCGCGGCCCCCGCCGTCGAAGCGCCGAAGGCCGAGGCGCCGAAGGCTGAGGCGAAGGTCGAGGTGAAGGCTGAGGCGGCTCCCGCTCCGGCGCCGAAGAAGGCCCCGGTGGCCCGCAAGGCTCCGGCCAAGGCCGCCGCTCCGGCGGCCCCGAAGGCCGCCCCGAAGGCCGCCCCGAAGGCCGAGGCGCCCGCTGCGAAGGCGGAGCCGGTGAAGGCGGCCGCCCCGAAGGTCGAAGCTCCGAAGGTCGAAGCCCCGAAGGCCGAAACGCCGAAGGTCGAGGCGGCCCCCGCCCCGGCGCCCAAGGCGGAAGCCCCGAAAGCCGACGTGAAGGCTGAAGACAAGAAGGCCGAGGCCCCGAAGGTCGAAGCCCCCAAGGCCGAAGCCGCCAAGACGGAAGCGCCGAAGCCGGAAGCTGCCAAGGCCGCCCCGAAGGCCGCCGCTCCCGCGGCCCAGTGATTCACCGGATCGCGGTCCCCGCCGGCCCGGGGACCGTCGATCGGCGCGCGCCCGTCTCTTCCTTCCTTGACGGGCGCGCGCTTGTTCGACTATAACGCCGCCTCCTTCGGGCGGAATGCTGCCCGGGACCGGGTTTCATTTGCTAAAATAAAGGATCAGTCCGATGGCACGTCGGTGCTCCGTGACCGGTAAGGGCACGCAGTTTGGCAACAACGTCAGCCACGCCAACAACAAGACCCGCCGCCGTTTCCAGCCGAACCTGCAGGAAACCGCGCTGCTGAGCGACGCTCTGGGTCAGATGGTGCGCCTGCGTATCTCCACCAACGCGATCCGTTCGATCGAGCACAAGGGCGGCCTCGACGCCTTCCTGCTCGACGCGAAGGACGAGGTCCTCAGCCTGGATGCGCGCCGCCTGAAGCGCCGCATCGCCAAGGCCCAGGACAAGCAGCAGGCCGTCGCGGCCTGAGGCTGACCGCCTGGAGGCGCCGGAGCGCGTCCAGGCGATTCTGGTGACGTCACCGCGGGGCGGCAAACTCCGCGGCCGGGCGCAAGCCCCACACCAGGACGACTCCGACTCTCGGTTGCACCGAACCCCGGTTGAGAGTGCCGCGCGCATCGCCGAAAGGCTTTGCGCGCGTTTTGTCGTTTTCGGGGCTTGTCCTAAAACGACCGCTGCACGCCCAGCAGCAGGCGGTAGCGCGGCGAATCGGGACCGAACCCGACGCCCACACCGGCCCCCACGGCGAGGTCTTCGCCGACGAGATGCCGGACGCCGGCCTCCAGGAAATTGTCGGCCTTGCCGCGCTCCTGCGACTGCTCGCGCACCACGTCGAAGGCCACCGCGGTGGCGGGGCCGACCGGGGCGTTCATGCCGGCGGCCATGATGAAGCGGTTCTCGCGCTCGCCCGGCTCCGGATCGAACAGATGCCGCCAGGACAGGTTGGCGTGCAGGCGCGGCGCGCCGGCGGCGGGCCCAAGCGGCTGGGTCAGGCGCCCGGTGATCCCAGCCTCGGTCGTCTTGCTCCCCGACCCATAGGGGATGCTGACCAGCGGCTCCACCGACAGGCCCAGCCGCCCCTGCGACGGTTCACGGATGTTGTATTCGGCGGACAGCTTGACGTCGCCCTGCTGCGCGTCGTCGGCGTTGCCCACGCGGTAGCCGGGATTGACCTTCAGCGCCAAGCCGTTGGCCACGCCGACCTGGAACTCCGGGTCGAAGGTCAGGCGGTTGCGCCCGCCGTCCCCCTTCAGCCGGTCGAAGAAGGCGCGAACCTTCACGTCGACGCTGCCCTTCTCGATGGCGGCGGCGTCCTCGACGGTGATCGGCAGCTCCGACGACAGCGCCATGCGCTCGTCGTCCTGCGCGCGGGCGCTTCCGGCGGCGGCGAGCAGCCCGGCGGCGAGGGTGAGGCCCGCGAGGGCGGCGTGGCGCATGTCTGCTTTCCCGAACCGGTGGCGTTTGCCGAACAACAGCCGGACGGGGCGAACGGGCCGCGGAGGGGAGGGGGTTACTCCACCGAGTCGGGGTCTTCGGCGTCCACCACCCGCCGGGCGATGTCGTAGGCGAAGCCGGCGCGGCCCAGCGCCGCCAGATCCTTGTCGCGGAACGCCGCGCGCTTCTCCGGCAGGCGGTAGGGGCCGAGGCGGCGGCGGCGGGCCAGCGCCAGGGCGGCGGTCAGGTTCAGGTCGCCCTCCACCTCCTCGTCCAGCGACTCCAGGGCGCGGTCGGCCTCGTCGCGGCCGATGCCCTTGGCGGACAGCTTCTCGCGGATGGCGCGGGTCGAGGTGCCGCGGCGGTGCAGGCTGGCCGCGCGCATCTCCGCGTAGGCCACGTCGTTCAGCAGGCCGCTGCGCTGGTAGCGGGCGATCAGGTCCTCGACCCAGCGCGCGCCCTCCGCCGGGTCGGTGCCGTGGGCCTGGGCGGAGCGGTCGACCTTGCGCATCAGCACGCGCCGCAGGCTGGCCGACGAGCTGGCGAAGCGCTGGAGATAGTGCAGGGCCGCGTTCTCCAGATACTGGGCGGTGACGAGGCGCGGCGGCTTGCGGGCCGGCGGCTGGTCGCGGGTCATGGCTGTCTCCCGTCCGGGGGCGGTTGCCGGAACGGGCGGCGCGCCCTAAAGTCCGGTCCAATCCTGTGAATCGTGGTGCGATGACTCATCCTCTCCCTCCCATGCCTCGCCAGGTCGGCGCCGTCAACTGGGTCGGCCTGTGGACCCTCTACGCGCGCGAGGTGCGCCGGTTCCTGAAGGTGCACCAGCAGACCGTCTGGGCGCCCGTGGTCACCACCCTGCTGTTCTACGCCGTCTTCGCGCTGGCGCTGGGCGGTGCGGTGCGGATGATCGGGACGGTGCCCTATCTGGAGTTCCTGGCGCCCGGCCTGATCATGATGGCGATGGCCCAGAACGCCTTCGCCAACACCTCCTCCTCCGTGGTGATCGCGAAGGTCCAGGGCAACATCGTCGACATCCTGATGCCGCCGATGGCCCCGCTGGAGCTGGTCTTCGGCTTCGTCATGGGCGGGGTGACGCGCGGCCTGCTGGTCGGACTGGTCACCGGTCTGGCGATCTGGGCCTTCGTCCCGGTGCGCATCGCCCATCCGGAGTTCGTGATCTTCCACGCCCTGATGGCCTCCATGCTGCTGTCGCTGCTCGGGCTGGTCGGCGGCATCTGGTCGGAGAAGTTCGACAACATCGCGGCGGTGACCAACTTCGTGGTGACGCCGCTGTCCTTCCTGTCGGGCACCTTCTATTCGGTGGAGACGCTGCCGCCGGTCTTCTGGTGGATCGCCCATTTCGACCCGTTCTTCTACATGATCGACGGCTTCCGCTACGGCTTCATCGGGCGGTCGGACGGTACGCTGGGGATCGGGATTCTCGTCATGCTGGCCGTCAACGGCGCCCTGTGGTGGCTGGCCTGGCGCATGCTGAAGACGGGCTACAAGCTGAAGGCGTAAATCCGCGCGAATCCGGTCGAATCCGGCCGGTCGGCGTAGCCAATCCGTTGACAGGCCGAAGTGACATCTTGATATTCGACGGTTCCCGGCGGGCGAGGGTGTCCGCCGGGCTTTCCTCATTCGGAGGTTTTCGCTGTGATTCCGGTCGTCATGCCCACATATGCCCGCGCCGACATCGTGTTCGAGCGCGGCGAAGGTCCGTATCTGTACGCGACCGACGGGCGACGATTCCTCGACTTCGCCGCCGGTGTGGCGGTGAACGTCCTCGGCCACGCGAATCCCTATCTGGTCGAGGCGCTGACCGCCCAGGCCCACAAGCTCTGGCACACCTCCAACCTGTTCCGGGTCGCCGGGCAGGAGAGCCTTGCCAAGCGGCTGACCGAGGCCACCTTCGCCGACACCGTGTTCTTCACGAACTCGGGCGCCGAGGCGTGGGAGTGCGGCGCCAAGCTGATCCGCAAATACCATTACGAGAAGGGCGACAAGGCCCGCACCCGCATCATCACCTTCGAGCAGGCCTTCCACGGCCGCACGCTGGCCGCGGTGTCGGCGGCGCAGCAGGAGAAGCTGATCAAGGGCTTCGGCCCGCTGCTCGACGGCTTCGACCTCGTGCCCTTCGGCGATCTGGAGGCGGTGCGCGCCGCCATCACCGATCGGACCGCCGCCATCTGCCTGGAGCCGATCCAGGGCGAGGGCGGCATCCGCGCCGGCTCGGTGGAGTTCCTGCGCGGGCTGCGCGAGCTGTGCGACCAGCACGGGCTGCTGCTGTTCCTGGACGAGATCCAGTGCGGCATGGGCCGCACCGGCAAGCTGTTCGCCCATGAATGGGCCGGCATCACGCCGGACGTCATGGCGGTGGCCAAGGGCATCGGCGGCGGCTTCCCGCTGGGCGCCTGCCTCGCGACGGAAAAGGCGGCGTCGGGCATGACCGCCGGCACCCACGGCTCGACCTACGGCGGCAACCCGCTGGCCACCGCGGTCGGCAACGCCGTCCTGGACAAGGTGCTGGAGCCCGGCTTCCTCGACCATGTGCAGCGCATCGGCGGCCTGCTCCAGGAGCGTCTGGCCGGGCTGGTGGCCGGGAACCCGTCGGTCTTCAAGGGCGTGCGCGGCCAGGGGCTGATGCTCGGCCTCGTCTGCGGCCCGGCGGTCGGCGACGTGGTGGCGGCATTGCGCGCCAACGGCCTGCTGTCCGTTCCGGCGGGCGACAACGTGGTCCGGCTGCTGCCGCCGCTCAACATCGGCGAAGCCGAGGTGGAGGAGGCCGTGGCCATCCTCGCCAAGACCGCCAAGGAGCTGGTGTGATGTCCGCCGTTCGTCATTTCCTCGACATCGACCGGCTGGACAAGGCGACCCTGCGCCAGATCCTCGCCATGGCCGCGACCATCAAGAAGGACATCCCGGCCTACCGCTCGCTGTTCGCGGGCCGCACGCTGGCGATGATCTTCGAGAAGCCGTCGACCCGCACCCGCGTCTCCTTCGAGGTGGGCATGCGCCAGCTCGGCGGCGACGTGGTGGTGCTGAAGCCCGACGACATGCAGCTCGGCCGCGGCGAGACCATCGGCGACACCGCCCGCGTCCTGTCCCGCTACGTGGACGCGGTGATGGTCCGCACCATGGGCGAGGAGCGCGTGCACGAGCTGGCCGAGTTCGCCTCCGTGCCGATCATCAACGGCCTGACCGACCAGTCGCACCCCTGCCAGATCATGGCCGACGTGATGACCTTCGAGGAGCATCGCGGCCCCATCGAAGGGCGCACGGTGGCCTGGATCGGCGACGTGAACAACGTGGCGGTGAGCTGGGTCCATGTCGCGGTGCGCCTCGGCGTGGAGATCCGCCTCGGCTGCCCGGACATCTACGGCCCGGCGCCGGAGCTGCTGGACTGGGTGAAGCGCGAGGGCGGGCGGATCACCGTCACCACCTCGCCGGAGGAGGCCGTGCGCGGCGCCGACTGCGTGGTCACCGACGCCTGGGCCTCCATGCACAACACCGACGTGGACGAGCGGGCGGCGATCCTGGGTCCCTATCAGGTCAACGAGGCGCTGATGGCGCTGGCCGCCCCCGATGCCCTGTTCATGCACTGCCTGCCCGCCCACCGCGGGGAGGAGGTGACCGACGGGGTGATCGACGGCCGGCACTCGGTCGTCTGGGACGAGGCGGAAAATCGCCTGCACGCCCAGAAGGCCATACTGGCATGGTGCCTCGGCGCCACTATTTAAGAGCACTTGGGGCTAGGAGCCCTTGGAATTGGAGTCATGGCCCGGCGCCGCCCCCCGCGATGAGCGGGATGGCGGCGCCGGGCCATGGCCTGTCGTAACTTCGAGGACATCATGGACGATCCTTCCGTCCAACCGATCGCCGACGATCTCGTTCTTCCCTTCCAGATCGAGGCGTCGCGCCTGCGCGGCCGCATGGTGAAGCTGGGCCCCGCGCTGGACGAAATCCTGACCCGCCACGCCTATCCGGAGCCGGTCGCCCGTTTCCTGGCCGAGACGATGACGCTCGCCATGCTGCTGTCCAGCATGCTGAAGTACGACGGCATCTTCACGCTCCAGACCAAGGGCGACGGGCCGGTCCGGCTGATGGTGGCGGACATCACCTCGGTCGGCGACATCCGCGCCTACGCGCAGTTCGACGAGGAAGCGCTGGCCAAGGCCGGCGACGACGTGGCCATCGCCCCGGCGCCGGCCCTGCTCGGCAAGGGGCACATCGCCTTCACCGTGGACCAGGGGCCGAACACCGAGCGCTACCAGGGCATCGTCGAGCTGTACGGCAAGACGCTGGCCGACTGCGTGCAGCACTATTTCCGCCAGTCGGAGCAGATCGACACCGGCCTGACCGTGTCGGTGGACCAGGAAACCCTGCCGGACGGCAGCAAGGGCGCCTGGCGGGCCGGCGGCATCATGATCCAGCGCCTGCCGCAGGACGCCACGGAAAAGGTGCTCGGTTCCGGCGACGAGGACGCGTGGCGCCGCGCCATGGTCCTGCTGTCCAGCACCACCGGCGACGAGCTTCTCGACCCGGAGCTGCCGGCCCGCGACCTGCTGTTCCGCCTGTTCCACGAGGACGGCGTTCGGGTGTGGCAGCCCAAGGCCCTGCGCTTCGGCTGCCGCTGCTCGCGCGAGCGGGTGTCGGACATGCTGTCCCGCCTGCCGCGGGACGAGGTGCAGAGCCTGAAGATCGACGACGGGCGGGTCGAGGTGGTCTGCCAGTTCTGCTCCACCGCCTACCACTTCGACGACGCGGACCTCGACCGGGTCTACGGGACGGCGAAGTAAGGCGGCTCCAGGTTCCGGATGCGCTTGGGAGGCGGCGCGGCTATAGTGCCGCGCCGTTTTTCCGTCTCACCGGAGCGATCATGCCCACCCGCCGTTTCGTTCTCGCCGCCGCTCTCGCCACCGTGGCCCTGACGGCCTGCCAGAGCACGCCGCCGCGTCCGGCGGCCCGGCCCATCGACTATTCCAACTTCGGCCCGATCGTGCTGAGCGCTGGCAGCGTCGACGTGGTGGACGCCCACCGTCCGGCCGGCACCGCCGTCGACCAGCGCATCCCCCTGCCGCCCGCCGAGGCGGTGCGCCGCTGGGCCAACGAGCGGCTCCAGGCCGCGGGCGGGCCGGGCCGCGTCCGCGTCACCATCCGCGAGGCCAGCATCGTCGAGGTCCAGCTTCCCAAGACCGGCGGGGTGAAGGGCTACTTCACCAACGATCAGGCCCAGCGCTACGACGGCCGGATCGAGGTCGAGATCGGCGGCGAACTGCCCGGCGAGACGACCTTCCGCGGCATGACCAAGGCGACGGTGACCCACTCCACCACGGTGCCGGAGAACATCTCGGTGGCCGACCGCGAGGCGACGCTCCAGGACCTCGTCCGCCGTATGATGGACGACCTGAACGCCCGGCTGGACGCGGGCATCCGCAAGGACCTGGCGCCGATGGTGCGGCGTTAGGGAACTCTTGCCCCCTCCCTAGCCCTCCCCCGCTCTCGGCGGACCAAAAGGTCCGCCTGCCGCGTCAGCGCAAACCTCTGGTTTGCGCGAGAGCTGCGCAGGGGAGGGGACTAAATTTCCCTCTCCTGCGCAGCGGGGGAGGGAAGGGGCCCACGGCAAAGCCGTGGGAAGGGTGGGGGCAACAGCGCGCCCCAAACACAAAAAGGGCCGCCCCGTGGGGCGGCCCTTTCCGTTCCGATCCGTCCGGATCCGCTTAGTAGCGGTAGTGGTCCGGCTTGAACGGGCCTTCGACCTTCACGCCGATGTACTCGGCCTGCTTGGCGGAGAGCGTGGTCAGCTTGGCGCCGATCTTGTCCAGATGCAGGCGGGCGACCTTCTCGTCCAGGTGCTTCGGCAGGACGTAGACCTTGTTCTCGTAGCTGGCGGCGTTGGTCCACAGCTCGATCTGGGCCAGCACCTGGTTGGTGAAGCTGGCGCTCATCACGAAGCTCGGGTGGCCGGTGGCGCAGCCCAGGTTCACCAGACGGCCCTGGGCCAGGACGATCAGGCGCTTGCCGTCGGGGAAGACGACCTCGTCGACCTGCGGCTTGACCTCTTCCCACTTGTAGTTGCGAAGAGCCTCGATCTGGATCTCGCTGTCGAAGTGGCCGATGTTGCAGACGATGGCGCGGTCCTTCATCTGGCGCATGTGGTCCAGCGTGATGACGTCCACGTTGCCGGTCGCGGTGACGAAGATGTCGCCCTGCGGGGCGGCCTCGTCCATCGTGACGACCTGATAGCCTTCCATGGCGGCCTGGAGCGCGGTGATCGGGTCGATCTCCGTCACCAGGACGCGCGCGCCCTGCGAGCGCAGCGAGGCGGCGGAGCCCTTGCCCACGTCGCCGTAGCCGGCGACCACGGCGACCTTGCCGGCCACCATCACGTCGGTGGCGCGCTTGATGCCGTCGACCAGCGACTCGCGGCAGCCGTAGAGGTTGTCGAACTTCGACTTGGTGACGCTGTCGTTCACGTTGATGGCCGGAACCTTCAGCGTGCCCTTCTTCATCATCTCATAGAGACGGTGGACGCCGGTGGTGGTCTCCTCCGACAGGCCGCGGACCTCGGCCAGCATCTCCGGATACTTGTCGTGCATGATCTGGGTGACGTCGCCGCCGTCGTCCAGGATCATGTTCGGAACCCAGCCGTCCGGACCGCGCAGGGTCTGCTCGATGCACCACCAGAACTCCTCCTCCGTCTCGCCCTTCCAGGCGAAGACCGGGATGCCGGCGGCGGCGATGGCGGCGGCGGCCTGGTCCTGGGTCGAGAAGATGTTGCAGGACGACCAGCGGACGGTCGCGCCGAGAGCGGTCAGCGTCTCGATCAGCACGGCGGTCTGGATGGTCATGTGCAGGCAGCCGACGATGCGGGCGCCGGCCAGCGGCTTGGACTCGCCGAACTCCGCGCGCAGCGCCATCAGGCCGGGCATCTCGGTCTCGGCGATGGTGATTTCCTTGCGGCCCCACTCGGCGAGGCTGATGTCCTTGACCTTGTAGTCGGTGAAGTTGGCGGGCGCGGCCATCGGGGGGTCTCCTGCGCGGCTGTTTGCGGGACAGCAATGAAAAGGGGCGGGCGCACCGGCCCGCTGTGGCGTTGGTGTAGCAGCGCCATCCGGCCCCCGCAAGCATAAAGATATCTTTATGTTTGCGGGGTCGTTCGTTCGGCCGCGTCCGCGTCGCCCCGGCGGACCTTTTCCCCGGAGGCCGGCGTTCCCATAACCGTTCTGCGACCGACGGGAGGCATGGGACGGGCGATGGCGCTGGCAGGATTGAGGGCACCCGGCTTCTGGACGAGGCTCGGCCGGCACGAGTTGCGGCTTCTTGTCGGCATGGCGGTCAGCGCCGGGCTGATCCTGGCCTTCGCCCTGCTGGCCGGCGAGGTGATCGAGGGCGAGACGGCGGCCTTCGACCGCGCGGTGCTGCTGGCGCTGCGGGTGGCCGGCGATCCGGCGACGCCGCTGGGGCCGCCCTGGCTTCACAACGCGGCGCGCGACGTCACGGCGCTGGGCAGCATCACCGTGCTGTCGCTGATCACCGCGGTGACGCTGGGCTTCCTGCTGCTTCGCGGAAAGCGCGGGGCGTCGCTCCTGGTGCTGCTGTCGGTCGGCGGCGGCATGGCGATCAGCGGCCTGCTGAAGAACCAGATCGGGCGGGAGCGTCCGGATGTCGTCCCCCATGGCGACATCGTCTTCACCGCCAGCTTCCCCAGCGGCCATTCGCTGCTGTCGGCGGTCGTCTTCCTGACGCTGGGCGCCATGCTGGCGCGCTTCGTCGAGGGGAGGCGGCAGAAGGCCTATGTGCTCGTCGTGGCGATGGCGGTGACCCTGCTGGTCGGCTGCAGCCGCGTCTATCTGGGCGTCCATTGGCCGACCGACGTCCTGGCGGGCTGGTGCGTCGGGGCGGGCTGGGCCGCACTGTGCTGGCTCGTCGCCCTGTGGCTGCAAAGACGCGGTGCCGTCGAACCGGAGGATGAGTCCGGAACGGTGCCGGATCGCACTTGACCCCGCCCGGCCTCAGCCGATATTTCGGGTGATCCCGCCGATCAACCCACAGCATGTCGATGCCCGAAGGCACTTTGGACCGTGAAACCCTGCAAGCCGTCGGCGTGCTGAAGCGCGCGGTGGACGAGGCGCGGGTGCCGGGCGTGCTGGAGTTCCGGCTGCTCTCCAGCGCGCTGGACCGCACGCTGGAAACGGAAGACCTGCATGAACTGAACGAGGCCAAGCGCGTTTACGAAACGCTGGACGGCGAATGCCGGACGCTGGTCGTGGAGCGCGCCACCACCCTGGCCCGCGCCGAGGCCGCCGAGCGGCGGGCGCCGTCCGGTGAGGTGGAGGCCGAGATCGTTCCGGTGGCCGTTCCCGTAACCGTCCCTGCCGCGGCGGTGAAGTCGCCGTCGCCGGAGTTGCCGCCATCGGAATTGCCGGCGGCGGGTTCGCCGCCCGGCCTGCGCGGCGGCAGGACGATGCGCCCGGCCACCGGCTTCCTGGCGGCGCTGAACGGCGTTCGCTCCGCCTCGCGGAGCCGGCCGCCGGGCCAGCGGACGGAGGACGGGACGCCCGACAGCCGCGCCACCGCGAAGTCGCGTCTGATGGCGGCGGTGGAGGAGCGGCGCGAGAGCGACCAGGACGCGCGGTTCCATTCCGGCGGTCCGGTGACGGATCGCGACTGACTGAGATGAGGATGATCACAGAATGACAGCGTTCAGGGTCGGGGATCAGGTGACGATCCACAACAGCCAGACCGGCCCGGAGAGGATCGCCACCGTCGATGCCTTCACCGAGGGCAACCGCTGCATGGTGCTGTCCGACGGCACCAAATGGCGGGCGGACGGGCAGCGCCAGTGGCGCGTCGGCAGCGGCTACTACAAGGGGCCGGTGGTCGAGCGGACGCGGCCCGGCGACATCGAGATCGTGACCCGGCGCCGCGCCATCGGCGTGATCCGCAAGTTCGCCCAGGACCTGAACATGGACAGCCCGTTCGACGCCGCGGCGCTGACCCGCATCGTCGAGCGGATCCAGGCGGAGCAGGCCGCCGCCCCCAAGCCCGCCATTTCCACGCCCGAAGCGTCCGAGGACTGAGTTTCCGAAGCCCATGGCTCCCCTCTTTCGAAGGAAGGAGGGGAGGGCCATGCGTGTTGCGTTGGTATGCAAATGCGTATCATTATCATGATAGGCAGCCGTCAACCGGCGAGGCAACCGCATTCGGGCTGAAAACACATGACGGTCAAGAGGAGGGACGGGACATCCCGTCCGGCGCCGGTGGCGGCGCCGGTGGCGGAACCGGAGGCGTCCGGTCAGGGCAAGTCCGCCCCTGGCACCCAGGAGAACCGGCTGTCGCGCGGCCGTCTGATCGTCGCGCTGGACGCGCTGCTGTCGAAACGGAACGTCACGCTGGCCGCCCGCGACCTTGGTCTGCAGACCTCGGCGCTCAGCCGGCTCCTGGCGCAGATGCGCGAGGAGTTCGGCGATCCCCTGTTCATCCGCTCGGGCCGCGGTCTGGTGCCCACGCCCTTCGCCGAAGCGCTGCGCCCGCGTGTCCAGGCGCTGGCCCGCGGGATCGACGCCCTGTTCGAACCGACAGTGGAACGCCCGGCGCCCGACGAGACCTTCGATCCCCGCTGGAACGTGCCGACCGGCATCGACGCGCCGCCGCTCCAGGTCCGGCCCGCCGGCCTGTTGGACGGGCAGCCGTCCCCGGCGCAGATCGACGCGAAGCTGGAGAGGATCGCGCCGGACGCCCCCGCGCAGGACCGTCTGGCGCGTCACATCGGCGTGCTGGGCGTCGCCGGGGGCGGCCATGGACGCCCCCTGACCGCCGAGGAGGCGGAGGAGGCGATGGCCATCGTCCTGGCGGGCGAGGCCGATCCGGTCCAGGTCGGCGCGCTTCTCGGCATGATGCGGATGCGCGGCTCGACCGCGCCGGAACTGGCCGGGATGGTGCGGGCGATGCGCGCGCATGTCGCCGCCGGGCTGGGGCGGACGATCCAGGCGGACATCGACTGGCCCTGCTTCACCTCGCCCAACTACCACAACCCGCCCTGGTTCTTCCACGCCGCCCGGCTGGTCGCGCAGGCCGGTCACCGGGTGCTGCTGCACGGCAGCACGGGCTGCAGCGCGGCCTCCGGCCGGTACGAGTTCATCGCGCCCACCGTGGGCATCCCGGTCTGCACCAACGCGCGGGAGATCGCGGCGGCGCTGGCGACGCAGCGGATCGCCTACGCGCCGCTCGCCGCCCTGTCCCCGCAGATCTACCGGCTGATCGGGCTGCATCGGCTGACCCAGACCCGCTCCGCCGTGTTCGAGGCGGTGCATCTGCTGAAGCCGGCCAAGGCCAAGACCTCCCTGCTGGGTGCGGCGAAGCCGACCTACCGGGAACTGCACCGCGACGCCGCGCGCATCCTCGGCTGGAAGCACATGGCCGTGCTGGGCAGCGTGCGCGACGTCGCCCAGTTCTCGCCCTTCCGCCCCTCCTCCATTCACCGTCTGGTCAACGGCGAGGCGGAGGATCTCATCCTGCCCGCCTGCATGGACGAGCCGCCGCCGACACCGCGCCCGCGCGGCACCAGCCTGGAATATTGGCAGGGGGTGTGGACCGGCGCGGTGCGCGACGCGCGGGCCGAGCGCGTCATCATCGGCACCGCGGCCTTTGCCCTGTTCGCCCTTCCCGGCGCCACCGGGCCGGCCTTCGCCGACGCCCTGCGGCTGGCCGAGCAGCTCTGGAAGGCCCGTCTCGGCCAGACGGCGCTGGCCGTGCGGATTCCGGGCTGACGTATAAAAGACGTTCGAGCCGCGGCCGATCTGCGTATTGAGAATAATTCTTATTATCGACGTTGCTGCTTTGCAACAGTCCGGCCCCGCCACCACCCGCAGGGGTCTTTGAAAGCCCCTGAACAGGCATTTTAAATCATTGTAACGCAAATGAAAAACCCGTTTCTCCCGGGCGCCGGGCGAGCCGCCGGAGAGGCCGTCATGGGTCTCCGCCAAAGAGCATATCCCCGCATGCGATGGGGCTGAATGACGGTGATTTTGCAATTTAGAATTATTCTGAATGATCGCCGTTGAAGGGGGCGCCACCCCGATTGGTAGATACCCGCCGCTGATCGGCGCATCCGCCACGACGACTTTTCGGGAGAGCCTCATGTTGCAATCGAATGTCCCCGACCGCCTCCGACCCATCATCGCCGGCGCCGCCGCGACGGCGGGGCTGGCGATGTCCTTCTCCACCCTGGCGACGGTGGCCGAGGCGCAGACGGCCGGTTCGGGGACCGCGCCCGCGCCGGGCACCGCGGCCGGTGACGCCACCGTCCTCGACCCGGTGCGGGTCGGCGCCGACCGTCCGGCGGACAGCGGGAACGTGAACGCCAAGCCCACCGGCATCTCCCGCCTGCCCGACACGGTCAAGGACACGCCCCGCGTCGTCAACGTCGTTCCGGAAGAGATCATCGAGCAGCAGCGCGCGACGACCCTGGAACAGGTCCTGCGCAACGTCCCCGGCATCACCATCTCCACCGGCGAGGGCAACGGCGGCCAGAACGGCGACCAGTTCCGCATCCGCGGCCTGACCGCCCGCGGCGACATCTACACCGACGGCCTGAAGGACTTCGGCGTCTACACCCACGACGTCTTCAACACCGAGACGGTGCAGGTCTTCAAGGGTCCGTCGGGCAACGGCTTCGGCGTCGGCAACTCCGGCGGCGTCATCAACCAGGGCACCAAGAAGGCCGGGCTGGACAAGCGCTACAAGGTCGAGCAGTCGGTCGGTTCCGGCCCCACCTACCGCACCACGGTGGACGTGAACCAGCCGATCAACGAGACGACGGCGCTGCGCATCAACGGCCTGTACCACGACCAGGACGTCGCCGACCGCGACGAGGTCGAGGCCAAGCGCAAGGGCATCGCCGCCGACCTCGGCGTGGGGCTGGGCACCCCGACGACCTGGCACCTGAACTACTCCTACCTGAACGGCGAGAAGATCCCGGACATGGGCGTGCCCATGATCCGCGGCCGTGACGGCACGTTCCGCCCGGCGCCCGAGTTCGGCCTCGACCGGTCCACGTCCTACGTCCGCAATCACGACCGCGACGACACCGACAACCACGTCGTGACCTCGACCCTGGCCCACGAGGTCAGCAAGACCCTGTCCTTCTACAACGACAGCCGCTACAGCCATTACGAGCGCGATTTCGTCTCCACCGCCCCGGCGGCGCTGACCGCGGCCAACAGCACGCTCTTCCTGAACGGCGGCAACCCGGTGATCGCCTACGGCGCCGGCGGCGGCCTGGCCTTCAAGCAGAAGGGCTGGGGCGTCCAGAACGTCGCGGGTGCGAAGGCGGAAGGCACCTTCCTCGGCCTCTACCACAAGGTGAACGGCGGCCTGGACCTCAGCTACCAGAAGGACGAGCGTCGCGGCGGCACGTGGGTCAACCGCACCAACACCCAGACCATCCGCAATCCCAGCCACAACTACCCGGCCAACGCCTTCCTCACCTACCCGGCGACCGGCGTGCGTGAATCGAGCGTCGCCAACACCGGCCTGTTCGTCACCGACCGCGTGTGGCTGTTCGACCAGCTTTCGGTGCAGGGCGGCCTGCGCTGGGACTACTTCCGCAGCACCTTCCGCGCCGCCGACCCGGCGGTGGCGGGCGGCAGCGCCAGCACGCGCACGCTCAGCCCGTCGGCCAGCCTGATCTACGAGCCGACCAAGGACGCGTCGCTCTACGTCTCCTACGCGCGCTCCAACAAGCCGATCGGCGTGGACATCGCCGCGCAGCTCACCAACGGCACGGCGGAGACCCCGCGCAACGGGCGCGACTTCGATCCGGAGAAGACCGACCTGTACGAGATCGGCGGCAAGGCCGACTTCTTCGGCGGGCGGCTGGGCGTGAACGGCGCCCTGTTCCAGATCGAGAAGAGCAACACCTACTCGGTCGATCCGGCCACCGGCACGGTCACCGACGGCTTCTCCGAGGCCGGCCTGGGCACCCGCATCCGCGGCTTCGAGGCCGGGGTGAGCGGCAAGGTGGTCGAGGGCTGGAGCGTCTACGCCAGCTACGCCTATCTCGACGGCGAGATCAAGGAGTCGCGGACCAACGCGGCGGTCGTCGGCAACGAGGCCCCGAACGTGCCGAAGCACAACGCCAGCCTGTGGTCGACCTACGAGTTCGCCCCCGGCGTCGTGCCCGGCAAGGTCATGGTCGGCGGCGGCATCCAGTACGCCTCGGAATACTGGGCCGACAGCGCCAACACGGGCCGCGTGCCGGAGACGGTCTCGCTGGACAGCGTGGTGTCCTACGAGATCAACAACCTGTCCCTGGCGCTCAACGCCTACAACCTGACCGACCACCGCAACTACGCCTCGGCCTTCAACGCCTCGCGCGCGGTGCCGGCCTCGGGCCGCACCTTCATGCTGACCGCCGGCGTCACCTTCTGATCCCGGCCAGGCCGGACCGTGCTCCCGGACCATCCTCCGGGGACCGGTCCGGCCTTCTTCCATGTATAGGGCTTTTGCCGCTTGTCCCCTCTCCCCAGAGGGGACAAGCGGTGGGGTCGCCCTGTCTTCTGCAAAAGGATTCCTCCCCGTGCTTCTGCAAATCCCCGACGTTCTGACCGCCGACGAGGTCGCCCACTGCCGCGCGGTGCTGGAGGCGTCGCCCTGGGTCGATGGCCGCGTCACCGCGGGCTCCCAGGCGGTGCTGGCGAAGAACAACCTGCAGATCCCGGAGGAGAGCGACACCGCCCGCGAGCTGGGCGTGGTCATCCTGAAGGCGCTGGGCCGCAACCCGGCCTTCAATTCCGCGGCTCTGCCGCTGCGCGTCCTGCCGCCCATGTTCAACCGCTACGACCTGGACATGACCTACGGCAACCATGTGGACAACGCCATCCGGGCCATTCCGGGCACCGGCGGCATGCGCATGCGGGCCGACGTCTCCACCACGATCTTCCTCAGCGATCCCGGCGAGTATGACGGCGGCGATCTGGTCGTCGAGGACACCTACGGCACCAAGGGCGTGAAGCTGCCGGCGGGGCACGCGGTGGTCTATCCGTCGAGCAGCCTGCACCGGGTGACCCCGGTGACGCGCGGTTCGCGCTGGGCTTCCTTCTTCTTCACGCAGTCGCTGGTCAAGGACGACGGGCTGCGGGCGATGCTCTACGACCTCGACGTCGCGATCATCGACCTGCGCCGCGAACTGGGCGACCAGCACCCGTCCGTGCTGGCCCTGGTCAATCACTACCACAACCTGCTGCGGCGCTGGGCGGAGGTGTGATGGCCCAAGCCATGGGGAATGGCGTTGCGGCTGCCCTTTCCACGGAAGGGCCGGGCATCATCGACGTGCAGCTCGCCCTGGGGCAGCAGTGCCTCGACCGCGGCGGGGCCGAGCGGGCGCGGGCGGTGGAGTGGTTCCGCATCGCCGCGCGCAGCGGCGACGCCCGCGCCGTCAACATGCTGGGCCGCTGCCACGAGCACGGCTGGGGCGTGCCCGCCGATCCCGTCCAGGCCGCCGCTTACTACCGCCGGGCCGCCGGACTGGGCGATGCGTGGGCGCTGTTCAATCTGGCCGACCTGCATTGCCGTGGCGTCGGCGTTCCGGCGGACGACGCCGAGGCCTACCGGCTCTACGCGGCGGCGGCCCGCCGGGGCAACGTGAAGGCGCTGAACATGCTGGGCCTGTTCCACGAGGCCGGGCGCGCGGTGGCCGAGGACGGGGCGGGGGCCCGCCAACTTTTCCAGGCCGCGGCGGAGGGCGGGGACTGCTGGGGCCGCTTCAACCACGCCCGACTGCTGCTTCAGGACGGGCGGACGGAGGAGGCGCTGGCGTGGTTCGCGCGGGCGCTGGAAACCGGCTTCCCCGACTTTTACCGCGGCATGGCCGCCGCCCTGGCCGACCAGCCCGACCCACGTTTGCGCGCCCTGGCGCGGCGGGCGGCGGTGTTGGCGGAGGGCCGTTCTTGATAGCCCTCTCCCCTCTGGGGAGAGGGGACAATCCATGAGGACATCCGCGATGAGCGTTCCCGCCGACACCGTCTCGCTCCACGACTACGAGCGCCACTTTACCGCCCGCGTCGATGCGGCGACCCGCGCCTACATCGCCGGGACCGGAGCGGACGGCATCACCCGGCAGGCCAACCGCGACGCCTACGACCGGATGCGCCTGATGCCGCGGGCGCTGCGCGACCTGTCGCAGGCCAGCGCGGCGACGACCCTGTTCGGGCAGGCCATGCCCTATCCCATCCTGATCGCGCCCATGGCCTTCCACCGGCTGGTCCACCGCGACGGGGAGCGGGCGACCGCGCAGGCGGCGGGCCTCACCGGCACCTGGATGACCGTCAGCACCCAGTCCAGCGTGACGCTGGAGGAGGTCGCGGCGGCGGCTGGCGGGCCGCTGTGGTTCCAGATCTACACCCAGGCGCGGCCGGAGGACACGCTGGCCCTGGTGCGGCGGGCGGAGGCCGCCGGCTACCGCGCGCTGGTGCTGACGGTGGACGCGCCGGTCAGCGGCCTGCGCAACATCGAGCAGCGCGCCGGCTTCCGCCTGCCCGACGGCGTCGCCCCGGTCAATCTGACAGGGCTGGCGCCGGATTCCTTCACCCCGTCGCGGCCCGGCAGTCCCGTCTTCCAGGGCATGCTGCACGCCGCCGCCACCTGGGACACGGTGCGCTGGCTGTGCGCCGAGACCCGGTTGCCGGTGCTGCTGAAGGGGATCATGAACCCCGACGACGTGGACCCCGCCGTCGAGGCGGGGGCGGCGGGGATCATCGTGTCGAACCACGGCGGGCGGACGCTCGACACGCTGCCCGCGGTGGCGGAGGTGCTGCCGCTGGTCGCCGCCCGCGCGGCGGGCCGCCTGCCCATCCTGGCGGACGGCGGCATCCGGCGCGGCACCGACATCCTGAAGGCCCTCGCGCTGGGGGCCGACGCGGTCCTCGTCGGCCAGCCGGTGCTGCACGCCCTGGCGGTCGGCGGCATGGCGGGGGTGGCCCACATGCTGACCATCCTGCAGACCGAGCTGGAGGTCGCCATGGCGCTGAGCGGACGGGCGCGGCTGGCCGACATCGACCGTTCGGTGATCTTCGACCCGCCGCGCTTCTGAAAAGACCTTACTGATAGTACAGCGCGATGCGCTGGCCGGCGTTCTCCATCACCTGGGCCTCGACGCCATAGACGTCGCGGATCACCTCGGGCGTGATGATGACCTCCGGCGGCCCCTGGTGCACCACCCGGCCCTCGCGCATCGCGACGATGCGGTCGGAGTAGCAGGAGGCGAAGTTGATGTCGTGCAGCACCAGCACGATGGTCTTGCCGAACTCGTCCGCGGTGCGGCGGAACAGCTTCATCATCGCCACGGCGTGCTTGACGTCGAGGTTGTTCAGCGGCTCGTCGAGCAGGATGTATTCGGTGTCCTGGCACAGCACCATGGCGATGAAGGCGCGCTGGCGCTGGCCGCCCGACAGCTCGTCCAGGAATCGGCCGGCCAGCGGCTCCAGGTCCAGATAGCGCAGCGCCTGGGCGATGTGCCCGCGGTCGGCGTCGGTCAGGCGTCCCTTGCTGTGCGGGTAGCGGCCGAAGGCGACGAGATCCTCCACCGTCAGGCGGGACATGATCTGGTTGTCCTGGCGCAGGATGGACAGGCGGCGGGCCAGCACCTCGCCCGGCGTGGTGGTCACGTCCAGCCCGTCGATCTCCACCGTGCCCGAGGACATCGGCAGCAGGCGGCTGATGATCGACAGCAGCGTCGATTTGCCCGCCCCGTTCGCCCCGATCAGCGAGATCACCCCGCCCGCCGGCAGGGACAGCGTCACCCCGTCCACCACGACGGTGCCGTTGTAGCTCTTCTTGATGTTCTTGACGTCGATCATCGGGCCGAACCCCGCACCAGGATGAACAGGAAGGCGAGACCGCCCACGAACTCGATGACGATGCTGAGCGCGGCGTTGTAGCCGAACACCCGCTCCAGCACGAGCTGGCCGGCGACCAGCGTCAGCACGGCAAGGAGCACCGCGGCGGGCAGGATCAGCGCATGCCGGTGCGAGCGGATCACCAGATAGGCGAGGTTGGCGACCAGCAGCCCGAAGAAGGTCACCGGCCCGACCAGCGCCGTGGACACCGACACCAGGATGGACACCATCACCAGCACCGCCATCACCGCGCGCCGGTGCTCCACGCCGAGGTTGATCGCGGCGTCGCGCCCCAGCGCCAGCACGTCGAAGGTGCGCCGCCACCGCCAGCCGGCCAGCGACACCGCCAGCACCACCAGCGCCGACACGGCCAGCAGCTCGATGTCCACCCGGTTGAAGTTGGCGAACAGCCGGTCCTGCACGGTCAGGAACTCGTTGGGGTCGATGATGCGCTGAAGGAAGCCGGTCAGGCTGCGGAACAGCACGCCGAAGACGATGCCGACGAGGAGCAGCAGATGCAGGCTGCGCCGGTTGTCGCCGCGTCCCGCCCCGTTGAACAGCCACCAGTAGAGCAGGCCGGAGAAGACGACCATCGACGCCACCTCCACGCCGAAGCGCAGGCGCGGGTCGAGCGACGCCACCAGCCCGCTGCCGAACTGGAAGACCAGCACCGTCTGGATCAGCCGGAAGAGATGGTCGAACCCCATCACCGACGGGGTGAGGATACGGTTGTTGGTGATCGTCTGGAACAGGACGGTCGACACGGCGACGGCGTAGCCGACCAGCACCATCGCGGCGATCTTGGTGCCGCGGAAGGCCAGGATGAAGTCCCACTTGCCGCGCGCGCCCAGCGTCATGAACAGCGCGATCGACAGCAGGGTCAGCGCCGACAGGCCGCCCAGGACCACCATCGGCGACAGGATGCGGCGGTCAGCCGGCATGGCCGTTCCTCCGCAGCAGGAGATAGAGGAACAGGGCGCTGCCGATGACCCCCATCATCGTCCCGATCGGGATCTCGTAGGGATGGATCACCAGCCGCCCGGCGATGTCGCAGGCCAGCACCAGCCCGGCCCCCATCAGCGCGACCCAGGGCAGCGACCCGCGCATGTTGTCGCCGCGGACGAGGCTGACGACGTTGGGAACGATCAGCCCCAGGAAGGGGATCATGCCGCAGGTCGCGATCACCGCCGCGGTGGTCATCGACACGATGACCAGCCCCAGCGCCATCACCTTGCGGTGGTCGATGCCCAGGTTGGTGGCGACGTCCCGCCCCATCCCGGCGACGGTGAAGCGGTCGGCCGCCAGATAGGCGACGCCGGTCAGGGCGGCGCTCAGCCACAGCAGCTCGTACCGCCCCAGAAGGATGGCGGAGAAGTCCCCCGTCTCCCAACCGCGCACCGACTGGATCAGGTCCTGCCGGTAGGCGATGAACTCGGTCATCGCCGTGATGACCCCGCCCAGCATGATGCCGACCAGCGGCACGACCAGCGGCGAGCGCAGCGGCACCTGCCGCAGGATCGCCAGGAACAGCCCCGTCCCGGCCAGCGCGCACAGGCTGGCGACGGCCATGCGCCCGAACACCGGCATCTCCGGCGCCAGCAGCGAGACCATCATCATGCCGAAGATGGCCGATTCCGCGGTCCCGGCGGTGGACGGCTCCACGAAGCGGTTGCGCACCAGCATCTGGAGGAGCAGGCCCGACACCGCCATGGCGGCGCCGGCCAGGATCAGGGCCAGCGTCCGGGGCAGCCGGCTGACCAGCAGGACCTGCGTGGCCTGGTCCGGGGCGTCACCCGGAGTGCCACCGAACAGCGTCGCGAGGCTCACGTCGCTGACGCCGACGAACAGGCTCCAGACGGCCAGCAGGCCGATGCCCACGGTCGCCAGCGGGAGCGTGGCGGTTGGCAGGGTCTTCACGGATCAGGACTTCTTGGACAGCGCCGCCAGGAGGTCGTCCACATCCTGCTGGAGCGCCGCCAGCCCGCCACCGACGATGTACCAGTTGCCGCCGTTCAGGTAGACGACCTGGTTCTTCTGCCAGGCGGTGGTGCGGCGGACGATGTCGTTGTCGAGGAACTGCCGGGCCGGCTTGCCGTCCTGCCCGATGGCGGCGTCGCGGTCGATCACGAATAGCCAGTCGGGGTTGGTCTCCAGGATGAATTCGAAGGAGATGGCCTGCCCGTGGTTGGCGACCTTCAGGTCCGGGGCGGCGGGCTGGATGCCGAACTCCGTGTGCAGGATGCCGAAGCGCGACCCCGGTCCGTAGGCGCTCATCTTGCCGCCGGTGGTCAGGACCAGCAGGCCCTTGCCGGCGTTGCCCGCCACCGCCTTCAGCTCGGCGATGGAGGCGCGCAGCCGGTCCACCTTCTGCTCGACCAGCGCGGTCTTGCCGAAGATGCGGCCCAGCGTCTCGGCGTTGGCGATTGAGCTGGCCAGGAAGTCGTTCTGATCGGTCGTCATGTCGAGCGTCGGCGCGATGCGCGACAGCTCGGCGTATTTCGGAGCGGACCGGCCGCCGGCGATGATCAGGCCGGGCTCGGCGGCGTTCACCGCCTCGTAATCCGGTTCGAACAGCGTGCCGATCTTCGCATAGGACGGCCCGTCATACTTGGCGAGGTGCGGCGGCTTCAGCCCCGTGGGCACCCCGGCGACCGCCACGCCCAGCGCGTCCAGCGTGTCCAGCGAAGTCATGTCGAAGACCAGGACGGGGTCGAGCTTCGGGGGAAGCCGGGTCTCGCCCTGCGCGTGCCGCACCGTCATGTCCTGGGCATGGCCCGCAACGGGCGCCAGGGCGGCGAGGCCGACCACGGCGGCGGTCATGGCGAGGGCGTGGCGTCGGGTCAGCTTCATCCTTGAATCTCCTTCAACTTTGCCGGGACGGCCTATGCCGGAAGGGCGGGCGTACTGTGGTCCGGATTCCTGCGGATCGTCAATGCGAATTGCTCGCATTCGCAGTATGCTTGCCGGACGTAGCTCTAGGGGAGGCCGGTTGCCAGCGGATGTCCGAGGAGAGGATTCTGGTAACAGAGTGTAACAGCTGCCTGGGAGGCGGCGACCGGGGCTTGTTTTGCGATAGTTCACGATATATCTTGAACCTATCGAAACACAGTGGAGCCCCTGTCATGAGGTTTTTCCCGAATCCCTGGTGCGGACGGATGCGCCGCCATCATCCCGGTCCGCACGGCGATGGGCCCCATGGCGGCCCCCATGGTGGCGGTCCCCGTCATGGCGGCGGCCGTCACGCCGCGGAGGGCGGCTGGGGCCATGAGCGTCACGAGCGGCGCGGCGGTCGCGGCGGGCGGCGCGGCGTCTTCGAATCGTCGGAACTGCGGCTGGTCCTGCTGCGGCTGATCGCCGACGAGCCGCGGCACGGCTACGACCTGATCCGCGCCGTCGAGGAGCTGACCGGCGGCGGCTATGTGCCCAGTCCCGGGGTGATCTACCCGACCCTGTCGCTGCTGGAGGAGATGGGCCACATCGCCAAGGCGGACGCCGAAGGCGCGCGCAAGCCCTTCGCCGTGACCGCGGACGGCACCGCCCAGCTCGCCCAGGACAAGGACACCGTCGAGGCCCTGTTCGCCCGCCTCGCCGCGCTGGCCACCCGGCGGGAACACACCGACGGCGCGCCGATCCGCCGCGCCATGGAAAACCTGCGCGCCGTGCTGATGCACCGGCTGGGGCGCGAGGGCGTCGATGCCGACACGGTGCACGCCGCCGTCTCCATCCTCGACGAGGCGGCCCAGCGCATCGAACGTCTTCCCTGATTACAGCGTCACCAAACAGAAGGATGATCATGAGACACGCCAGCAGCGTCCGCGTCCCGACCCCGAACGGCAGCCGCTACCTCCAGCAGCTCTGCAAGCACTGGGCGCACAATCTGACGGTGGAGTACACGCCGGAGGCGGGGAGCGTCGTCTTCCCGCACAACGCCCGCGGCGCCGACTGGCCGGGGGACGCCACCCTGACGCTCCAGGCCCGGCCGGACGCGCTGGATTGCCGGCTGGACGCCAGCTCCGCCGAGCATCTCGCCGCGCTGAAGGGGGCGCTGGAGCGCCACCTCGACCGCTTCGCCTTCCGCGAGGTTCCGCTGGCCTACCCCTGGCATGATGAGGCGGCCTGAGCCGCCTGTTCCCTTTGTCCTTGTTGCGACAGGGGATTTTTGTCACCGGAATGTTCCCCGGCATGCATGGATATGCCTTGAACTCCCCCGCCCGAATACGGGAAGAACCATCCTGAAGGAACAGGGATGGCAGGAGGGGGTAACCATGCCGAAGCGCGGCAATGGGGGGACGGGGCGTTTTTCCGGCTGGCGTGCCGTTGCGGCCGCCTGCGCCGTCGCGGCGCTCGGCGCCTTCGCGCCGGCCGCGTCGGCGGCGGAACTGTCGATCGTCTTCACCTCGACGATGGCCGACATCGAGCCGGTGGAGGGCGAGGGCGGGCTCGCCAACCTCGCCACGCTGCTGCGCACCAAGCGGGCGGAGGGCAACACGCTGTTCCTGCACGGCGGCGCGTCGCTGACCGCGGGCGTCCTGTCCACCTTCGACCGCGGCGCCCACATGATCGACCTGCTGAACGAGCTTCAGCCCGACATGATGGCGGTGACCAAGCGCGACCTCGGCTTCGGCAAGGACGAGCTGACCCTGCGCAGCTACGAGGCGCGCTTTCCCTTCGTCAGCGCCACCACCATCGACCGCAACACCGGCAAGGTGATGGAGGGGCTGGAGCCGTCGGCGCTGCTCGACACGCCGGTGGGGAAGATCGGCGTGGTCTCGGCGATCTCGCCGGAACTGACCGTCCAGTACATCGTGCCGGACATCGAGGTGCGCCCGCCCGCCGCCATCGCCGCGGAGGCCCGCGCGTTGCGCGCCCAGGGCGCCGACTATGTGGTCGCCATCCTGGACAACGCCCCGGAGGCGGTGGAGGCGCTGCGCGGCGAACCCGCCATCGACGCGCTGCTCCAGCTCTCCGCCACCGGCAAGGACGTGCTGGAGGCCGATAAGGGAAAAGTCTTCGGCGTCCACGTCAACGTGAAGGGATCGGCCTTCGTCCTGCGGCTGGACGGCGACGGCAAGGCGCCGCCCGCGCTGGCCGGCGCCGACATCGTGCCGCTCGCCGGGCTGCCGCCGGACCCGGCGATGGAGAAGCGGGTCGGCGTCTATCTGGCCCGGCTGTCGGAACTGCTGGACATCAACATCGGCACGACGGCGACCCCGCTCGACACCCGCCGCGCCGCGGTGCGCACCGGCGAGAACGCCTTCGCCTCGCTGATCGCGGACGCCATGCGCGGCCATTTCAACACCGATGTGGCCTTCATCAACGGCGGCAACATCCGCGGCAACCGCCAGTACGAGGCGGGGACCGTGTTGACCCGCCGCGACATCCAGCGCGAACTGCCCTTCCGCGACACCATCATCGCCGTGACCCTGTCCGGCGCGGCCCTGCGCGAGGCGCTGGAGGTCAGCGCCGCCGGGGTGGACAACCAGAAGGGCAGCTTCCTCCACCCGTCCAACATGGCGGTGGTCTACGACCTGAAGCAGCCGGCGGGCAGCCGCGTGGTCTCCGTCACGGTGGGCGGCAAGCCGCTCGACCCGAACGCCCGCTATTCGGTGGCCCTGCCCAACTATCTGGCCCAGGGCGGCGACGGCTACGGCATGCTGAAGTCGCCGGGCGCCTCCTCGGGGGCCAGCGGCAAACTGCTGTGGGAGATCATGGCGCAGCATCTGACCGACCGGGGCACGGTGTCGCCCCGCATCGACGGCCGCATCGCCGAGCGTTGATGACGACGGAGCCAGCCCCCGCCGCGCCGGTCCCGCGTGCGCCCTTCCGGGGCGGCGTCGGGCGGCGCGTCGGGCTGGGCCTGCTGGTGATGGTGGGGGTGCTGCTCGGCGTGTCGGGTGCGGCACTCTACGATCTGGCGCAGTTCCGGCACGCCCTGTCGGACCTCTCCAACGGGGCGCTGCCGCGCATCACCACCGGGGCGGTGCTGAACGGCGGCCTGCAGCAGGTGCTGTCGCAGGCGACCCGGCTGGGCGTTGCCGCCAGCCATCCCGAGCGGCGGGTCACCCTGGCCGAACTGACGGCCAACCTGACGGCGGTCACCCGGTCGGCCCAGGCCCTCTCCGACATCGAGGGCGGCGCGACGCTGGCCGGCGTGCTGGGAACGCTCGTCCCCACGGTGGCGGATCTCGACCGGCTGGTCGCCGAGCGGATCGACGCGGCGGCGCGCACCGACGACGCGCTGGACGAGACCCGCCGCCTGTCGGCGGAGGCCGGCGCGCTGGTCGCCGCCGTGCTGCCGACGCTGCCGGCGGACCGGCTGGGGCCGCTGACCGCCTGGACCAACACGGTCAACCGGGTGCTGAACGAGAGCACCCACGCCGGCAACAGCCGGTTCCAGCGTGAGATCGCGCGCGCCCAGCGGGATGCAGCGGCGGCGCTGTCGGCCCTGCCGGCGCTCCACGCCGGGTTGCCGGCGGAACAGGCGGAGCGCTTCGCCGCCCTGCACCGGCGGCTGGAGGCGGCGCTGCTCGGCCCTTCCGGCCTGCTGCCCAGCCTGATGGAGCGGCAGGCGGCCATCGCCCGCAGCAAGGCGCTGACCAATCAGGTGCTGGTGATGGTGGAGGAGGTCGTGAAGATCTCCCACGCGCTGTTCGAACGCATCAACGCGGCGGCGGCGGGCGAGGCGAACGGCCTCTCCGAACTGGCCGCCACGCAGAACCGCATCCTGGTCGGGCTGGGGGCGCTGGGCTTCCTGGTGGCGCTTGGCGTGTATCTGTATCTGCGCCGCTTCCTGACCCTGCGTCTGGTCCGGCTGAACGACGCGGTGCTCGACCGGGTGGAGGGGCGGGAGACGCCGCTGCCCGACGGCGGCACCGACGAGATCGCCACCATCTCCCGCTCGATCCGCCACTTCCTCGACGAGATCGCGCGCCGCCAGCAGCAGGTGGAGGAGGCCCGCCGCCGCGCCGAGGAGGCGTCGCGCGCCAAGGGCGATTTCCTGGCGAACATGAGCCACGAGATTCGCACGCCGATGAACGCCATCCTGGGCCTCAGCCACCTCGCCCTGCGCGCCGGGCCGCCGCCGCGCCAGCGCGGCTACCTGACCCGCATCCGTGCCTCGGCCACCGCGCTGCTCGGCATCATCAACGACATCCTCGACGTCTCGAAGATCGAGGCGGGCATGCTGACGCTGGAGCGCGTGCCCTTCGACCTGTCCGCGGTGCTGGACATGGTGGCCGGCACCGCCGCCCTGTCCGCCGAGGAGAAGGGGCTGGTCCTGCGGCTGGAGGTCGCCCCCGACGTGCCCACCGCCCTGCTGGGCGACCCGCTGCGGCTGGGGCAGGTGCTTCTCAATCTCGTCAACAACGCGGTCAAGTTCACCGAGAGCGGCAGCGTGGTCCTCGGCGTGACCGCCGCGCCGCCGGCGACGGGGAAGGATGCGGAGACCGAACTGCGCTTCGCCGTGCGCGACACCGGCATCGGCATGACGGCGGAGCAGGTGGCCCGGCTGTTCCAGCCCTTCGCCCAGGCCGACAGCTCGACCACCCGCCGCTACGGCGGGACCGGGCTGGGGCTGGCGATCAGCCGGCGGCTGGCCGTCATGATGGGCGGCGGCATCGCCGTGGACAGCACCCCCGGCCTGGGCAGCACCTTCCGCTTCACGGTGACGGTCGGCGTGCAGGACGGCGCGGCGACGGCGCTGCCGGCTGTGGCCGATCCAGCCTTGGTCGAACCGGGGCTTGCGGGCTTGCAGGTGGACGAGCCGCTGCGCGGCCTGCGGGTGCTGGTCGCCGACGACAACGCCGTGAACCGGCTGGTCGCGCGGGAACTGCTGGAGGACGCCGGGCTGGCCGTCACCGCGGTGGCCAGCGGCGGGGAGGCGGTGCGGCTGGCGCTGGAACCGGGGGCGGGCTACGCCGCGCTGCTCACCGACATCCAGATGCCGGACATGGACGGTTTCGCGGTGGCGCGGGCGATCCGCCGCCAGTGCGGCCCCGACCGCCTGCCGATCATCGCGATGACCGCCCACGCCCTGGAGGAGGAGCGGCGGCGCTGCCTGGACGCGGGCATGGACGACCACATCGCCAAGCCGGTGGAGCCGCACCGCCTCGTCGCCGTGCTGAACCGCCGGCTGAAGCCGTTCGGGCGGCGGGAGGCTCTGCCGGTTGCCAAGGCCGCGGCGATGGAGGCCGGACATTCCGGAACGCTGCCCGACTCGCTGGAGGGGTTCGACCTCGCCCCGGCGCTGGCGCGGATGAACGGGCGGGCGCTCACGCTGCGCCGGGCGATCCTGGACTTTCTCGACCGCTACGGCGACGCGCCGGTCCGGCTGGAGCATCTGCGCCGCGCGGGAGACGGGCCGGCGATGGAGCGTTACGCCCATGGGCTGCGCGGCAGTGCCGGGACGGTCGGGGCGATGGCGGCCAGCGCGGCCGCCGCGGCGCTGGAGCTGGCGGCGCGCGAGGAGCGGTGGGACGCGGTGCCGGCGCTTGTGGCCGACCTGTCCGCCGCCCTCGGCCCCGCGCTGGCCTCGGCGGAAACGCTGCGCGCCCTGGAAATGGCCGCGGAGGGAGCGCCGGACGTGCCGGCGGCCCGTCCGGACCGTCCGAACGGCGGGGAGGAGGCGTTGCGCTTGCTGGAGGAGGCGCTGCGCAGCGGCAGCCTGTCGGCGGCGGCCCGCTTCGCCGCTCTGCGCGGGCTGCTGGCCGGGCACGGCCATGACGAGGCGTTGGACAAGGTGGGGCGGGCCGTGGAAGCGTTGGACTTCGCCGCCGCCCGCGCGGCGCTGGAGCGGCTCGCCACCGCATGGACCAGGGAACGGGACCGGGAGACGACGCCGTGAGCGGTGGTCACATTCTGATCGTCGATGACGACACGACCAACATCCGCGCGCTGGCCAGCGTGCTGGAGGACCGGCACGAGGTGCGCTTCGCGACCTCCGGGCGCCGCGCGCTGGAACTGGCCTCCGCCGACCCTCCGGAGCTGGTGCTGCTCGACGTGATGATGCCGGGGCTGGACGGCTACGCGGTGTGCCGGCTGCTGAAGACCGATCCGGCCACCGCCGACGTCCCGGTGATCTTCATCACCTCCCTCTCCAGCCCGGAGGAGGAGGCCTTCGGGCTGGAGACCGGGGCGGTCGATTACGTGACCAAGCCCTTCAGCCCGGCCATCGTGCGCGCCCGCGTCGCCACCCACCTGTCGCTGCGCCGGGCCAACCGCAGCCTGAAGGACGAGAACGAGCATCTGGAGGCGCTGGTCCGCGAGCGCACGCGCAAGCTGGCCCAGGCCCAGCGCGAGAAGATGGCGGCGCTGCGCCAGATGGTCGCCGGCGTGGCCCACGAGATCAACACGCCCATCGGCGTGGCGCTGGGCAGCGCGTCCCACCTCGGCGACCGGGTCGCCGCGATGACGGAGCGGCTGGCCGCCAACCAGCTCCGCCGCGCCGAGCTGGAGCGCTTCCTGGCGAGCGCCGGAGAGCTGGCCGCCCTGCTGTCCAGCACCATCGCCCGCGCCGGGGAGATCGTGCGCTGCTTCAAGGGGGTGGCGGCGGACCATGGCGGGCTGCGCCAGACCATCGCGCTGCGGCCCTTCCTCGAACAGGTGACGGAGAGCCTGCGCCCGCAGTGGGAGCCGCTGGGGCATCGCATGGCCGTGGACTGCCCCGCCGACCTGCGCATGGTCAGCAACCCGGCGATCCTGTCCGCGATCCTGGAGCAGCTCGTCCGCAACGCGCTGGAACACGCCTTTCCGGCGGGGCGGCACGGGCTGGTGACGGTCGGGGCCGCGGCGTCGGGGCCGGAGATGGTCCTGCTGTCCGTCGCCGACGACGGCGCCGGCATCGCGGAGGGCACCGCCGGGCGCATCCTGGAGCCCTTCTTCACCACCCGCCGCGGCACCGGCTCGGTCGGGCTGGGCCTGAACATCGTGGACAATCTGGCGTCGGACCGGCTGGGCGGCTCCTTCACCATCGCCTCGCGCTCCGGGGGCGGCACCCTGGCGACGTTGCATCTGCCGGTCCGCACCCCGCCGGATCTGTAGGCGGAACCCCGCCCTCACTCCGGCACCAGCACCGCCCCGCCGGGATTGTCGGTGACCGCGAAGGTCTCGAAATACTCGATCTCCGGGTCGGTGCCGTAGCGCCGCCGGATGCCGTCCAGCCACGGCCCCTGGTAGAAGCGCTGGGCGTCCTCCCGCTTTTCCCACTGGTAGACTCCCCCGGCGGTGCCGCTTTCGCTCCAGATGAATTGCTTGCGGATCAGGCCCGGCACGTCCCCGAAACCCGGCGCGATCGACAGGAAATGCGCCCGGCAGTCCTCGCGCCCGATCGCGGCGGGCAGGCGGTAGCGGACGATGGCGGTGATCATGGGGTCCCTCCGTGCGTTGTTTCTCTACTTCATGAGTTGACATTATAGAGCGAGGCCGTTGAATATAGTCCACGAAAATCATGTATTCACATTTGTAATAAGTGAATACGTCTCGATCGAAGGACGACGACCATGAGCACGCATCGGAACGGTTCGGGGATCTCGACGCTGGCGCCCTCGCGGCGCGGGCTGCTGAAGGTGGCGGCGGCGGGCGCGGTGGCGCTGCCCTTCGCGGGCGTGGCGTCCCGGCTGGTCGCCGCCCCGACGCCCGCCACGCTGAAGCCGCTGAAGCTCGCCTGGAACACCGGCGCGGTGTGCGGCGCTCCGGTCGCGGTGGCCAAGCACAACGGCTTCTTCGAGAAGCACGGGCTGGACGTGGAGTTCGTCAACTTCGCCGGCACGACGGAGCAGCTTCTGGAAGCGCTCGCCACCGGCAAGGCCGACATCGGCCACGGCATGGCGCTGCGCTGGCTGAAGCCGCTGGAGCAGGGCTTCGACGTGCGCATCATCGCGGGCGTGCATGGCGGCTGCATGCGGCTGCTGGCCGCCAAGAACGGCGGGATCACCAGCCTCGCCGGGCTGAAGGGCAAGACGGTGGCGATCAGCGACCTGTCCAGCCCGGCCAAGCACCTGTTCTCCATCCAGCTCGCCAAGCAGGGCATCGATCCGAACAAGGACGTGGAATGGCGCGTCTTCCCCGGCGACCTGCTGGCCATCGCGGTGGACAAGGGCGAGGCGCAGGCCGTCGCCCACTGGGATCCGGTGACCTACAATTTCCTGAAGTCCGGCACCCTGGTGGAGATCTCCACCAACCTCTCGGGCGAGTTCGCCAACCGCGTCTGCTGCGTGCTCGGCGCGCGCGGCAGCCTGCTGCGCGAGGACAAGGCCGCCGCCGCCGCGGTGACCCGCGCCGTGTTCGAGGCGCAGCACTACGCCGCCGCCAACCCGGTGGAGGCCGCCAAGGTCTACCAGCAATACTCGCCCAAGAGCAGCATCGAGGACCTCGCCGCCCAGCTCAGCAGCCAGACCCACGACCACAACCCGGTGGGCGCCGACATCAAGCGCGAGATCGCGCTCTACGCGGAGGAGCTGAAGAGCGTGCAGGTCTTCAAGCCGGGCACCGACACGGCGAAGTTCGCCGACCGCGTCTACGCCGACGTGCTGGGCTGAGATGAGCAGCCTCGATGACGCCGCGGCGCTGGCGGCGGGCGGGGGCGCGGCGGCGGACCACGGCCGCTCCCCCGCGGCCCCGCGCCTGTGGCTGGGCGGGCTGGCGGCCAGCGCGGTCTGGCTGGCCGCCGCCGCCCTGACCGCCCTGTGGCCGGAAACGGAGGAATGGACGCGCACCGGCGAGTTCGCCAGCCTGCTGGCGGTCGTCGGCGGCGCGCTGGCCTTCGCCGTGCCGCTGCTCCGCCTGTTCGGCGCGGCGGGGGAGCGGCTGCGCGCCGCGGCACCCTGGCTGGTGGTGCTGGCGCTCGGCGTGATCGGCTGGGAGCTGGTCACCGCCAAGCTCGACCTGCTGCCGCGCCCCTTCTTCGCGCCGCCGCAGGCGCTGCTGGAGGTCTATCTGGACGAGTGGCCGCGCCTGCTGGAATGCACCGTGGCGTCGCTGAAGCTGCTGCTGCTCGGCTATGGGATCGGCGCCTTCGTCGGCTTCGTCACCGGCGTGTCCATCGGCTGGTCGCGGGCGGTGGGCTACTGGGTGCATCCGGTGCTGCGGCTGATCGGGCCGCTGCCGGCCACGGCGTGGCTGCCCATCGCCTTCTTCGCCTTCCCGTCGAGCTGGAGCGCGAGCGTCTTCCTGATCGCGCTGGCGACCGGGGTGCCGGTGACCATCCTGACCTGGTCGGGGGTGTCCGGCGTCAACCCGGCCTATTACGACATCGCCCGCACGCTGGGCGCGTCGGCGCGCTTCCTGGTGCTGAAGGTGGCGGTGCCGGCGGCGATGCCGCACGTCTTCGTCGGCCTGTTCATGGGGCTCGGCGCCTCCTTCGCGGTGCTGGTCGTGGCGGAGATGATGGGGGTCAAGGCCGGGCTCGGCTGGTACCTGCAATGGGCGCAGGGCTGGGCGGCCTACGCCAACATGTACGCGGCGCTGCTGGTGATGGCGCTGGTGTGCTCCAGCCTCGTCACGCTGCTGTTCAAGGCGCGCGACCGGCTGCTCGCCTGGCAGAAGGGATTGCTGAAATGGTAGCGCTCGAACAGGAATTGCCGGCGGGTCTGGAGCTGGAGGTCCAGGGCGTCAGCCACGCCTTCGACCTGCACGGCGCGCCGCTGCCCGTGCTGGACACGGTCAGCCTGCACGCCAAGCCGGGCGAGTTCGTGGCGCTGCTCGGCCCGTCGGGCTGCGGCAAGTCCACGCTGCTGCGGCTGGTCGCCGGGCTGGAGCCGCCGCGTTCGGGCCGGATCCTGGCCGACGGGCTGCCGATCACCGGGCCGCACCCGTCGCGGGTGGTGGTCTTCCAGGACCCGACGCTCTACCCCTGGCGCACCGTCTGGGACAATGTGGCGCTGGGGCTGGAGGCGCAGGGCGTGCTGCGCCAGCGCCGCAACCGGGTGGACGAGGCGTTGCGGCTGGTCGGGCTGGACGGCTTCGCCAAGGCCTACCCGCATCAGCTCTCGGGCGGCATGGCGCAGCGCGCGGCGCTGGCCCGCGCGCTGGTCAACGACCCGCGCCTGCTGGTGCTGGACGAGCCGCTCGGCAAGCTCGACAGCCTGACCCGCATCCAGATGCAGGGCGAGATCGTCGCGCTGTGGCGGCGGGCCGGCTTCACCACGCTGCTGGTGACCCACGACGTGGAGGAGGCTCTGCTGATGGCCACCCGCGTCATCGTGTTCAGCGAGCGCCCGGCCCGCATCAAGGCGGAGATCGTCGTCGACCGTCCCTATCCCCGCCACCGCGACGACCCGGTGCTGGTGGAGCTGCGCCACAAGGCGCTGGAATTGCTGGGCCTTGCCGGGAGCTGGTAAGGGCGCTTGCCCCCACCCCAACCCTCCCCCGCTGGGCGGGGGAGGGGATTGATCTCCCTTCCCTGCGAGAGTGGGGCAGCGTCGAAATGACCTGCCGCTCAGGAGCGGCGGACGAGCGCGCGCTCGACGGCGTTCGCCCCCCAGACCGACAACGGGATCACCACCGCCGCCGCCGCCAGCAGGCCGATGGTCAGGTTGCCGCCGAGGACCCAGGTGGCGGCGCGGTGGAACGTCTGCCAGGACGGGTCGGCGCGGCAGGCCTCCACCCAGGCCAGATCGAGACCCAGCCGTTCCAGCCCATAGCCGACGTTGAACCAGGCCAGCGGTTCGCCATGGCGCGTCCAATGCGGCCATTGCGCCATGACGCTCCACAGCAGCAGCGTGGACACCGTGCCGATGGACAGGGTGGTCAGGCCGAAGCTCACGGCGGGGGCGAGGCGGGACATCGGGACGCTCACAATAAATCTACTTATCAAGTATATTTTATAATCCAGTAGAGCGGTTTGGAATTGTTTTTTTTGAAACCCGCAGGGCGGGAGCCGGGCCGACCTGCGGGTTTTGGCTTTTAAGAGAATGCGAGTCATTCTCAATTTTATGGACGCCTCCCCGTGTTTCCACGATGATGATCACCGAGCGTGACGCGGGGGCCGGATCGGACACCCCGTTCGCCGCCGGAGCAACCCCGGCGCCACGCGGCCGACCGTCCTGAACGCGTGGGTGATTCCTTTGATGACGACTCTCCCTTCCCGGCTGAGGTTCGGGCCGGACGGGCGGCGGCGCCTGGACGTGGCGTCCCGCAGCTTCGCCGGGATCGTCGGCGGCTACGCGCTGGCGGCGGTGGCGGCGATGTTCCTGGCCCTGACGCTTCCGATGCCGCGGGCGGAGGCGGTCTACACCGCCACCATGCTGTCCTTCGCCATCCACGCCGGGGCCTTCGTCTGGGCCTTCTCCGTGCGGACGCGGCGGGTGTGGCCCGGCCTGCTGGCGCCGACGCTGCTGCTGGGCGGCGGAACCTGGCTGCTGCACGGCCTGCAATCGGGGGCGCCGTCATGAAGGACGGATTCCGCCAGTCCATGGCGTGGCTGCACACATGGTCGGGTCTTCTGCTCGGCTGGCTGCTGTTCGCCGTCTTCCTGACCGGCACCATCGCCTATTTCCGGCAGGAGGTGACCGTCTGGATGCAGCCGGAGCTTCACGGCTCCGTTCCCGACGCCGGGACCGCCGAACGGGCGGTGGAGCGCATGGGCCAGCTCGCCCCCGACGCGGCGCAGTGGACCATCACGCTGCCCGGCGAGCGGACTCCGGCGGTGTCGGTGTCCTGGCGCCCGGCGGACGCCAAGCCGAACGACCGCGCCGCCCTGAAGCGCGCCACGCTCGACGCCGGGACCGGCGCGCTGCTGGAGCCGCGCGAGACGGCGGGCGGCAACTTCCTCTACCGCTTCCATTTCGAGCTGTACGGGATGCCGCGCGAGACGGCGCGCTGGATCGTCGGCATCGCCACCATGGCGATGCTGGTCGCCATCGTCAGCGGCATCATCACCCACCGCCGCATCTTCAAGGATATTTTCACCTTCCGGCCGGAGAAATCGGCGCTGCGCTCCTGGATGGACGGGCATGTGGCGGCGGCGGTGCTGGCGCTGCCCTTCCACCTGATGATCACCTATTCCGGCCTGCTGCTGTTCATGACGATGCTGATGCCCTGGGCGGTCGATCTCGCCTATGACGGCAACCGGCAGGCCTACTTCGCCGAAAGCGGCTTCCGCCGCGCGCCGCCCACGCCGCGGCCCGCGCCGCAGGCCGCCCCGCTGACCCCGGTGGCGCCGCTGCTCGCCGGGGCGGACCGGCGCTGGGCCGACCGTGGCGGCGTGGGAAGCCTGACCGTCACCAACCCGGGCCGCGCCAACGCCACCATCGAGCTGCGGCCCGCGGAGTCCGATTCCATCGGGCGCGGCGCCGCGACGGAGCGGCTGATGTTCGACGGGGTGACCGGGCGGGCGCTGGAGGTTCCCCCGGCGGACCCGCAGCCGGCGGCCATGGCGACCGGCAACTACCTGATGGGGCTGCATCTGGCGCGCTTCGCCGGGCCGGGCATGCGCTGGCTGTTCTTCGTCTCCGGCGTGGCCGGGACGGTGATGGTGGGCAGCGGCCTGATCCTCTGGGTGGTCAAGCGGCGGTCGCAGCGCGGCCGTGCGGACACTCGGGCGGACGCTCGGGCGGACACCTGGGCGGACGGCCCCGAACCGTTCGGCCACCGGCTCGCCGACCGGCTGAACATCGGCGTGGTGGCGGGCCTGCCGCTCGCCGTCGCCGCCTATTTCTGGGCCAACCGCCTGCTGCCGACGGGGCTGGGGGAGCGCGCGGGCTGGGAGATCGGCGTGTTCTTCCTGGCCTGGGCCGCCGCCCTGCTGCACGCCCCCCTGCGCCCGTCGCGGCGCGGCTGGGCGGAGCAGCTGTGGGCGGGGGCGGCGCTGTTCGCTCTGCTGCCCGTGCTGAATCTCGCCACCGCCGCCGGGCATCTGGGGAACAGTCTGCCGGCGGGGAACTGGTTGCTGGCCGGCTTCGACCTGACGGCGCTGGCGGTCGGGCTGCTGCTGGGCTTCGCGGCGCGCAAGGTCGGGCGGAACGCCGTTGCCCGCAAGGCGGCGCCGGCCTCCGCGCTGCCCGCCGGGGCCGTCGTGGAGGAGCTGACATGATCTTGTCGTCGCTGTGCGTCGCCTATGCGGGCCTGCTCGCCCTGGCCCTCGCCATGGACCGCCATCACGAGCAGGTCTTCGCCCGCCGCCCCTCCGCCCGGACCAGCCGCCTGCTGGGATGGGCGGGATGGCTGGCGCTCGCGCTGTCGCTGCCGCCCGCGGTGATGGCGTGGGGGTGGGCGATCGGCATTCCGGCGTGGCTGGGGCTGCTGACGGTGGCCGCGGCGGCGCTGGTCCTGCTGTTTCCCCACGCGCCGCGGATCGCGTTGAGGCTCGGTCCCGCGGCCCTGCTCTGCGCCCCGTTCCCTGCACTTCTTGGGTGAGGGCGCGGTTTTTCCGCAACGCCGCCTTGCGTCCGGCGCCTGTGCGCGAAGACGGGAAATGTTTCACCATTTTGTAATTATGGATATTCTGCGCGACGACTGAAGACCCTTGGCCGTGTGGGTGGATCGCGGCGGACGCAGGAGAACGGGCAATGACCGCACGGACCTCTCCCATCGCATCGGCGGTGCCCGGACGCATCCGCGTGCGTCACCCGCTGCTGCGCCGGGCGGACCGCTTCCAGGAGGCGCTGGGCAGCCTGGAGTCCCTGGACAGCGTTCGGATCACCGGGAGCAACCCGGCGGTGGGGAGCTTTCTGCTGAGCTACGACCCTGCCGCGGTGGCGCCCGATGACGCCCGGTCGCAGGTGGAGGCGCTGCTGTCGGCGGTCCTGCACCCCGCGGAGGCCCCGCCGCCGGACACCCCCGCCCCCGCCCCCGCTGCGGCAAGCAAGCCGGCCGCTCCCGAGCTGAAGTGGCGGATCAACCGCGCGGCCAAGATCGGGATGATGGGCAGCATGGCGGCGACCCTGGCGGCGCTGGGGGTGGGCAAGCGCGTCCATGCCGGCTTCGGCACGCTGTTCGTCGCCTTCATGCTCGTCCACATGACCGTGCAGCGCAAACGCCTCTTCCAATGACCGCCCGCTTTCAACGACCGAGCGCGACCCGAGCATGCCCAACGATTTCCTGACCCGGCTGGCCGCCGCCCTGACCATCGCGCACCACATTCCGGGCCGGGTGCGGCTGAAGCTCGACGGCGCCGCGGAGCGCAATCTGGCGGCGCTGGTGGACGACGCCAAGGCGCTGCATCGGGCGCTCTCCGGCGCGGAGGGCATCCGCTCTGTCGCGCTGAACCCGCTCGCCCGGTCCTGCACCATCGAATACGACCCCGCGGTGATCCCGCCCTCGGCGTGGCCCGACCTGCTGCGCGGGGAAGCCAGCGCGGCGGCCGGGACGCTGCTGCGCATCGCCACCGCCGGCTTTGCGCCGGAAAGGAGACCATGATGCTGCCGCTTCTGACATTCGCGTCCGGCCTGATCGCCGGGGCCATCGGCGTCCGGATGATGAAGACCGCCAAGGCCAAGGCCGATCCCAGGATCGCCGATCTCAGGGCCACCGCCCTCGGGGCCGTCGATGTGAAGGCCGCCGCCCGCGAGGGCGCCGGCAAGGCCCAGACCGCGGTGCGCGAGGCCGCGGTCAGCGGCCTGCTGGCCATCGAGCGGACCTCCGCCGGTCTGCGCTCCCGCCTCGCCACGCCGGCCGGGGAAGCCCCCGTTGAGGCGGCGCCCGCCGAGGCGGAGCCGGCAAAGGACGATGTGGCGGAGCCGGCAAAGGACGAGACGCCGCCCGCCAGCCCGTCGGGGGCCGCGTGAAGCGCGGGAAGCGGCGCGGCAAGGCGCAGGATTCCGGAACGCTCGCCGCCGACTTCACGCGCGGCATGGTGGCGACCGGCCTGCTGACCGCCGTCCAGGACCGCTGGGTGACGGGCGCCGAGCCCCCCGCGCCGCGCACCATCCTGCGCCACGGCCTGCAGGGCGGTGCGGCGCTGGCCGCCGCCAGCGTCGCCGCCGACGCCCTGCGCACCCGCGACTACGCGCGCCTCGCCCTGGCGGTCGCCGCCGGGGCGGCGGGCGTGGTCATGATCGAACATCTGCTGAATCCGGCGCAAGAGCCGCCGCAAGCGCTGCCGAAGAATGAGGACCCCCATGGCTAAGAAGACCAAGAAGGCGTTGAAGAAGCTGAAGAAGCAGCAGCGCCAGTACGAAGCCGCCATGGCTGCCGGCGGTGCCTCCGTCGGCGGTGGCATGGGCGCCGGCATGGCGCGGGGGCAGGGGCTTCTCGGCGGGCTGACCGGCCTGCTGCCGTCGCGCCGGTCGGAGCAGTTCCTGGTCGGGCTTCTGGTCGGGGCGGCAGCGGCCTATGTGCTGTCCGACGAGGAGCTGCGCGGCAAGATCGTGAAGTCCGGCCTGAAGCTCTACGGCAACCTCGCCGGCGGCCTCGCCGAGATGAAGGAGCAGATGGCCGACCTCCAGGCCGAGCTGGAGGCGGAACAGGCCGGAGCGTTATGAGCGGCCTGCCCTGGTTCCTGCGGCTGGAGCCGGTCCATCGGGTTCCGGGGCGCGTCCGGCTGCGCTACGCCTGCCGTCCCGGCACCCCCGCCGACGAGGCGACCCTGCACCGGGTGGTGGAGGCGGTCGCCGGGGTGACGTCGGTCCGGGCCAGCCGCGCCGCGCGGTCGCTGGCCGTCCGCTACGATCCGGCGGTGACCGACGCCACGGCGCTGTGCCTCGCGCTGGCCGCCCTGCCGATCCCCGAACCGGCGCCGCCCGCCACGGCGGCCGACGGCGGGGAGAATCACGGCGCCGCACTGGCCCGCAGCCTCGCCACGCTGGCCGGCGGCTTCCTGCTGCCTCCGCCGCTGCGCCTGCCGCTGTCGTTGGCCGTCGCCCTGCCGATGCTGCGCGAGGGCATGGCCATCTATGGGCGCGAGGGCGTCAACTCGCATGTGCTGGAAGCGGCGGCGGTGGCGATCTCCCTGGCGCGGCGGGATTTCACCGCGGCCAACACCACCGTCTTCATGCTGGCGCTCGGCGAATACATGGAGGAGTCCATCGCACGCCGGTCGGACGCGCTGCTGAAGCGGCTGCTGCGCCCGTCGAGCGATCAGGTGTGGCTGCTGCGCGATGGGGTGGAGATCCAGGTTCCCGCCGACACCGTCATGGTCGGCGACAGCGTGGTCATCGGCGCCGGGACGGTGATCCCGGTGGACGGCACGGTGCTGAGCGGGGAGGCGACCGTCAACGAGGCCGCCATGACCGGCGAGAGCGCCCCGGTGGTCAAGCAGCGCGGCTCCGCCGTTCTGTCCGGCACGCTGATGGAGGAGGGGCGGCTGGTCGTCTACGCCGAGCATGTCGGCAGCCACACCGCCGCCGCCCGCATCGCCGATTACGTCGAACAGTCGCTGACCGCCAAGAGCGAGGCCCAGCTCGACGCGGCGCGGCTGGCCGACCGGCTGGTGCCCACGGTGCTGAAGCTGGCCGGCGGCTCCTTCCTGATGACCGGCGACTGGCGCAGCGCCGCGTCGGTGCTCCAGGCCGACTATTCCTGCGCGCTGAAGCTGGCGACGCCGGTGGCCTTCAAGTCGGCCATGTACGGGGCGGGGCAGGCGGGCATCCTGATCAAGGGCGCCAACGCGCTGGAACGGCTGGCCCAGGCCGACACCGTCATCTTCGACAAGACCGGCACGCTGACCACCGGCGATCTGCAGGTGACCGATTCCATCGCCTTCGATCCGACCTTCAGCCCCGACGACCTGATCTGCCTCGCAGCCTCGGTGGAGGAGCATTACTTCCACCCGCTGGCGATGGCCGTGGTCAACGCCGCCAAGGAAACCCACAACCGCCACTTCGACCATCAGGAGGTGAAGTTCATCGTCGCCCACGGGGTGGCCAGCGTCATCGACGGCAAGCGCATCGTCGTCGGCTCCCGCCATTTCATCGAGGACGACGAGGGCATCGACACCACGGCCCACCGCGAGGCAATCGACGCGCTGCACCGCGACGGCAAGACGCTGCTGTTCATCGGCTTCGGCGGGGTGCTGGCCGGCGTGCTGGCGCTGAAGGACAGCGTGCGCGCGGCCAGCGCGGCGACCATCGCGCGGCTGCGGCGGGCCGGGGTGAAGCGGGTGCTGATGCTGACCGGCGACCACCGCGACCGCGCCGCCGAACTGGCCGCGGAACTGCGTCTCGACGGCTTCCACGCCGACCTGCTGCCAACCGACAAGGCCCGCATCATCGAGGATCTGAGCCGCGACGGCGCGCGCATCGCCTTCGTCGGCGACGGCATCAACGACGCCCCGGCGCTGGCCGGCGCCCATGTCGGCATCGCCATGCAGAAGGGGGCGGACATCGCCCGTCTGACCGCCGACGTGGCGCTTCTGGAGGACCGGATCGAGCGGGTGGCCGACGCCAAGGAGACGGCGGACGCCGCGATGGCGCTGATCGCCCGCAACTACCGCCTGACGGTCGGGCTGAACAGCGCGATCCTCGGCGCCGCCGCGCTGGGCCTGCTGTCCCCGGTGGGCACCGCGGTGCTGCACAACGGCACCACGATCGGGATTCTGTTGAACGCGCTGCGCCGCGCGCCGGCGGCGTCGGTGCCCCCTCCCCAACCCTCCCCCGCTTCGCGGGAGAGGGGGGCTTGAGCGAAGCGGCGGCAGTCCCCTCCACCTCGTAGAGGGGGAGGGTTAGCGAGGGGGCAGGACCTCAGTGCCCCAACCCCTCCCACGCGGCGAAGGACTCCGCGGGCGGCGACAGGTACAGGCTGGGCACCCAGCCGTCCGGGATCGGGACGGTCGCCGCGTGGGTCCGGTTGTGGGCCAGCAGCTTCGGCAGGACGTGGGTGTGCGGACCCTCCGGGCTGCGGCCGTCGGGCGGCGGGATCGGCTGGCTGACCTCGATCCGCCCGAAGGGGCCGATGAAGACACGGTCGGGGCTGAGCGCCGGCAGGTCGGGCGGCAAGGGGTTGCCCGGCGCCAGAAGCTCCGTCCCGGCGACCGCGCGCAGGCGGGCGATGGTGGCGGGGTCGGCGCTGCGCACGCAGACGTCGGTCTGGAAGACGCCCAGCCCAAGGTCGAACAGCAGGGCGGTGCGGTCCGCCTCGGCGATGGCTTCGCGGTCGGGGCCCAGCTCGGTCACCACGCGGCGCCGGTTCATCGCGCCGACGTGACGGGGCAGGCAGAGGGCCACGGCGAGGCTGCCGCTGCGCGTCCGGTAGGGCACCGGGCGGATGGCCGGACCGGGGCGCAGCCGCAGCCCGCCGCGGGCGGTCCGCGCCTCCAGCTCCGGGCCGTCGTCGCGCAGGGCGGCGGGTTCGTCCGGGTCGCGGATGAACTCGGCGATGGCGCCGAACGCGCCGAGGCTCCAGCCGGTCGCCGGATCGTTCAGCGCGTCGCGCAGCAGGGAAGGCAGGTCGCTCATCGGGTGGTCTCCGTTTCGGAACTCGGGGATGGCAGGGCGTGCCAGGGAAGCAGGAAGGGTTCGCCGCCGGCCTCGCCCCGGTGGACGGCGATGCCGTAGGCGGCGCGCAGATGGTCGTCGGTCAGCACTTGGCCGGGCGGCCCGTCGGCCAGCACGCCGCCGCCCGACAGCAGGATCAGCCGGTCGCAGAAGCGGGCGGCCAGGGTCAGGTCGTGCAGCACCGCCACGACGCCGCTCCCCCGGCGGGCGGCGTCGCGCAGCAGCGCCATGCAGGCGAGCTGGTGGCCGGGATCGAGGGCGGCGACCGGCTCGTCGGCCAGCAGGACGGGCGCCTCGGTCGCCAGGGCGCGGGCGAGCAGGACGCGCATCCGCTCGCCCCCCGACAGGGTGCCGACGATCCGCCCGCGCAGGTGCGCGGCGTCGGCGGTGGACAGCGCCCGCTCCACCGCCGCGCGGTCCGCCGCGGTGATGCCGCCCAGCGGGCCGCGGTGGGGCAGGCGGCCCAGCATGACCAGCGCCTCGGCGCGCAGCGGCCAATGCACCGGGCCGCTCTGCGGCAGATAGGCGATGCCGCGGGCGAGCGCCCGGCGCCCGATCCGCGCGGCGGACCGCCCGTCGAAGGTGACGCGGCCCGCCGCCGGCTCGGCGAGACCGGCGAGGAGGCGCAGCAGCGTGGTCTTGCCGGCGCCGTTGGGGCCGATCAGGCCGGTGAAGGCGCCGGGTCCGATGGCGAGATTGACGTCCGTCAGGATGGTCCGTCCGCCGACGGTGGCGGACAGGCCGTGGGTTTCGATGCGCATCACGCCTCCTCCCGCCGCAGCCGGGCGATCAGGGCGATCAGGAAGGGCGCCCCGATCAGGGCGGTGACTACCCCCAGCTTCAGTTCGGGCCGCGTCGGCAGCAGCCGGACCGCGATGTCCGCGGCCAGGGTCAGCGACGCCCCGGCCAGCCCCGCCAGCAGCAGCAGCCGTCCGGGCCGCGCCCCGGCCAGCGGGCGCATCAGGTGCGGCGCCACCAGCCCGACGAAGCCCACGGCGCCGGTGATCGACACCGCGCTGCCCACCGCCAGCGCCGCCCCGGCGATCAGCCGGACGCGCAGCCCGGTGAGGTTGAAGCCCAGGCTGCGCGCCGCGTCCTCCCCCAGGGTCAGCGCGTCGAGCGCGCGGGCGCCGGACAGGCAGAGCGCCCAGCCCGCCAGCATCGGCGGCAGGACGAGCCAGAGCTGGTCGGTGCCGCGGTCGGCCAGCGACCCCATCAGCCAGAACACGATCTCCAGCGCCGCGTAGGGGTTGGGGGCGAGGTTGAGGGCCAGCGCGGTCAGCGACCCGGCAAGGCTGTTGATGGCGATGCCGCCGATGACCAGCGCCGTCGTTCCGGCCCCCCGCGCCGCCATCAGGTTCAGCAGCCCCGCCGCAACGGCGGCCCCGGCCATGCCGCCGAGCGGCAGGGCGAGCGACAGCGCGGCGGACAGGCCGCTGTAGAAGACGATCACCGCCCCTAAAGCCGCCGCGCTCGACACGCCGACCAACCCCGGCTCGGCCAGCGGGTTGCGCAGCCAGCCCTGCATCGCCGCCCCGGTCAGCCCCAGGCTGAAGCCGACCAGCAGGCCGAGCAGGGCGCGCGGCAGGCGCAGCTCGGCCAGCACCAGCGCGCCCAGGGTGGGGCGTCCGGCGAGCCAGTCGGACACAGCGGCGCCCAGGTCGAACGGCACATAGCCGACCGCCGCCGACACCGCGCAGAGCGTCAGCGCCAGGAGAGTCAGCCCGGCGACCAGCGCGGGGTAGGGGATGCGCGAGTCCCTCGCCGCGGCGGCCGTCATGGCGCGGCCTCCCGCGCCGCGGCCAGCCGTTCCGCGGCCTCGGCGATCTGCGGGCCGGGGCAGGTCCACAGGCGGGAGGGCAGCGTCACGGTGCGGACGGTGCGTCCCAACGCCTTCAGAGCGGGGTGGTGCAGCAGGGCGCCGGCCAGCGACGGCGGCGCGTCGGGTGCGGCGTCGACGATCAGCACATCGGCACCGCCCAGGATGATCGCCTCCAGCGGCAGGGCGCCCTGGCTGCCCAGCGGCAGGCGGTCGGCCAGATTCTCCAGCCCGGCGCGGGTCAGGAGTTCGTCCACCAGCGACCCGGACCCGGCGACGAAGCCGTTGGGCCGCAGGACCACCGCGGTCGGGCGCGGTCCCGGCGCCGCGGGGGGCAGGGCGTCGAGGCGGGAGCGCATTGCGGCGACCAGCTCCTCCCCCCGCTCCGGCTCGCCGACGGCGCGGGCGAGGCCGCGGATCTGCTCCGCCACCCCGGCCACGCTCTGGGGGACGTCCAGCTCCAGGAGCGGGGCGTCCAGCCGGGTCAGCAGCCCGACCGCGACCCGCGTGGTGTAGCGTCCGGCGACGATCAGGTCGGGGTCGAGCGGCAGGATCTCCTCCGCCAGCCCGTGGTTGATCGGCACCCGCGCCGCCAGCGCCGCCACGGTGGAGGCGCGGGGATCGCGCGCCAGCCACGTCACCGCGGCGAGGCGCTCCGGCCCGACGAGCCGCAACAGCAGCTCGTCGGCGCAGAGATTCAGGGAGACGATGCGCTGCGGCTTTGCGGGCGGCGCCTCCCAGGCCGCCGCCGGCCCCCCGCGATCAGCAAGAGGGCGGCGGCGGCCAGCCCGAGACGGATGGGTCTCACAGCGGCAGCCGCAGCCCGAGATAGCCGGCCCGGCCGGGCGCGCCGTAGGTCCAGACCTCCTGATACTGGCGGTCGAACAGGTTCTCCACGCGCCCGAAGACCTCGACCCCCTCCGACACCGCGTAGGAGCCGGCCAGATTGACCAGCGTGTAGGGCGCGAGGGTCACGACCTGACGGTTGTAGAAGGGGTCGTAGGCCCAGTCGCTGGACCGCCCGTTGTAGACGACGCCGAGGTTGGCGTTCGCCCGGTCCTCCAGGAAGCGGTAATTGACGTTCAGGCTGGCGAGCTGCTTGGGCCGGCGCACCAGCTCCGCCCCCGCGGAATCCTCGCCGTCGGTCCAGGTGTAGGAGCCGCGGACGGTCAGCCGGTCCAGCGGCTCCACCGACAGCCCCAGTTCGAAACCGCGGATGCGGGACTCGCCCGGCATGTTGACGGAGGTCCGCCCGGTGCCGGTGATCAGGTCGCGGATGCGCTGGTCGAACCACGTGCCGTCCAGTGCCGCCCGCGTGCCCCACAAGGACTGGTCGAAGCCGGCGTCCCAGCCGCGCGCCCGCTCCGGCTTCAGGTTCGGGTTGCCGGCGTAGGTGGCGGTGTAGCCGTACAGCTCGAACAGGGTCGGATTCTTGACGCCGGTGCCGTAGGAGGCGCGCAGCTTCGTCCCGCTCTCCTCGACCAGATAGGCCGCCGTGGTGCGCCATGTGGTGGCGTCGCGGAACAGGTCGTTCTCGTCGTGGCGGACGCTGCCGGTCAGGGTCAGCCGGTCGAACAGGCCCAGCTTGTACTGCCCGACCAGCCCGGTGGAGCCGATGGAGCGGTCGAAGCTGGAGAAGGCGCTGCGGCTGATCGCCTTGTCCTCCTCATGATCCACGGCGGCGGTCAGCACATGGTCGGCGGGACCGCTTTCCAGCGTCAGGTTGGTCTGGTAGTCGGCCTTGGTCTTGCGCCCGTCGTAACGGCTGGTCACCGTCTTGGCGGCGTCGCGGTAGTCGCGCTGCTGGCGGCCATGGGTCAGGCCGACGATGTGCTCCCACCGGCCGTCGAGAAGAGCGATCTTGCCCTGGAGGCGCCCGAAATACTGCTCCCCGGCGGTGCTGGTGCCGTCATCGACGGCGCCGCGCCCGCCGACGAAACCGTCGGTGTCGGTGCGGAAGCGGGTGTAGCGGCCGGTCACGGCGATCTCGCTGCGCTCGGTCGGGCGGACGGCGGCGTTTCCGGTCAGCGTGCCGTTGCGGTAGCCGTCCTTCTCCGGGTTGCCGAGCCGCTTGTCGGCGACCGACACGCCGTCGCTGGTGACGCCCTGGCCGCTGAGGAACAGGTCGTAGCGGTCGGTCCCCGTGCCGAAGGAGGCCCGACCGGCGGCGGTGCCGAAGGACCCGCCCTCGACGGCGGCGCGGAACCGGGGGGCGCCGGCGCCGCGGCGGGTCACGATGTTGACGACGCCGCCGACCGCGTCGGAGCCGTAGAGCGCGCTCTGCGGGCCGCGCAGCACCTCGACGCGCTCCACGTCGCCGGCCAGCAGGTTGGCGAAATCGTATTCGGAGCCGGACGCCGGGTCGTTCACCTCGATCCCGTCGATCAGGACCAGCGTCTGGTTGCCCTCCGACCCGCGGATGCGCAGCTGGGTCAGGGTGCCCATCGGGCCGGTGCGGTTGACGGCGACGCCGGGCACCGCGCGCAGCGCGTCGGACAGCAGCTGGGTCTGGCGCTGCTCCAGCTCCTCGCGGGTGATGACGGTCAGGGCGCTGCCGGTTTCCTCGGCGGCGGTGGGGACGCGGTTGGCGGTCACCGAGACCGGCGGAAGCGTCGTGATGGTGGCGGAGTCGGCGAAGGCCGGCGTGGGGAGGGCCGACACGGGAAGGGCAAGGCTTCCCAGAAGGGCGGCGAAGGACGCCGTCCGGTGAAGACGGGGAACGCGGACACTCATTGAGACCTCGGGCGGGACGCCGGTGGCACGTCACCGCGAACGAAGCCCCACCGGGGTCTCCGCGAACGGAATCCCGGTTCGACGACCTTCGGTGCACCCCGCCCGAACGTGTTCGCGTGTGACCACGACTGACGGCAGGTCTCCTGGCTCGCGGGTTATCGTCGGCCCATCGCCTTCCCAGGATCGCGATCCCAGTGGCATTCCGATGGACGACTCGCCGCTTACAGTTGCGGGGGCAGCCCCGGCGTAGAACCATCGCACAGCAAATCGCCGTGGGGTCCGCACCGTGTTCCCATTTTCAGCCCTTTCGGGCAACCGTCGGATGCGAAGCTACGCGGGCGGAACGGCTGCGGTCAAGCCGCAATCCGCTCCTTTCGCTCAGCCGGTGTCAGAGCGTGGTTTTCGGTCCGACCGGAGACCCGTCCGGCATGGGCGGCACCATTTCCTTGCAATTGCTGACGCAATAGGTTTGCGCCTCGATCCGGCCGCCGCAGGATTTGTAACAGTCCTTGTAATCGGAATAGCAGGTGAGGTTGCTGTAGCAGCTGGGTTCCCGGTTGAAGTCGCTGAACGTCTTGATCTTCTTCTTATCCACATCCTTGGGCAATGACGTGAGATAGCCCTGATACTCGGCCTGGGCGCGGGTCACACCCTGGGCACGGCAGGTCTGAAGGGCCAGCTCCTTTGCGGACTGGCAGACTGTGTTGGCCTGTTTGCATTGGGCGACACAGAGCTTTCCCGCCTCGCTGACGGGCAGGACATAATTTTCAACCGTCTCCAAACGTGGGCCGCAACCGGCCAGTCCGGCCGCCAGCAGGCAGCCGAGCAGAATGGAACGCCGTGTCATTGTGGATGCCCCGCCGTGGATTGCCTTCAATCGGTACGAACAGGCCATCGGCACGAAATCATCCAATGATGAAACGGGTTTCGCAAAGAAAGATCATGGTTTTGCTTCCGGCAACCTTGAGGCGATCGGCTGGCCGGGCCGCCGTCCGGGATCATCGCTCCGATCACCGTCCGGAAAGGACATGACCCCCTCTTGTCGCCGGGAGGGGGCCTGACTACATGACGGTTGAGGTCCGGGCCCCTCTGGCAGCGTCGCCCGGCGCTGTGATGTCGGACTTCCCATTGAGCCGTCGCTTTGGCGCGGCCTTGCGGAAGCTGGCCCTGTCCTTCCCCCTGGGTCCCGCTCCCCCACAAGGTCCACCGCCGGACGATGGCCCCCCCGACGGGCCTTTGGGAGACATCGACATGGACCGCAGCGAACCAGCATCCTGACCGACCGCCACGTCTCCACGGCGAACGATGGAGGCGGGTGTCCTGGCGCGCCGCGGCCGAGCCGTCGCGCGCCTTTCCGTTGGCCGCAGACCTTGCGGCCGCGCTTCCAGTCCGGGCCCCTCTGGCCGATGCGTCCCGCCGTGGCGCACCGGTGATGTCGGACTGCTCATGTGACGATCGAAGTCTCCGCTTGCGGGAGCGGAGTGCATGAAGCAAGGGACAGTTCCATGGATCAGATCGTTTTAATGTGGGCCGGCTTCGCCGTCTTCGTTGGCGTGCTTTTGGCCTTTGATCTTGGTGTATTTTCCAAGAAATCCCATGTGATCTCCGGTCGCGAGGCGCTGATGCGCTGCGCGGCCTATTCCACGCTGGCGATGATTTTCGCGGCCGGCGTCTTTCATTTCCAAGGGTCGCAGAAGGGGCTGGAATTTCTGACCGGCTACCTGATCGAATACAGCCTGAGTGTCGACAACATCTTCGTCATCGCGCTGATCTTCACGCATTTCGCGGTGCCGCCGCAATACCAGCACCGGGTGCTGTTCTGGGGCATCCTGGGCGCGCTGGTGATGCGCGGCGTGCTGATCGTGGCGGGCACGGCGCTGATCCAGGAATTCCACTGGATCATCTACATCTTCGGCGCCTTCCTGATCTTCAGCGGCATCAAGATGCTGATGTCGGTGGACGACGAGCCGGACATGGAGAACAACCGGATCGTCAAGTTCGTCCGCTCCCGCTTCCGCATGACCGACGGCTACGAGGGGCAGAAGTTCTTCGTGATGCGCGACGGCGTGCGGATGATGACGCCGCTGTTCCTCGTGCTGATCCTGATCGAGTTCACCGATCTGGTCTTCGCCGTGGACTCCATCCCGGCGGTCTTCTCGGTGACCACCGACCCGTTCATCGTCTGGACCTCCAACGTCTTCGCGATCCTCGGCCTGCGCGCCCTCTACTTCGCGCTGGCCTCGATCATCCACCGCTTCCATTACCTGAAGTATGGCCTGTCGCTGGTTCTGGTGGTGGTCGGCGCCAAGATGCTGATGATCGACATCTACAAGATGCCGACGGCGGTGGCGCTCGGCATCACGGCCTTCCTGGTCGGCGGCTCCATCGTCTTCTCAATGCTTAAGACCCGTGCGGACGCGGCCCCCGATGCCGCGGACGGCGAGGCCCGCCGCTGGTGGGTGCCCGGCAGCCCGGCCAAGGGCGCCGGCGGGTCCACCCCGGCCTCCTCAAGCGAGGCGGCGGCCGTGCCCTCGGACGGCAAGGGCCGCTAAGATGCCCGGTCCAAAGGGCGGCAGGAAAACGGCGGGGCGTCCGGTCCGGTGGATCGGGCGCCCCGCGCGTTTCCGGGTCACGGCATTCGTAAAAGTAGTAATGCCGGTTTCGGGGTGACGATGATGTGGATGTGCGGGGCGGATGGCGCCCCGCTTGGCGGCTTCCGCCAACCCTTTCCAACCCAAGGAAGAGACATCCATGCTTACCGGCACGCAGTTCAACGGCACGCAACCGGCCTCCATCGCCCTGTCCGCTCTCCCCATCCCGTCGGGACCCCTGTCCGGCCTGCTCCAGGCCGCCCGCGACGAACTCGTCGCCTTGGCGTCCGGCCGCGGGGTGGCGCTCTCCGTCGTGTTCGACATGCCGGCGCTGGTGCGGGTCAACGAGGCGGCGGTGGCCGCGGGCTCCTGGGAGCCGATGCTGCCGGCGGCCCATCCGGCCTGCCGCTCCCTGACTCCGGCCAACGCCTTCTGGATCTGCGGGACGGCCGCCTCCGGCGACGTGGTCACCGCCCAGGCCGGGCTGCTCTACGATTGCAGCACGCAGTCCATCGGCGACCGCTTCAACGCCATGACGGTGTTCTACGACGATCCGGCCGCCCAGGCTCCGGACGGCGAATGGTGCACCTGCACCTCCGACACCGCCAACGGCACGCGCGGTCGGGTGGTGTGGACGAACGCGGGATGGACGCGCCCCGATTTCCAGGGCCGCGGCCTGTTCCCGATTTGCCAGCGGGTGAACAAGCTGGCGGCGTGGCTGCTGTGGTCGCCGACCTGGTTCATCTCGGTCGTCGATCCGGACATCGTCCCGGTCTGGGCGGAGCGCAAGATGGGGCCGCGCCACATCGACGACCAGCCGGGCATCACCTACAACCAGATCGGCCTGAAGACGCTGCCGATGCACCTCGTGCGCTTCAGCCGCGCGCAGTTCCTGGGCGATCTGGCGCAGCTCGCCGCCGACCTCGCCCGGGCGGCCTGACGTGAAGGGCCGTTTGCGTCAGGAGTCGATCAGCGCCAGCAGGGCCTGACGGCGATGGCCCAGTGACCAGCCGAACAGGAGGTGCCGGTAATTGACGGGCGGACGGGGAAGTCCGGTGATCACGAGATGGTTGTACACCGGCTCCCCGCCCTCCACCGCCTCCCGGTACTGCGCGTCGATGGCCTGGGCGTAGGCGCTGTGCACGTCCTCGAGGTGGGGCTTGCCGATGTTCTGGTCGGCCCAGCGGTCGCCGAAGACCCGGCGGGTCGGCTCTCCGATGTAGCGGAAGCACAGCGGCCCGCCGTCCCGCGCCGTCAGGATGACGCAGCGCGGCAGCAGCCCGGTGCTTTTCAGGTCGTCGTGCAGGCCCGGACCGAAAGTGGGATTCCGCTTCCACACGGCGATCATGTCCTGGTGCCAGTCCAGAGCCGTGCGCAACGGCTGCCGGTGGATGTCGACGCGGGTCGCCGCCGGCTCGGCGGGGGGCGGATCGCCGCGGCGACCGCGCAGGATCGTCACCAGACCGCGGGCGAGCGGCCCGGCGATGCGATCCTTGAGAAACCCGGCCGACGGCGCTGTGATGGGCAAGGCGACCGTCATTCCCCGACCCCTTTCCTCGCTGACAGGAACTCCGACGCCATCGCCTGATAGATCCGCCGCGCCGCGTCCAGGGCCACGCTTCCCGCCTTGGCCCCGGCGGCGAGCATGCGCTCGGTCGGTTTGGTCGGCAGGGCCTTCGGCATCGCGGCCTCGATGGCGTCCGCCGCACGGTCGAAGCGGGCGACGGCCTCGCGTTGCGCCATGCGCTCCAGAGCCGCCATGGCGTCGTCCAGAAGGGGGACCAGCCGCTCGGCGCCGGTTTCCTGCTCCGCCATCGCGGCGCGGCACACCCGCAGCGTGGCGAGAACCCCCTCCAGCTCTTGCGCGGGTGTTGCCGCCATGGCGTCCAGCACCGGACGCTGGTCCATGTCAGGACCGATGCCCGCTTGATCGGCGGCGGCCTGAAGCCGGTCGAAGAACAGGGCCACGCCCTCGCCAAGGGCCAAAGCCTTCGTGTCCTCGACGATCCCCTCCTGGCAGAGGGCGTGGGCGAGGCGTGCCTCGCGCGCCGTCGCCAGGGGCAATTGCCGGATCATCAGGCTCGACAGCTCGCGGATGCCGCCGTTCAGCAGGTCGAAGGCATGGGGGCCGCTCGGCGGGTTGGCGACGATGTCGGACATCCGCTCCGCGGCCCGGGTGAACAGCGTGTCGCGCCGGTCGAAGGCCATGGTCAGATCAAGGGCGGCTCCCGGCGCGCGGCCGCCGTTCTGTCGTCCAGAGCGCATCCTGCCTGCCTTTCCGTGATCCTGAAGACCCGTGTTCCTGAAAATGGAGGCCCGCCAATTCTGGTCTGTCCGCCGGAGGCCGCGCCTCAGCGGATGGGCAAGTCAGTATTTCACAATGGGGGGTTGTCAACAACTGGTGAGATTGTCCGATTGGGGCGGGTTCTTCTCTGGAATGCGCATCAGGGCTGCGGCTGGGCGTCCCAGCGCAGACGCGTCGGCCAGTTCCGCGTGTCGCGCAGCATGTCGACGAAGGCCCTGACCTTCAGCGGGCGGAAGCGGGTGGCCGGATACACGGCATGGATGCCGCCGGACGGCAGGCTCCAGTCCGGCAGAAGCGGAACCAGCCGGCCCGCCGCGATCTCCTCCGCCACCAGGAATTCGGGCAGGACGGCGAAGCCGCCGCCGGCCTGCACCGCGGCGAGCGCCGCCGGCGTGGCGTTGACGCTCATGATCGGCTGGACCCGCAAGGTCCGCTCCTCCGCGCCGCGCCGGAAGGTCCACAGGCCGGGGTCCTTGAGCGACAGGTTGGCGATGAACGGCCAGGACGAGAGGTCGTCGGGGACCGCGACCGGGCGCTGGTTCGCAACGCGACATCGGGGCCAAGGTCGCCAAGGGCGAAATGACGTGGGGCTGACGCGGCCGGCCGTCACGATGGCCGCCTCAGCCCCCGCCGCCTCAGCCCACGGCGTTGAAGTCGTCCAGCAGGGCGGCGATGCGCCCGCTGTCGCTCTGGTCCATGATGACGCGGGCGCGGCGGGTGGCCTCCTGGAGGTCGAGCTTGCGGATCCGCCGCTTCACCAGGGGGATGGCCGGCGGCACCATCGACAGGTCGCGCACGCCCAGCCCGAGCAGCAGCGCCGTGTAACGCGAATCGCCGGCGATCTCGCCGCAGACCGACACCGGGATGCGGGCGCGCAGCGCCGCCTCGATGGTGAACTGGATCAGGCGCAGCACCGCCGGGTGCAGCGGGTCGTAGAGCGAGGCGACCTGCTCGTCGCCGCGGTCGATGGCCAGCGTGTACTGCGTCAGGTCGTTGGTGCCGATCGAGAAGAAGTCGGCGGCGTAGGCCAGCGCGTCGGCGGACAGCGCCGCGCCCGGCACCTCCACCATCACGCCCACCGGCGGCAGCGGGTCGGCGATGGGAACGCCGCGGCGGCGCAGGCGGCGGGCCACCTGTCCCATCATCTCGCGCACGCGCTGCACCTCGGCGACCGAGCAGATCATCGGCAGCAGGATGCGCAGCGGCCCGTGGACGCCGGCCCGCAGCATGGCGGCGAGCTGCGTCTCCAGCAGCTTCGGTTCGCGCAGGCCCAGCCGGACGGCGCGCAGGCCGAGCGCCGGGTTCGCCGGCTCGCCGTAGCGGCCCGCCATCCAGCCGGCCAGCTTCTCCCCGCCGACATCCATGGTCCGGGCGGTGACGGTGCGCCCGCCCATGCCCTCCACGATGGAGCGCAGGACGGTGTACTGCTCGTCCTCGTCCGGCAACTGGTCGCGGTTCATGAACAGGAACTCGGTGCGCAGCAGACCGATGCCCTGCGCCCCGTTCTCCAGCGCGTGGTCGAGGTCGCGCGGCAGCTCCAGGTTGGCCTGGAGGGTCACCGCGGTGTTGTCACGGGTGACCGCCGGCAGCTTGCGCAGGCCCTTCAGCTGCTCGCGCTCGCGCTCGCGCTCGGCGCGGCGTTGCCGGTAGTCCTCCAGCACCTCGGGGCTGGGGTCGATGATGACGCGCCCCTGGACCCCGTCGACGATCACGGTGATCCCGTTCTTCAGACCGGACAGCAGTCCGCCGACGCCCAGCACCGCCGGAATGCCCAGCGAGCGCGCCATGATCGCCGTGTGCCCCTCGGCGCCGCCGAGCACGGTGGCGAAGCCGGCGACGCGGCGCGGGTCGAGCAGGGCGGTGTCGGCCGGGGTCAGCTCCTCGGCGAGGATCACCGCGCCGGGGTTGAGCATCGAGAAGGCCTGATACTCGTGCCGCATCAGGTTGCGGATCAGGCGCCGCCCCACCTCGCGCACGTCGGCGATGCGCCCGGCGAGGTAGCTGTCCTCCATGCTCGCGAAGGTCTGGGCGATGGTGGCGATCTCCGCCTGGACCGCGGCCTCGGCGTTGACCAGCTCCTGCTGGATGCGGCGCTCGACGCCGCGCGTCAGGCGGGAGTTGGTGACCATCGCCAGATGGGCGTCGAGAAGGAAGCCGATCTCCTCCGACGCGGAGCCGGGCAGCACCAGCGCCTTGGCCTTCAGCTTGCGGATCTGGCGGCGCGCCTTGCCGCAGGCGTCGGTGAAGCGCGCGGCCTCGGCCTCCACCTGATCGGCGGTGAGCGTGTATTCGGGAACGCGGACGGCGCCGCTCTCCACCACATGGGCCGGGCCGATGGCAATGCCGGGCGAAACGCCCAACCCGCGCAACGACCGCCCCTGGCCGGCGGCCGGAACGTCAGTCTTCATCGAACTTGCGGGTGATCAGATCCACGAGCGCCGCCATGGCCTCCTCGGCCTCGCGGCCATAGGCGTACAGCTCCACCGAGGTGCCGGGGCCGGCGGCCAGCATCATCAGGCCCATGATGGACTCGCCCGACACCTGCGTCTCGCCGCGCCGCACCTCGATCTCGCAATCGAAGGTGGCGACCAGCTTCACGAACTTCGCCGCCGCGCGGGCGTGCAGGCCGCGCTGGTTGCTGATCGTGACGGTCTGGCAGATTTCGGGATTCCTCTCCGGAGTCTGTCCGTCAACACCTGGGGCGCCTTGTGCGGGCGCCTTCTCGTCTGGAGAACTCATCGGGTCACCCGTCCGACAGCAGCGAGGAAGCGACGTTGATGTATTTCTGCCCGGCCTCCCGCGCGGCGGTCACGGCGTGGGTCAGCGTCTCCTGGCGGCGCACGCTGGCCAGCTTGATCAGCATCGGCAGGTTCACGCCGGCGATCACCTCGACCTTCGCCTTGTCCATGATGGAGATGGCGAGGTTGGACGGGGTCCCGCCGAACATGTCGGTCAGCACGACGACGCCGGACCCGTCGTCCACGTCGGCCACGGAGTTCAGAATGTCCTGACGGCGCTGCTCCATGTCGTCGTCTGGGCCGATGCACACGGCCCGCACCTGCTGCTGCTCACCCACCACATGCTCCAGCGCGGCGATGAACTCTTCCGCGAGGCGCCCGTGGGTTACCAGAACCATACCGATCATGGGACATCCTTCAATTCTGGAGCCTCCCCCGAAGCCACATTCTTATTGCGGCACTTATGAACGATCCCTTTCCGGACCGATCCAACCCACCCCTTGGGCCAACCACCCGGGCCAACCATCCGCTGTCAGCCGGCCCGCGGGGCCTGCCGTTCCAGCTCCCGGTGGCTGATCCCGACCTTCAGACCCAGCCCGTCCAGCCATGCGGCCAGCCGCTCGGCGACGAACACGGAGCGGTGCTTGCCGCCGGTGCAGCCGACCGCGATGGTCAGGTAGCTCTTGCCCTCCTGGTTGTAGCGCGGCAGAAGCGGCTGCAACAGGTCCGTCAGATGACGGAAGAACTCGGCGAAATCCGGGTCTCCCTCCACCCGCGCCGCCACGCGGGGGTCGAGGCCGGTCAGCGGACGCAGATCCGGATCATAGTGGGGATTCGTCAGAAAACGTACGTCGAACACGAGGTCCGCCTCGCGAGGCAACCCCATCCGGAACGAAAAGGAGGTGACGAAGACCTGGAGCGCCGCCTGGGTGCCGATCTGGAAGTTGCCCGACAGGATGCGGCGCAGGTCGTGGATCGACAATTGCGTGGTGTCGATGGTCACGTCGGCCTGCTGCTTCAGCGGCAGCAGCATGGCGCGTTCCAGCTGGATGCCGTCCGGCACCGGGCGGTCGATGGCCAGCGGGTGGCGGCGGCGCGTCTCGGTGAAGCGGCGCTGCAGCGTCTCGTCTCCGCAATCGAGGAAGACCAGCCGCACCTCCAACTCCGCGTGGGCCTTCAGCGCCTCCACCTCCTCCAGCATGGCGTGGGCGGAGAAGTCGCGGGTCCGGCTGTCGATGACCAGGGCCAGCGGGCGCTTGCGCGGGTCGGCCTGCTCCAGCAGCGCCGGGACCAGCGAGAGGCGCAGGTTGTCCACCGCCTCGTAGCCCAGATCCTCCAGCGCCTTCAGGGCGACGGACATGCCGGCCCCGGACATGCCGGTGACGAGAACGAGCTGTCCGCCCTGTCCTGCGGGCCGATCCGTCGGCGGGGTCTGCAAGGGACGAGACTCGGTCATGGCAGGTCCGGCACCTTTCCCAGCGAACCCGCCCGCGCCGCGCCGGCGGCCAGTTTCAGCTTGGCCGGTGCCGAGGCGTCGAAGGGGCAGAGGGCGAGGCGTGGCACCGACCGGTCGAGAAGATCCGCGGTTTCCTCCTCGGGCAGGCGCTCCACGGCGTCGCGCGGCACCAGGTCGACGACCAGACCGATCTCCGCCTCCGTGGCGGCGGGCATCGGCATGATGCCGACCCCCCGAACCTCCAGCAGTCCGGCCAGCGCCGCCGGCGCCGTCGCCATCACCCTGCCATCGTCCACACGCAGCTCCACCCGGTCGTCGGCCACCAACAGCGCCCCCGCGTCGATCATCCGCAGGGCCAGATCGGACTTGCCACTGCCCGACGGTCCCCGCAGCAGCACGCCGACGGGCGTTTCGCCCCGGTTGCCGCCGTTACCCAGGCCGCCATTCCATGTGCCGACCAGGACGCAGGTGCCATGAATCGTTGCCATGATCCCGCGAAGGTGAGGTGTGCCGCCGCTTCTGTCAATGGGATGCCGAAAATGCATCCTTTTCCCGCCCGATACGCCTCCAATGCGCCGTCGGGACCGCCTTGGCCCGGCACCGGTGGCCCGGCCGCCTTCAGCCCAGCCGCCCTCAGCCCGGCCGGTCGCAGCCGGCGGTCAGGGTCAGGCACGGGTTGGGTCGGGCGGTGCGGCGGATGTCCAGAAGTTCGCTGGCCAGCGCGTCGCGCCGCCGGATCATCTCGTCCAGATCGTCCAGTTCCGCGGCCTCCTGGCAGGCGGTGCGGAAATCCTTCTCGCGGGCCAGCCGGGTCAGAAGATGGGTGTAGCTGTCGGCGATGGTCGCCAGATGCCGCTGCGCGCCCTGGAGCGCCTGCGCCAGCTGCGTCCGCTCGTCGGCCGACGCCCGCATCATCCGGGCCAGTTCGCCCTGCTGGACACTGGCGTCCTTGATCAGGCGGGCCAGCCGGTAACGGCGGAAATCGATCACCTTGGCCGAAGCCGCGGCGGGCCCGTCGATCTGGCGCGGTGCGATCGGCTTGAGGTCGGATTTGGCGTCTGACTTGGCGTCTGACATGGCCCCTCTTCCGGTTGGTGACGTCCGGGTGTCGAAAGGCCAGCCGTCGCGGGCGCGGGAATGACCGAAGTTGAGCATCCGCCGCACCCACGACTTTGTCCATACGTCTTTTCTCAAATTGCAACTATGCCGCATCCACCATGTGGAAATCCGTTTTGGGAAACCGTCAGGGGCGGGGCAGGCGCACGGTGAAGACCGCGCCGACCGTCTCCCCGCCGGCCCCGAGACGGTTGCCCGCCCGGATGGTGCCGCCGTGGGCCTCCACGATCTGCTTGGAGATCGACAGGCCGAGTCCCGAATGCGTGCCGAACTTCTCGCCGGCCGGCCGTTCGGTGTAGAAGCGCTCGAAGATCGCCTCCTCCTTGCCCTCCGGAATGCCGGGGCCGTCGTCGCTGACCGTCACCTCGACCGCGCCGTCCGGGGTGCGCCGGGCCGTCAGCCGGACCTGCCCGCCGGGCGGCGAGAAGGACAGGGCGTTGGCGATCAGGTTCTGGAAGACCTGGGTCAGCCGCCCCTCCAACCCCTTCACGGTCAGGGACCCGCCGCGCGGCGGCTCGATGACGACCTGCGGCGCAGCCTCCGCCCCGTCGCCGTCCTCCTCGTCATCCTCGGCGGTGGTGCGGTGGATGTCGGCCAGCGTGCGGAGCATCGCGCCGATGTCCACCGGCTCCAGCGCGGCGCGGGACAGCTCGGCGTCCAGGCGCGAGGCGTTGGAAATGTCGCTGATCAGCCGGTCCAGCCGCTGCACGTCGTCGGCGATGATCGCCATCAGCTTGTCGCGGCGGGCCGGGTCCTGGATGCGGCTGACCGTCTCCACCGCGCTGCGCAGCGAGGTCAGCGGATTCTTGATCTCGTGGGCGACGTCGGCGGCGAAGCGCTCGATGGCGTCCATGCGCGCCCACAGCGCCGCGGTCATGTCGCGCAGCACGCCGGACAGCTCCCCGATCTCGTCGCCGCGGCGGGTGAAGTCGGGAATCTCGGTGTGGCGCCCGTGGCCGGTGCGCAGCCGGTCGGCGGCCTGGGCCAGCTTGCGGATGGGCCGGGCGATGGTGCCGGCCAGATAGAGCGACATCAGGACCGTGACCAGAAGCGCCACCGCGAAGACGCGCAGGATGTCGGTGCGGACGGACCGGATGGCCTCGTCGATCACCGTGCCGCTGCGCGACAGCAGCACCGCCCCCAGCACCTCCTTGTAGCGCTGGACCGGGACGGCGACCGTCAGCAGCAGGTTGGAGCGGGCGACGGGGGAGGCCAGCCGCCACACCGTCGCGCTGTTCTCGCCGGCCAGCGCCCGCTCCACGTTGGGCGGCGGGGCGGCCGATTCGGCGGCGTGGCCCGGCGGCTCGCGGTAGAGCGGCAGGTTCTCCCGGCTCGGCACCACGTCGATGAAGCGGGCGTAGAACTCGTTGACCGCGCGCGACGCCGGGTCGCCGGAAGGCGGCAGCGGCAGCTCCTGGATCTCGATCTTGCCGGGCGAGCCGGTCAGCACGCGGCTGTCCGAGAGCAGCCGCCCGTCCGGGCCGTAGAGCCGGGTGTGCGTCTCCGTCGCCAGCGCCAGCCGGCGGATCATCTGCCGCCCCAGCTCCGGCGACAGCTCGTAGCTTTCCTGGCCCAGCTCCGGCTCGTCGGCGGCCCGCTGCACGGCGCCCTCGCCGAGCGCGGAGGCGAAGATGCGGGCCTCCGTCTCCAGCGCGTCCAGCTCGGCCTGGACCAGCCGGTCCTGGTAGCGGCCGAGATAGAGCAGGGCGCCGACCAGCAGCAGCAGCGCCAGCACGTTGACGGCCAGGATGCGCAGGGTCAGCGGCGAGGGCACGCCGCGCACCCGGCGCCGCGCCGTGGCGCGTGCCGCTGTTCCGGGCATGGAGGGCGGAGAGGCGGCGTGGTCCGGCTCGCGGACCTCACTCCCTGTATCGGTAACCGACGCCATAGAGCGTTTCGATCTGCGCAAAGTCGGAATCAATGGCCTTGAACTTCTTGCGGAGCCGCTTGATGTGGCTGTCGATGGTGCGGTCGTCGACATAGACGTTCTCGCCATAGGCGGCGTCCATGAGCTGGTCGCGGCTCTTCACATGGCCGGGGCGCTGGGCCAGCGCCTTCACCAGAAGGAACTCCGTCACCGTCAGGTCGATGGGCTGGCCCTTCCAGGTGCAGGAATGGCGGGCGCCGTCCATGACCAGCGGGCCGCGGGTCAGCAGCGCGCCCGGTTCCGGCGCGGTCTTGTCGCGGGTCGCCGCCTCGCGCCGCAGCAGGGTGCGGATGCGCTCGACCAGCAGGCGCTGCGAGAAGGGCTTCTTGATGTAGTCGTCCGCGCCCATGCGCAGACCCATCAGCTCGTCCACCTCGTCGTCCTTGCTGGTCAGGAAGATGACCGGCAGGTGGCTGGTCTGGCGCAGGCGCTGGAGAAGCTCCATCCCGTCCATGCGCGGCATCTTGATGTCCAGCACGGCGAGGTCCGGCGGGCGCTGGGTCAGGCCGCGCAGCGCTTCGGCGCCGTCGGTGTAGGTGCGCACCTCGAACCCCTCCGCTTCCAGCGCCATGGCAACGGAGGTCAGGATGTTCCGGTCGTCGTCCACCAACGCTACGGTGTGAGACATGTCGTTCGCGTTCCCAATCGCACGCCCCGTTTTCGGCAACCGCCGGTGTCGGCGGCCGGCGTCCGCGGCCAATTCCAGCGGATGACCGGCCCGTCACGGTCGCTTACTACGGAAGAATGGTTTCGTCTTATTTCGAAATGCGGGCTTTCCTTATGCTCCACGATGCCCATGAGGCGGCGCAAAGGCATGAAAAGCCAACTTTTCGCTTTTCCCAAGCTATTTGTCTGGGCCAATATGGCACCAATGCGGCGCCGGGGAAACGGTGCTGCGCGGGAGAACGCATTCGTTTCAGGGCATGAGTTCCGACGAGTCCCCCATCCGTCCGACCCCATCGGGGCCGGGCGCCGCGGCGTCATCGGACGTTGGCGGCCGAACGGGAGGCGCCGCAAGGCGCCTGATGCGTGGTGCCGGGTTGGCGGCGCTGTCCACCGCCCTGCGCGGGGACGACGGCCAGCTCGGCGACCAGCAGGATGGCCGGGGTGGCTGGCCCTATCCCTCGCTGGTCCAGGTGGCCTTCGACCTCGACGGCACGCCTCTTCTCCTGCTCTCCACCCTTGCCGACCACACGAAGAACATCGCGCGGGATCCGCGCGTCGGCCTGCTGTTCGACGGAACGGCGGGGCTGGCGGAGCCGCTGTCCGGGCCGCGGCTGTCCGTTCTCGGGCGGGCCGCGCGTTCGGAGGAGCCGCGTCACCGCGCCCGTTTCCTGGCGCGCCATCCCGGTGCCGCGCTCTACGCCGGTTTCACCGACTTCAGCGTCTACGCCGTGTCGGTCGAGCGCGCCCATCTGGTGGCCGGCTTCGGCCGGGTGCGCTGGCTCGACCGCGCCGAGTTGATGCTGCCCGGCGTCCCCGCCGCGCTGGCCGAGGCCGAGAGCGCCATCCTGAGCCATATGAACGCCGATCACGCCGACGCCTTGCGGCTTTACGCCACGGTTCTGGCCGGGCGCGACGCCGGAGGCGTCGGGAAGGACCGCGCCGATGGCACCGGGCCCTGGGTGATGACCGGGATCGACCCCGACGGCTGCGACCTGCGGCGCAGCGGCGAAATGGCGCGGGTTGATTTCGATCACAGCGTGGAAAACCCCGAAGACGCTAGGGTCGTTCTCGCCGGGCTCGCCCGGCAGGCCCGCCAGAGTGCGCCCGGCAGCGCACCCGGCGCGGCCGATGACCCGGTGGATTCGGACGATCGTGACGGCTAACCACGACGCCGCGGCAAGCGGCGCGCAATAAAGCGCAACCAGGAGAAAACGTCAGTGGACCATAACGGACCAACCCGTTGCCGTTTTGGGTTTGTGGCCCTGGGGCCACCCCTCTCTTGCCAATCAGGACATCGGGCGCGCCCGGGGGGCGCGTCGGGATGACCGCCGTCCGGCCTTCGGGCCGGGCTGCGGTGGTTTGAGCCGGCGGAACGACACCGCCACCGAACGAGGACGGCTTCGATAAGGGCCGAAAAGGCCAGCCGTCCGGACCTCCGGGCGCCAGTCCCCGACTTCCAAGGGGTCGGCGAACCCGGAGACGAGTTGAGAGGCAAAGGATGACCGGAACGACGCGCACGCGGAACAAGAAGCTCCTGGCTTGGGTCGAGGAGATCGCGAACAAATGCAAGCCCGAGCGGGTGCACTGGTGTGACGGATCGCAGGAGGAATACGACCGCCTGTGCGCCGAGATGGTGGAATCGGGCACCTTCATCAAGCTGAACGAGGCCAAGCGCCCGAACTCCTACCTTTGCCGTTCCGATCCGGGCGACGTCGCCCGCGTCGAGGACCGGACCTTCATCTGCTCCGAGCGCAAGGAGGATGCCGGCCCGACCAACAACTGGGTCGCCCCGGCGGAGATGAAGGCGAAGCTGGACGGCCTGTTCGAGGGCTGCATGCGGGGCCGCACCATGTATGTGGTGCCCTTCAGCATGGGGCCGCTGGGCTCCGACATCGCGCACATCGGCGTGCAGATCTCCGACAGCCCCTATGTCGCGGTGAACATGCGCATGATGACCCGCATGGGTCAGAAGGTGCTGGACATCCTGGGCGACGGCGACTTCGTGCCCTGCCTGCACTCCATCGGCGCTCCGCTGGAGCCCGGCCAGCAGGACGTGGCGTGGCCGTGCAACGCCGATCACAAGTACATCGTCCATTTCCCGGCCGATCACTCGATCGTCTCCTTCGGCTCGGGCTACGGCGGCAACGCCCTGCTCGGCAAGAAGTGCTTCGCGCTGCGCATCGCCTCCTCGATGGGCCGCGAGCAGGGCTGGCTGGCCGAGCACATGCTGATCCTCGGCGTGGAAAGCCCGGAGGGCGAGAAGACCTACGTCGCCGCCGCCTTCCCGTCGGCCTGCGGCAAGACCAACTTCGCCATGCTGGTCCCCCCGGCCGAGTTCGAGGGCTGGAAGGTCCGCACCATCGGTGACGACATCGCCTGGGTGAAGCCGCAGCCGGACGGCACGCTGCGCGCCATCAACCCGGAGGCCGGCTTCTTCGGCGTGGCGCCGGGCACCAGCATCAGGTCGAACCCGAACGCGCTGAAGACGCTGAACGCCAACGTCATCTTCACCAACGTCGCGCTGACCGACGACGGCGACGTGTGGTGGGAGGGCCTGACCGACGAGGCGCCGGCCCACCTGATCGACTGGCAGGGCAACGACTGGACCCCGGCGTCGGGCCGTCCCGCCGCGCACCCGAACTCGCGCTTCACCGCTCCGGCGGCGCAGTGCCCGTCGATCGATCCGGCCTGGGAAGACCCGGCGGGCGTTCCGATCTCCGCCTTCATCTTCGGCGGCCGCCTGTCCAAGACCTTCCCGCTGGTGTTCGAGGCGTACAACTGGCGCGAGGGCGTGTACTGGGCGGCGACCATGGGCTCGGAGGCGACCGCCGCCGCCGTGGGCCAGGCCGCCATCCGCCGCGACCCCTTCGCCATGCTGCCCTTCTGCGGCTACAACATGGCCGACTACTGGAACCATTGGCTGGCGATGGAAGGCAAGGTGGAGAACCTGCCGCGCATCTACCGCGTGAACTGGTTCCGCAAGGACGAGAACGGCAAGTTCGTCTGGCCGGGCTTCGGCGACAACATGCGCGTCCTGCGCTGGATCGTCGACCGCGTGCGCGGCCGTGCGGTGGATGCGGCGGAGAGCCCGTTCGGCTACATGCCGCGCTACCAGGACCTGAACTGGGCCGGCCTGGACTTCGCCGAGGACAAATTCCGGAAGATCATGGACATCGACCGGAAGGAAGCCGAGGCCGAGGCCAAGGACCAGGAGGAGCTGTTCAACCGCTTCGGCAGCCACCTGCCGGACGAGATCGAGCAGCAGCGCGTGGCGCTCCTCAAGCGTCTGGAGGAGGCTCCGGACACCTGGCGGATCGGCTGATCGGTCCATCGCCGGATCGTGCGAACGCGTGAAGAGGGGCCGCCCGCGGGCGGCCCCTTTTCTTGTGCGCGGGGGGGCGCGGGCGCGCCCCCTTTTCTTTTGCGTGGGGGGGCCGCGGCGGGCCGCTTTTCGGGTACTCCTTTCGTGACAGGGCTCTTTGTCACGGCTAGGATCGCGTCCGACGCCGGGTGATTTACAAAAACTCAAGGGATTGCTGCGTCACTGGGCCGGCAGAACGCAAGCACGCCCGCCTGACCGGCTTTCCGCGACGCGGACCGGCCAAGGCACGGAAAATGACGCTGGAGGACGGAAGACATGTTCGTGATGATCGGCTTCGGCGTCGTGGTGTTCAGCGTCTTCGGGGGCTACGTCCTGGGCGGCGGCCACCTGGGCGTGCTGTGGATGCCCTTCGAGTTCATGATCATCCTGGGTTCCGCCGCCGGCGCGTTCCTGATCGGCAATCCAAAATCGGTGGTCACCCACACCGGCAAGGAACTCGGCCACCTCTTCAAAGGGCCAAAATACAAAAAGGATGATTTCCTCGAACTTCTCACCATGATGTATCAGGTCTTCAAGATCGCGAAGACCAAGGGGCTTCTTGCCCTCGAACAGCACATCGAGAAACCCGAGGATTCACCACTCTTCCAGCAATTCCCAAAATTCTACGGCGATCACCACGCCATATCCTTCCTCTGCACCTATCTGCGTCTGATGTCGCTGGGGGCCGACAACCCGCACGAGCTGGTCGACCTGATGGACGAGGACATCGAGACCATGCACCACGAGCACCAGCGGATCGCCGACGCTATCCAGGCCGTCGCCGACGCCGTTCCGGCGCTGGGCATCGTGGCGGCGGTGCTGGGCGTGATCCACACCATGGGATCGATCACCGAGCCGCCGGAGGTCCTGGGCAAGCTGATCGGCGGCGCGCTGGTCGGCACCTTCACCGGCATTCTCGTCGCCTACGGCTTCCTGGCGCCGATCGCCAGCGGCCTGAAGAACATCTACCACGCCGAAGGCAAATACTATCAGGCGATGAAGATCGGCCTGATCGCGCATCTGTCCGGCTACGCGCCGGCCATCTCGGTGGAATATTCGCGAAACGTGCTGGAACCGGAATACCGGCCGAGCTTCGCGCAGGTGGAAGAGGCCACCTCGGCCCTGCCGCCCGCCTGACGCCGGACCTGCCCATGCCGTCTCCAAGCACCTCCGAAGGCGCCGTCACCATCCTGTGGAACGAGGGGACGGTGGGGGAGTGGGCCTCGCTCTTCGCCCGCGTTCCCCGCTCCACCCTGCCGCAGTGCTTCGCTTATGCCGGCGCCATGGGGCGCACCCACGGCTTCGTGCCGCGCCTCGGCCTGATCCGGCGGGACGGAGCGCCCATCGGGATGGTGCAACTTCTGGAGCGGCGCACGCTCCGCCTGTTCCACCAGCGCCAGATCCACCGCGGCCCGCTGTGGCTCGACGGGATCGAGCCGGACCTGGCGACCCAGGAGGCGGTCTTCCGCCTGCTGCGCCGGGCCTGCCCCGACAACCCGCTGAACCGGGCCAGCCTGCTTCCCGAACTGGCCGCCGGACCGGAGGCCGAGGCGATGCTGCGCCGCTGCGGCTTCCGCCGCTTCGGTCCCGGCTACCGCACGGTCTGGCTCGACCTGTCGCGTGGCGAGGAGGAGTTGCGCGCGGCGATGGCCCGCGACTGGCGCCAGCGGCTGAAGGGGGCGGAGAAGGCCGGTCTGGTCGTTGATCTCGATTGGGATGCCAAGAACCTGCCCTGGCTGATGAAGCAGGAGCATGAGCAGGCCCTGACCAAGCAATTCCGCCCGATGACCGGCGCGCTGGCCGTGCGCATCCGCAACGCGCTGCTGAAAGGCGGGGGGAAGGGCGACGGGGTGCTGATGGTCGCCGCCCTGGAGGACCGATCCAGCAACGCGAAGCCGGCGGCGAGCGCGCTCTTCTACATTCATGGTGGGGCGGCCACCTACCAGATCGGCTGGTCCAGCGAGTCGGGGCGCAAGAGCGGTGCGATGCGGCTGGTGCTGTGGCGGGCGGCCCTGGCGCTGAAGGCGCGCGGCGTGGGCTGGCTCGACCTCGGCGGCATCAACCCGGACAGCGCGCCGGGCGTCACGGAATTCAAGCTGGGAACCGGCGGCCAGGCGGTGGAGAGCGCCGGCCTGTTTCGTTAGTGAAGGGACCGTTGAAAGACGGCGCTGACTGTCTCATCCTGGTTGCGAGCGGAAGGAGCACGCCATGGCCAACGACGACATGAAACCGGAAGAGGCGCAACTGGCCATCGCCAAGGCGGCCCAGATGAAGCCGCAGGTTCAGGCGATGCGCGACCGTCTCCGCAAGATGGCCGATGACGAGGAGAAGGGTGTCCAGATCCTCGCCAGCGCCATCCGCCGCTTTCTTCACCAGGAGTAGGAGGCGCCACCTCAGCAGGTGGTCGCCTTGGTGCAGCCCTTGTCCTCGTGCGAGCCCGGGGTGCGGGCGAGCTGGAGACCGCTGCGCGCCTGCTCGAAGGTCTTTTCCAGCGACCGCACCGTCTGTTCGAAGGCCTGCAGCTCACGGCCCTCCAGCTTGTCGCCGGTGGGCAGGTCGATGCTCTTCGGGTTGATCTGCTGGCCGCCCTTCAGCACCTCGTAATGCAGGTGCGGGCCGGTGGACCGGCCGGTGGTCCCGACATAGCCGATGACGTCGCCCTGGTCGACGCGGGCGCCGCGGCGCGTGCCTTTGGCGATCCGGCTCAAATGGGCGTAGGCCGTGGCGATCTGGGTGTTGTGGCGGATGCGGATGTAGTTGCCGTAGGCACCGTTCGGCCCGACCTCCTCGACCACGCCGCCGCCCGCCGCATAGATCGGCGTGCCGGTCGGCGCGCCGAAATCCATGCCCTTGTGCATTTTGCTGAAGCCCAGGATCGGGTGGTGGCGCATGCCGAAGCCCGAGGTGATCCGCGCACCGTCGATCGGCGTGCGCAGCAACGCGCGGCGGATGCTCTCGCCGTCGCGGTTGTAATAGTCGATGCGGCCGTCCCGGCTCTTGTGCCGGTAGATCGGGTATTCCTTGCCGCTCAGCACCAGCGCGGCGTAGAGCACGTCGCCTTCGCCGGCGTTCTTGCCGTCGGCGGTGACCAGCCGCTCATACAGGACCTCGAAGCGGTCGCCCGGCTGGAGGTCGCGCTGGAAGTCCACGTCGTAGGAATAGTCGCGGATCAGCGCCATCATCACCGAGACCGGCACGCCGGCGGCGCTGCCCGCCTCGAACAGGCTCGACCGGATCACCGTCTGCGCGGCGACCGGCTGGCGGGTGACGGCCTTTTCCGATTCGCTCGACGTGAATCCGGCGTCGCCCTTGCGGGACACGGAGACGGAGCGCACCACGTCCGGAAGGAATTCCAGCCCGACGAATTGCTTGGTGCCGCCGCGGCGCGGCTCGAACAGGACGGTGACCTGCTGGCCCACCTGGAGCTTGCGCGGATCGTA